>CAYWTX010000621.1:0-12322 GCA_964461295.1 uncultured Planctomycetaceae bacterium | reverse complement strand
GCTGCGCCGTGCGAACGACGCAGCCCTCTGCCGTATGTCCTGCCGCCAGGCGCTCGGGTCGCACTCCTGCGTTGCCCTATCCTCCTGACGACGCCAAAGAACCTACACCCAATGAACCCAAACGTCCATCCTCCTCCCATTTATGGCGACAATCGTACAAGTGTCGCCGGAGCCGAGCGGACATTTCTACTGGGGCGAAGTAGCGGACATTTCTACTGGGCCTTGACACCGGGTGTCTGGCGGGTCGAGGGCGCGTCGTCGGCGGGTTGTCGCTTACGGCATAGCCGGGGCCTTGGCGCCGGGCTGGGTACTCGGCGACTTGGCGCCGAGGCCGCCGGAAACCGCTCCCGCGGCGACCATGCCGTCCCAGAAGGTCTGGGCGGCCTCGGCCAGGAGCTTGTCGCCCCCCTTCTCCGCGGCCCTGAACGCGAGGCGAACCGCGTCGGCCGCCGAAGCGACGTCCCGTGGCTCGGCGAACCAGCGGAAGTAGGCCAGAGTAAGCAGGGCCTCCGAATCGTTGGGGATGCGCGCCACGTGGTCTTCCAGGGCCACGATTCGCTCGGCGTACACGGCCCTGGACCGGAAGAACCCCTGGGGGCGGAGGTTGGCCAGGGGCAGCTCGGGCATGGTCTCCAAGGCTTTCCGAAGGTAGAAGGCCGACGTGCCGTAAGAATACCGCGAGATGGCGAACTGTCCGTGGAGCAGGCAGATGAGGCTTTCGGCGTCCTTGGCGTCGATGTCGTTGGCCATCTGGAACTCGCTGATGGCGGCGATGAAGTTGTCGGCGCGGAATGCGGCGTCGCCCTTGGCCATGTGGTCGCGATAGAGGCTGGGCTGCGGCGGCACCAGCGAAGTGATCGGATTGCCCTGGTCTCTCAGTCGCGAGGCCGACGCCGCCTGGAGGGCCTGGAGGTAGGTCCGGGTGGCGCCCAGCGAACGGGCGTCCATGCGCTTCAACATGTCTCCCATGCCCGGCGCGGAGATCATCTCGATGCCCTCGGACGGCGCTGCCTGCGGGGCCACTCCCAAACGCATGGGCGGCGGGGGGGACATCGCGATGGGCGAAGGAGTGCGCGTCGGAAGGATCATGCCGGCATTGGGTGCGGGGGCTTCCACCCTGCGGGTCATCCCCAGCGGCGTGCCGCCCATCGCCGTCGCCGACACGGTCAGCGGGTTGGGTGGCGACATCATCGCCGAACCCGTGCCCAGCCCCGTGGCCATCTGCGTGTTCATGTTCACCGCGAGGATCCCGCCGTCGCCGCCCCCCCCGCGGCCGCCCAGCACGCCCACGCCCGAACCCGCCAGCACCGAACTCTGCCCCACGCCGGGCTGGCGAATCGCGCCGGGATCCCTGATGTTGACGCCGCTGCGCCCCACCTGGCCCCAGGCCGGCAAGGCCGTCAGGCCGCAGAACACAGCGACAAACATCGCCGGATTGGTTTTCGTCGCACGCGCCTTCATTGCGGCACCCACAGCCGATACCACATTGTAGGCGAATTGCCTGACCCATGCCACATTGTTTGGACCGTTTATCCCGCCTCCGGTGCGACAGAGCCTTCCGGCGCCGAGCGAGAACCTCTTCAGCGGAAGCGTTCGACCCGATGTTCGGGAAGGACGGACAGGATGGCTTGGTTCCCTTTGCTGAACGCCAAGGGCGTGCCCGCGAGGCGACCGACGGATCAAGCCGTTGGTCGATGGCCGAGCATATCGCGTTGGACCCCGCCGGCGGGGGAGCGGCAGAGGGGAGACCGAGTACCGGCCTGCGGCTACCGGCGGACCTCGCGGCCCGCGGCGAGGCGTTCGGCCGCCTCGCGGGCGCGGTCGGTGAGGTCGGCGCCGGGGGCGCCCCTGGCCAGTTCCTCCAGGGCGGCCAGCGCCTTGGCCGAGCCGATGCGCTCCAGCGCGCCGACGGCTCGCGTGTGGCGGAGTTCCTCCGGCGTCTGGCGCTCCTTGCTCCCCAGCGCCGTCAGCAGGCCCTCCAGCCGCGCTCGGGTCTCCGGGTCCGCCGCCGCCTCAAGTGCCCTTCGCAGTTGGGCCTTGGCCGAGCGGCCCATCTTCTTCAGTTCCTCGTCGGCCTTCGCGCGGACCGCGAACTTCGGCGAACCGAGGTCCGCTATCAGCGCCCGGGCGCCGTTGGCGTCGGCCGGGACGGCGGGCCGCATCTCCCCGGCCAGGAAGGCGACGGCAGCGTCGTTTGCCGCCGCGATCGCCCACATGGAAGCATACGCCTTGGCCGCATCGGCGCCGGCCAGATCGGCCCACAGGTCGCTCATCTTCGCCTCGTCGAACTTGGCTGTCGAAGTCGGCTTCGGCACGTTGGCGTCCCCAAGGGACCAGACCAGCGCGGTGCCGTCGTCGGCGGCCGAGGCGAGCGTCTTCCCGTCAGGCGAGAAGCTCAAGGCGTTGACCAGGCCCGCGTGCTCCAGCACGGCCAGTTCGGCGCCCGCAATCGCATCCCATACCCGGATCGTCCCGTCGTTTGCCCCCGCGGCAACCAGCCGCCCGTCCGGCGAAACGGCAACCGCCACGGCGCGCCACTGGCCGCGAACCGGTCGAGGGGGCTTGTTCGCCGCCAGCGTCAAGGCCAACCCGCCCGAGGCAACTTCGATGAGGCGCGCGTCCGGCCCGAAATTGTACGCCAGCAGGTCCCCCTGCGGGCAGAACGTAAGCCCGAACCGCCCGAATACGTAGCCGCTACGAAAGCTCAGCCAATCCCTCGCCGTTTCGACTTCCACGATCCGGAGCGTATCTTCTTCCGCGATGGCGGCCAACCTGCCGCCGGGGGAGAATGCGGCCGTGGGAATGTACGCTGCCGCCGAGACGCGGCCGCGGAACAGTTCCTTCCCATCGTTCAACGCCGTGCCAACGATCTGGCCGCGCCCGTCAACCGTGATGAGCCCGCCGCCATCGGGGGAGAATGCGGCCGCATGGCCGAACGGCAGGTTTCGCGGGCCTGGCACGTGCAGGATCACCTTGCCTGACTCGACCTCGGTCACTCGCAGTTCGGCGGCAGGCGCCCCAGCGGACACACAGGAGTAGGCGAGCCGCTTCCCATCCGGCGAGAACTCCACGAAGCCCACCGGCCCGGCGTGTTCGACTACGGTCCTGGCGGGCCTGGTAGCCGGCGGGTTCCACAGCAGCACCCGCCCGTCAAGGCCGCCCGTAACCAGTGACTTGCCGTCAGGTGAAAACGCCAGGCAGGCCACCGCCGAACGGTGCCCGGCTTCGGCCAGGCGCTCCTTGCCCGACTCCGTGTCCCAGAAGCGGATGAAGCCCTCCCCGCTGCCGGTCGCCAGCGTGTTTCCATCCGGCGAGAACGCCAACGCCTGGCACTGAGCAATCTGCACGGGCAGTCTGTGCCGCTCCTTCAGGCCGGCTACGTCGTAGAGGCGGACGGTATTGTCGTAATGCCCCGCCGCCACGCGCCTGCCGTCCGGCGAGAACACCAACCAGTGGGTGCCCGGCCCCTCCGCCGTGCCGATTTCCTTGCCCCGCTGCGCGTCACACAGCAGGAAACTGAACGCCTGCGGGCCGCCGGCGGCGATGCGCTTGCCGTCCGGCGAGAACGCCACGCAGTGGTAGCCGACCGGTTTGGTTGCGTCCTCCGCTGCGCAGCGGAAAACCTCCTTACCATCGGGCACTTCATACACGGCCAGCCGTTTGCCGACCCCGCCGCCCACGGCCAGCCGGGCACTGTCGGGCGAGAAGCATGCGGAGAAGCCGTCGCCGACCTTGCTGGTCTGCTTGCCGGTGGCTGCATCCCACAGCCAGACCTGGCCGTCGACGGCGGCCGACAGCAGCTTGCCATCCGGCGAGATCGTCGCACGGGCCGGCGGCGACTTCACCGGCACGTCGAGCATCTGCTTGCCGGTTGCGGTTTCCCATACGCGAAGCGATTCCGGCCCCGCACTGCCTGACAGGAGCAATTCCCCCCCTCGGGCGAAGGCGAGGTGCTGGACGACGTTCCCATGCACGAGGGGTGGCCTCGATTCCAGGCCCGTCTGGGCGTCCCACAGGCGGATGACACCACTGAATCGGCCGTCGGGGTTGCGGACTTGTCCCGTGGACGCCAGCAACTTGCCATCCGGCGAATAGGCCAGGGCCCACACCGGCCAGACATGCCGGAACTGCGTCCGGCCAAGCCGCGCGATCGCACCGGCCGGAAGCGCCTCGGCCGGTGGCGTGGCGAGATCCGCGCCGGCCGGCCCGCAGGCCAACAGGACTGACATGGCCACTGTCGCCAAGTTTGTTGTTGGCCCCACCGGCGCGTGGTTCTTCGTCTGCATGGGCAAAGTATAACCGCCGAGCAGGGCGATAGCATCCAAGGATGGACAGCAGGGGAGATACATGGTACCAGAGGAAGACAACCGAGGAGAACCGGATGGCGAACACCAAGTGGGCCTTCATGCTCTGCGTTCCGGCCACGATGTTTTCACAGGTCGCATCCGCCGGCGAGCGGGTGTATTACGAGTGCGTTCTCCAACAGGTGCTCACGGACGGCAGGGATGTGAGGCTCCTGCTGGGGACAGAGGACGGACAGGTCCGCCAACACGGCCTGACGGTCGCCGATTCGGCCTCCACGGTTTGCCGGATGAAGGAGCACGGCCTGAAGATAGCGGGCGGCCGGCTAAGCGGGCCGATGCAGATTCAGGTGGGCCTCGCCACCGAGAGGATCGAGCTCGACGTGGCGCTGGACAAGGCACCCGGGGCCCCTGCGGGGGGCGGAACGTATTCCATCGCCTACGGTTGTCCCGAGGCATCGCGCAAGGCCGAGGGGAATGTGGCCATCGAGGAGCCCAAAGGCGAGGCGAGCAAGCGATGGGTGGCGTGGCTTCAGGACGCGTTGAAGCCGGACACGCGCCTGGGACTGGCTTTCAACGTGGACCGCAAGGCCAAGACGCTGACGGCGCTGCCCGCCTCCGCCAGCGGGTACAACCGCGGGCAGCATCCGGTGGACGCCGCCAGGCTGGCATTCGACGGAACGAATCTGGAGGGCGAAGTTGGCATCACGATCGTGCCGGACCAATGGACGCCCGCGCACGGGCAGCCGATCGAAGGTTCGATCAAGTTGAAGGCGTCGCTGGATGGCAATGACAGGGCCGGGACGTATTCGGCCGTGTTCGGCATCGAGAAGCGGCGCAAGGGTCCGGTCGTGGTCAAGCCGGGGACCGAAGCGGGAATGCGGGGGCTGCTCGCACCGATCCTGTCCGCGCAGACCCCGTGGCGGGCGTACCTGGTGCAGGGGCCGAACCTTCAGCGTACGGGAGAGAAGCTCCAATGGTTCGCACAGGGGCGTGGCGCGGCCCAGTATGCTCCCTTCGACCCGGCCAATCCGGGCGTGGCGGAGGGGCGGTTCACGTCTCAGCCGCCCGCGGACTGGGCCGGCGCGGCATTCGACGATCGCTCCTGGGCTCGCTATGACCGGGATGACCTGGTGGATCTCCTGGGGGGCGATTACGGCTCGCCGACGAACGCCAGGGGCAGTTGGGCGACGCTGCTTTACCTGCGCACGAGCTTCGGAGTGGCGGACCCGGCGCGGGCCGGCGACCTGCAAGTGGCCGTCACGTGCCTGGGCGGCGGGGTTGTCTACGTCAACGGCGAGGAGATCGGGCGGGGGTTTGTTCCGCGGGGGGCGATCGCCCCACTGACGCCGGCCGAGGACTACCCGATCGCGGCCTACACGATGGAGGACGGGACGACGCCGCTGCCGGTGCCGCAGTTGACGACGCCGCCGGAGGCGAAGTGGCTGGCTCGGTATCAGCAGCGGGTGCGCACGTTCACGGTCGCCGTGCCGCGGCAGGTCCTGGTCAAGGGGCGCAACGTGCTGGCGATCGGGCTCCGTCGGGCGCCGCTGGCCGGGCCGCTTCAGGCCGACCGCGGGTGGGCACATCTGGGGGTGCAGCGCGTCGAGGTGACCAGCGAGAGCGGCGCCGGCGTCATCCCGTATCCGGAGGCCGCCAAAGGCGTCCATCTCTGGAGCGCCGCGGCCGAGGAGCAGATCACGGATGCCCTTTCGCCGCGGTCGCTGGTTCGGCGCGGCTTCTTCCAGGCGATATTGTGGGCCCGCGGCTTGCCGATCAGGGGCGTACAACAGGGAAACCCGTTTGACCCCGTGCTGCCCATCCGGATGACCGTGCCCCGCAACGGGGTGGGCAGCGGGCAGACGGTGCTGTCCGACCCCGAGGGGCTGCGCGGCGTGTCCGCCACGGTCGGCGTCCTGACAGGCCCCGGGGGGGCGACCATCCCGGCGCAAGCCGTGCGGGTCCGCTATGCGGCACAGCATTCCGGCGTGCACTACTGCGACGCCCTCATGTCCGAAGCCCCCAACGGGGCCCGCACGATACCGGTCTGGTTGATCGTGCAGGCGCCGAAGAACCAGGCGCCGGGGTGGTACGCAGCCACGCTGGCGCTGCAGGCCAACGGGCAGGCGTTCGCCGTACCGGTGCAGGTGCTGGTCAGCGGGGCCGCCGTGCCCGATGCCCGTGACTTCACGTCGACCATCGGCGTGATGACATCGCCGGACACCATCGCGATGCAGTACAACGTGGAGCCGTGGTCGCCGAAGCACCTTGCTCTGCTGGAGAAGTCGCTCGAGCTCATGGGGCAGGTGGGCAACGACGTGATCCACGTGCCGGTGATCCTGGGACAGGTTGGCGGGCGGGGAAAGACCGGATACAACTTCAACCTGCAACCGATGATCCGCTGGGTGAAAACAGAGCAGGGACTGAAGCCGGACTACTCGATCCTGGAGAAGTACCTGGACGCGTACACGAAGCACTGCGCCCCTCCCCAGGCGATCAGCCTGTACATCTGGAGCATGGACTCCACCAAGGAGTTCGCGGGCGCGTACGAGAACTTCGACCCGAAGGTCTACCTGAATAAGACGCAGGAGAATGCCAAGTTCACGCCTCCGCGCGTGATCGTCTGGGATCCGAAGACGGGAGCAACGGCCGAGCAGGCCGTGCCGGTGATCGGCGACCCAGGCAGCGAGCAGTTCTGGAAGCCGCTGGTGGACGGCGTCCGCGCGCTGGTGCTCAAGCGCGGCTGGTCGGAACGGATCGTCATGTTGGGTCTCGGCGGCGACCAGCGGCCGGGGCGGAAGACCGTGGACCTTTTCAAACAGTGGGTTCCCTATGCGCGCTGGAATTTCCTGTGTCACTTCAGTGGCGACCCCGGACCCAAGGACGGCAAGCTGATTGCGTCGGGGGGAGGCGAAATCGGACTGAAGGAATGGATGTGGCTGTCTTTCTGCTTCGTCCAGCCGGCCGCCAGACTCGAAGAACGCCTGGCCAATCCCAACGACTTCGTCGAACTGCCCACGAAGCGATGGCAACATCAGGAGTACTCCCCGCCTTTCCTCTTCCGCACACTGCCGCAGCAGTCGGGCCTGATGGGCCGCATCGGTCTGGATTTCTGGATGGCGGGGCAACGCGACAAGCCGCGGGCCACGTCGTTCTTCTCGCACACCAACGCGCTGACCGTCCCCGGCCCGCATGGGGCGGTCCCGACGATCCGCTTCCAGATGCTGCGGGAAGGCGTGCAGGACATGGAGGTGCGTTTGGGCATCATCCGGGCGTACATGAAACTGCCGGAGGAGCGGCGCGTGCGGTATCGGACGCTGCTGGATGAACTGGGCCGCCGGGTGGCGGCGGGCGGGGCGTACATGAGTCAGCACGAACTACAGTTCGATTGGCCGCTCTACGTGGCAGGACAGCAAGCGGCCGCCGCGGAACTCGCCGGCGTGACGACCGACGCCAAGTGGGAGACTCCGCCACGTTGATGAACCCGCAACGAGCACTGTCTGCTGGTCCATTAGCCTTCGTGGGGAACCTGTTCTGCCGTTCTGGTGACCAATCGCGGACTGAAGCATGCAGCGATTGACAACCGAATGGCTCTTGTCGACGTGGGGAGGGCGCCTGACGAGCAAGGAGACGGAAGAGGACGACTGTCGCAGGTCTGACCGCCGCGGTGAGCCGTGCCTCTGTGGGATTGGTTGTGGTGGCACATCGCGGCCGCGTGCGGCCGGGGAGTCATTTGCGGTTGGCGCGTGCCGTCTTCGGGCCGGCCGCGACGGCGGGGACGTCAGAGCTTGTGGAAGAATCGCAGAAGCGGCCTTGTCCCTCTTCGCCCGGAAGGGGCGATCAGGATTCAGCCGGGGGCGTAAGCCCCCGGTACACAAGCAATTAAGCATGGAGCCCCGAAGGGGCGACAGAAAGCGTCCAGCGCGGACAAACCTGCGAGATCCAGTTCTTTCACAAACTCTGACACGGCTGGGCGAGCCGGATGCGGGAAATCCGCACGTCCGGTTCGATGAGCGGGACGTGGAGACGGAGCCATGGATCGGAACGAGGCACCGGCAGGCAAGCGAAAGCCGCCGGCAAACGGCTACTCCCCGATCCTGTCGCCACCGCGCCACGTCTCGACTCTACCGGATTGTCCGGGATCATGGAGAAGAACTTCGGACTGGATCCTGACCGCCCCTTCCGGGCGAAGAGGGACGAAGTTGCTTGCGCGTCTCATTCACAATCGCCGGCCGGTTCCGCCGCGTCCGCGGGCGCAGGCGGTCCCTCATTCGCACCCGACCGTGCCGACACGGCACGGCTCTGTTGCGCGATGCTTCGGGCGAACACAACGTCTGGCGCACCGCAAGCACGCCTCCCACGGGGTTGACCACCGGCCGGGGTGTCGGTCTCGCCGCTTCAGTTCCGGCGTTGGTTCAACCGATGCGGCATCGGGGGCCCATCCTGGGACACCATGCGGTTCTTCGTAAGCGTCCGGGCAACCCCATCTGGTAGCCAGGCGCCGGCGGCGCCAAGGGGGCTGGTCACCTCAACGACCGGCTGCTACACTCTCCGTGCATGGCTGAGAACAACGTCTACATCAACGGCCGCGTTGTGCTCGAGGGCGAGGCGAAGCTGGACGCCTCCGATGCGGGGTTGCTCCACGGCGCCAGCGTCTTTGAGACCCTTCGAGCCCACAACGGCCGTGCGTTCCGTCTCGACCGGCACCTGCGGCGGCTGTTCGCCACCGTCGCCCATCTGGGCCTGCGCACCGACGCCACGCCGGAGAGTCTGGCCGCCGGCGTGGCCGACCTTCTCGCCGCCAACGCCCTCGCCGAGGCCCGGATCCGCATCACGCTCACGCCGGGCGGCGTGCACGCCGAGAAGCCCACGACGATCATCACGGCCGAGGCCATGCCGCGGCACCCCGCGGAGTGGTACGCCAAGGGCGTGATGGTGACGCTCTCGCCGTATCGCCAGGCGGTGGGCGACCCCACGTGCGGACACAAGACCGGCTGCTACCTGCCGCGGCTGCTGGCGATGCAGGACGCGGCCAGCCGCGGGGCGGCGGAGGCGCTGTGGTACACGCCCGACGGGCGCCTGGCCGAGGCGTGCTTCTCCAGCGTGTTCCTGGTGTGCGGCGGGCAGGTCTTCACGCCGCCGCTGGACACGCCCATCCTGCCGGGCACGGTTCGCTCGGCCGTCATCGAGTTGTGCGGGCCGCTGGGCCTCGCCTGCCGCGACGACGCCCCGTTGGACGTCAAGGCGATGCTGGCGGCCGAGGAAGTGTTCCTCAGCTCGTCGGTGGCGGGCATCCGCCCGGTGGCGCGGATCGAGAAACACGCGGTGGGCGAGGAGAAGCCCGGGCCGGTGACGTTGAGGATCATGTCGGCGTACGCGGAACTGCTGGACCGCGAGTGCGCGAAGGGAAACGACCGATGACGACGACGAAGGACGACAACGAGGACGAAACGCAACCCGGCCGGCGTCTCGGCTCGTCCTCGTCCTCCTCCTCGGCTGTTTCTCCAAGTATGCCGTGCCGAGGCAACTGCAAAGGAGACCCCATGACCATTTCGGAAGTCATACGCGCAATGGAGTTGATGGCCCCGCCGGAACTGGCGGAGAGTTGGGACAACGTCGGGCTGCTCATCGGCGACGCTGGCGCGAGCGTGCGAAGCGTGGTGCTGTGCATCGACGTGACCGAGGACGTGCTGGCCGAGGCCGCCAAGGCCCGCGCGCAGCTCATCATCGCCCACCACCCGCCGATCTTCAAGCCCATCGCGCGTGTGACGGCCGGGGCCGCTCCCGTCGTGTACGCCGCCGCCAGGAGCGGCATCGCGGTCTACGCTGCGCACACGAACCTGGACTCTGCCGTGGGGGGCACGAACGACGCCCTGGCCGACGCGATGGGCCTGGGCGATCGCCGCCCGCTGCAACCGTCTTGGCGCGAGGGGCAGGCCAAGCTCGTCGTCTTCGCCCAGGGGGAGAACCTCATGCACGTGGCGGAGGCGGCCTTCGCGGCCGGCGCGGGACGCATCGGCAACTACAGCGAGTGCGCGTTTTTCAGCCACGGCATCGGCTCGTTCCGCGGCGGCGAGGGCGCGCATCCGGCGGTCGGCCGCTCCGGCCGACACGAGGCCGCCGAGGAGATCCGCCTGGAGGTGGTCTGCCCGCGCGCGAAGCTGGCGGCCGTGCTTGGGGCCATCCGCGGGGTTCACAGCTACGAGGAGCCGGCCATCGACGTCTACCCGCTTCTGAGCCTGTCGGCCGGCGCGGGCAACGGGCGGATCGGCAAGCTGCGTCAAGCCGCGACGGTGCAAGCACTGGTGAACCGCCTGAAGAAGGCGACGGGCGGCGGCAAGGCGCTGCTGGCGGCTCCGAGGCACGGGTATCGCCGCGCCGACGGCATGGGCAAGATCGTCTCGACGGCGGCGTGCTGCGCCGGTTCGGGCGGCTCGGCCTGGCGCGACGCCCTGGCGGCCGGGGCGACGTTCTTCGTCACCGGCGAGATGAACCACCACGAAGCCCTCTCGGCCGCGGCGGCGGGCCTGGCCGTGCTGTGCGTGGGCCACGGCAATTCGGAGCGCCTGGTGCTGGTCTCGCTGGCGAAGCGCCTGGCGGCGAAGCTGCCGAAGGCGAAGTTCGCCCTCGCCGCCCGCGATCACGACCCGTACGAGGTGGTGTAACGAGCTATGTCGCGAGCGATGGAGCAGGCGCCGCCCGCCACCGTCGCGCGCACAGCGGGATCGCCGCCAGGCTCAGGATCGCGAAGGGCACGAGGGCGAGCTCCATCCACCACATGTTGCCGCGGGCGACGAAGCCCGAGATGTACGCGTATCCGGCCACGGCATCCAAGCCGCTGAAGAGGACGAAGCCCGCCGCCAGCCAGCGCCAGCGGCCGGTCGCCACGGCCAGCAGGGCGAGCATTCGCGTGCCGACGTGACAACTGATCGCCAGCACCCTTTCGACGGGGCCGGCCAGCCACCCCATCGGCGTGTTGGCCATCGACTGCTGCATCGCGGCCAGGACCTCCTGGGCCTGCGGCGCGTGCGACAGGATCATCGCGGCGGCGCCCAGCGGGCCCAGTGCCATCAGCCCCGCCTCGAACGCGCCGGCGCCCGCGCCGATCGCCGCGGCGCTGCGCCAACTTGCCGCCGTCCGCCGCCACAGCAACCCCAGGACGAACGTGAACCCGATCTCCGTCACGCCGCTGAGCAGGCCGATGTAGGCGCTGCCAGCGGCGAGGTAGCCCGCGCGCGGCAGGTTGCCCTCAAGCGATCCCAGCACGGGCCCATTCAGCAGGGCCGCCAGCACGAACTTCACCGCCACGGCCGCCGTCCAGATCCCCGCGCCCACGGCCAGCCACCACCACGGGGCCTTGCTCAGCCGCCAGCCCAGCACGGCGGCGACCAATGCCGCCAGCAGCATGCCCGCCCCGCTGATCAGCAGCGCCTGCCATAGGCCGGCGTAGTTTGCCTCCTGCGGCTCGCTCACCTTCACGTTCCACGTGCCGATGGCGCCGCGTGGAACCACTTCGACCTGGTACTTCCCCGGCTGGACATGGGCGCCTTGCTTCACGGACATCCGCGTGCCCGCGACGTCGAACAGCACCTTACCATTGCCATCGAGCAGCCGGACCGCAACCTTTCCCTGCGACAGGCCGGCCGTGACGGACACGGTGACACGACCGGGGCGATCCACCCGCAAAGGGAAAGTGGACGCGTTGGCGTCCGTGCCGAAGCGGCCGGACGCATCGAGCAGGTCGGCCGCCGCCGGCTGCGCCGCGGCCGCGAAGACGATGGCCGCCACGAAGGCAATGAATGGCAACGCTCGCATAGGTCGAGTCCTTTCGCCAGATAGGATAGACGAACCGGCGGGTTGAGCATAGCGCGAAGCGGCGACGTGTCATAGCCCAGTAGTAATGTCCGGTTCCTGCCCAGTAAGAATGTCCGCTTTCCCCAAAGGATGAAAGGAAGGCGGATGAACAGGGATGGAGACCGGATCGAGATGAGTCGGCGAGATCGAGATCGATTGAAGGTGAT
>CAYWTX010000620.1:0-9133 GCA_964461295.1 uncultured Planctomycetaceae bacterium | reverse complement strand
CCGTCACCTTTCAACTGGTAAGAGTCGTTACATTACTTTTGCGAACCGCAATAGCGGGGCGGGACCGGGCGGCCGGGAGGGGGTGGGGGGTTAGGGGGGCGGGGGTGTCCAGACCGCCGCCGCAGGGCTTCCCGATTCCGCAAGATGCCGTGCTCGCCACGATTCCGCTCCCTTCCGACAGTTTCAACGGCGGTTCCGGTCGGCTCACGCCGTCCGAGGAGGCAAACCCGCCGCCGCAGGCGCGCAAGGATACCACGGCCCGGCACTTGCGCCAAGAGGAAACCAGGCGAATGCGGGCGTTTCAGCAATCGAATGGGATGCCGAGTTGCCGCACTGATGCGGCGGCTTCGCGGCGGGCGTACTCCATGAAGTCGGGGTCAGGCTCGTAGGGCCTGGAAGCCGCCGCTTGACATGCCCGGACAATGGACTGCATGTTCATTGGCAGCATCAACCGGTACATGCGGGCGGTGGTGGAGACGGCGGCGCAGGGATGGCGCGGGCGACCCGTCCACGTCGCTTGCAGCGGGAACTTCACCGTCGAGCGGATCCTCGCCCGCTGCGGGCTTGGCCCCAAGGGCGTCGGGGCGATCCACAGCAATGACGTGTCGATCTACTCCTGCGCCTTGGGCTGGCACCTGAGAGGCGAGCCGAAGCCATACACGGTCAAGCAGCCGGAGTTTGCCTGGCTCGCGGACTTCCTGGCGCCTGGGCTGCCCACCGTCGCCACGCTGCTGCTGGCCGGCGAGATGCTCAAGGCCGGCAAGGACAGCGCTTATGCACAGCGGATGCGGGCGGAGTACCGGCGGCGCTGGCCGGAACTGCACGCCAAGACCATCGAGCGGGTGAGCAAGGCCCTAGTGCAGCTCGCCATAAGTTGTGATACAGGCATTCATTCTCGTCGTCCGATGGTATTTTCATGGAACTGCAACTCTCTCCCATGGAACGGGACGGTCTTCCCGCGATTGTGCGGCAGCAGCGAGGGGAGGCAAGGCTTTATCGACGAGCCCGAACGGTCTTGTTGGCGGCCCAAGGCAAGTCGGTCTCGACAGTGGCCAAGGCCATCGGCACATGCCGATCTCGTGTAGGCGATTGGGTCCAGCGATTTCGGGAACAGAGACTCGAGGGCCTCGCCGACCTGCACCGGTCGGGGCGCCCCGTCGAGATTACACCTCTGGAGCGCCATCAGGTGATTGCCACGGCCTGCCGATCTCCCGCGGACTTTGGACTGCAACGCGTCCTTTGGGACCATGCGGCATTGGCCCGCGCGGTGATGACCGCGGGACTGGTTCGCTCGATCAGCCCTCGAACCGTCGGGCGCATTCTTCAGGATGCCGAGATCAAGCCGCATCATGTGAAGATGTGGTGTCACAGCGACGACCCGAACTACCAGGAGAAGATGCGGGCCATTGTAGACCTGTACGTCCATCTCCCCAAAGGCCAACCAGTATTGAGCATCGACCAGAAGACGGGGATGCAGGCCCTCTCGCATCGGCGTCCGCTTAAGCCAGCCGATTCCGCTCGGCGGCCTCGCCTGGACTTCGAGTACAAACGCAATGGAACGCGGTGCCTTTTCGCTTGTTTCAACGTAGGAACAGGCCATGTTCTGGGCCGCTGCACAACCACGCGAACGCGAGAAGACTTCCTGTCTTTCCTGGACGAAGTCGCCTCCGCTTACCGCCAGCCCCAAGTGCATCTCATCATGGACAATCTCAATACACACCGCGACACCAAGCAAGGCGATTTCATGACCCAATGGAATCTGCGGCATGGCCCGCGGTTCATCTTCCACTACACGCCGACTCATGGCTCGTGGCTCAATCAAGTCGAGTTGTGGTTCTGTGTCCTGAGTCGTCGTATACTGCGGTACGCCGAGTTCCGCTGGTGCGTTGAGGACAGAGGATGCAGACGAAAATGCGAATCGCCGAAGTGACGGTTAAGGGATTGCTGGAAGCCCATCAACCCACCGCCGGCATGTACGTCCGCCTGCATGGCGACCATCTGATCCTCGGCCGGCAGGAGCCGATCGGCCCCAACGGCGAACTGGAGAACAGCGACCGAGTGCGCCTGACCCAACTGGCTGCCACCTCCTATGGCCTGAGCGTCAAACGCCACACAGGCCGATGGGAGCGCACGCCCTTCGCCGGTGCGCTCGAAGAAATGATCGATATCATTCTCGGTTGCACGCAACATCTGGTTGCGCCCTATTAGGGTGTATCAGAACTTATGGCGAGCTGCACTAGTTCACAGCTTCCAGTTTCCAGCTTCCAGCTTTCAGTTAACCGTGACGCGTAGAGAACATGGTTTGCTCATTTGCAGAGGGACGGGCGCGGCGGCGGGGGGTTTCAGCTGTATGAACACTTGTCGCTTGATCCCCGCGATCGCCGTCATGTTCCTTGTTCCGGCCGCGGGCGCCCGCGCAGGCGCCGAGGACGGAGACTTGGCCAAGGCCGTGGCCGCCAGCGGCATTCGCGCCGGCCTGTGCGTTCACGTCGGCTGCGGAAGCGGCGTGCGGACGCTGGAGCTGGCCGGCAACGAGGCCCTGGTGGTTCACGGCCTGGACGGCGACGCGCGGGAAGTGACCGCCGCCCGCGAGGCGATCGCCAAGGCGAAGCTGGGCGGGCGCGTGTCCGTCGAGTGCTGGAAGGGGCCCGACCTGCCCTATCCCGACAACTACGCCAATCTCATCGTGGCCGAGCCGCGCCTGCCCGTGCCGGACGCCGAGTTGATCCGGGTGCTGGCGCCCGGGGGGCTGGCGCTGGTCCGGCAGGCCGACGCTAGGGACGGGCAGCCCGCCTGGCGGAAGCTCACCAAGTCGCGCCCGGCGGGCATGGGCGACTGGACGCACGTCAAGCACGGGCCGGACGGCAACCCCGTGGCCTCGGACAGCATCGACCTGCGCGGGGTCCCCGACCGCCTCCGCTTCATCTGCGACGTGCTGGAGAGCTGGACCCACTTCGTCCGATCGAGCAATGGGCGCCTGTTCATCTACCACAAGGGCCGCTTCCACGCCCGCGACGCCTACAACGGCGTCCTGCTGTGGACCAAGACCGACTACCAGGGATGGCCCGGCCGGATCGTCGCCGTCGGCGACCGCCTGTACATCCACCAGTACGACCGGTACGCCGCCATCGACGGAGCGACGGGACAGACGACCTTCACCACCGAGCTGGTCCCGCAGTACCTGAGCTTCATCGTGGCCGATGGGGCGATCCTGTCGCGGCAGAAGGAAGACGTGCTGGCCTTCGACGCCGAGACCGGCAAGACGCTCTGGACGTTCGCGGCCGGGGAGCACCCGGTCAAGATCACCCCCGCAGGCAAGGGCCAGTACGTCAAGAGCCCGGCTGAGGGCGTCCAGCAACTGTATGCGGCCGAAGGGCGGGTGTACTTCAGCACGGTGCGCGAGGAGAAGAAAGAGCGGACCGACGCCAAGGGCAAGAAGACTGAGGAGACGGCCTGGCGGACGGTGCTGCTCGGCGTGGACGTCAAGACGGGTAAGGAAGTTTGGCGCTGCGACGACGAGCGGCTGCCCAGCCCGATGTACCTGACTCTGTGGGCGGACGGCGTGCTGATCGGCGTGGGCAAGTCGAGCTACGTCGGCGTGAGCACCGGGGGCAAGGGCGAGTTGTGGGCTCTTCGCGTGCGGGAGCGGAAGGGCGCGGCCCTGGGCGACGCCGACATGAGCGGCGCGCGGGGGGCGACGAGGTCGTGCCTGCACGCCGACGGGCTGCTCTGGCTGCGCGAGGCCCTGAGCACGGTCTACGGCGAGACCGAGCCGGACGAGAAGGACCGCGAGATCCTCGGCTGGGTCGGCCTGGACATCCGGAGCGGCAGGATCGTCCGGCGGATCGGCTACCCCGTTCGGCGCGACTGGGCCGGGATCAGCCCCAAGACGGGGCGGTACGAGCCGAAGCTCGACATGCCGCTGGACCGCAACTGGTCCGGCCGCTGCTACGACGACATCGCCACGCCCAACTGCATGCTGGCCCAGACGATGGAGATAGTCAGCCTTGACGGCAAGGACTGCAAGCATATCCGGGGCGCCCGGGGCCAGTGCGGCATCGGGTACGTCATAGCGAACAACACGGTCTACGGGCCGCCCAACCAGTGCATCGGCTGCTACCCGATGATCCGCGGCGCCGTGGCTTACGAAGTGCCATCGCCCAAGCGGCTGAAGGTGGACGACGCGGATCGCTTGGAGAAAGGCCCGGCGTACGGGGAACCGGAACAATCCATTTCGCCCCCCGTGAATACACGGGGGGCTCCCCCGCGTGTATCCACGCGGGGCGGAATGAACAATGACGAATGGCCCATGTACCGCCACGACACGCTGCGGACGAGCTGCACGCCGGCGGCCCTGGAGGCCAAGGGCCTGGCGCCCAAGTGGGAGACGCCAGTCGGCGGACGGCTGACCCAGCCGGTGGTGGCGGGGGGGCGAGTCTTCGCCGCCGCCGTGGGCGAGGGGCGAGTCGTGTCGCTGGACGCCGCCGGCGGCAAGGTGCTTTGGCAGTTCCCCGCCGGCGCCCGGATCGACACCGCGCCCACCATCGACGGCGACGTGTGCATCTTCGGGTGCCACGACGGCTACGTGTACTGCCTGCGGGCCGCCGACGGGGCGCTTGTCTGGCGCTTCAACGCCGCGCCCGAACATCGCCGCATCATCTCCGGCGAGCAGGTGGAGTCGCCCTGGCCGGTCTTCGGGGCCGTCCTGGTCAGCGAGGGCGTCGCCTACGCCACGGCCGGGCACTACTCCGCCATCGAGGGCGGGCTGCACTTCTGGGGCCTGGAGGCCCGCACGGGCAAGGTCCGCTTCCACCAGGTCTTCACCGGCATCAAGGGCGACAAGGCGGTGATCCTGCCCACGCACTGGTACAAGCACGAGGACCACGCCCTCAACAACGTGCTCCTGGCCGACAAGGGGCGAATCCGCCTCTACGACGAGTGGGGCGGGTGGGAGTTCTCCCCCGCCGACGGATACATGCTCGCCCAGATCGGGGCGGTGCCCCAGCCGGGCTGGCCGCAGGGACGCATCTCGGCCGGCGAGATGAAGGTCGAGGACCGCTGGGTGTGGGCGGGCTGGGACCGCGTCACCGTCACCTACCTGCTGCGCGGCGAACCCATCACGTTCGAGCAGACGTTGGAGATGGACCCGCGGACGCGGTTCAGCGGCCTGCGGACCCAGTACATGTTCTTCCCGGAAGCCGGGGCGACCGGCATCTTCATGAAGACCAGGGGCCACACCACCCGCGTGGACCCCGAGCCCTGGCTGGTGCCGACTGACCCGAAGATCTACGGCTGGCCCAACGGCATCTTCAAGGACCCCAACCGCAACGCCCTGCGGGCCAAGCTCTGGGCGGGAAGGGAACTGCCGATCAAGGCCAGCGCGGTGACCATCACCGGCAAGGAGACGCTATGGGTCGCCGGTGCCACCGCGCCGCCGACCACCACGCCGTCGCAACCGGTGGCCCAGGCCGGCCCGCCCGCCCGGCTGTTCGCGGTATCGATGAAGACCGGCGACGAATTGGCCTCCTGGCCCCTGCCGGCCGCCCCCAGCTTCGAAGGCATCGCCGCCGCCCGCGGCTGCATCTACGTTGCCACCGCCGACGGCCGGGTGATATGCATGGGGAGGTGAGGCGAGAGCAGGAGCAGGTAACGCCGGCCCCCCCACGCCTGTCGGCGGACGCGATAGGCGCGCCACAGCGCGGGCTTTGCCCGCAACCCGAGGTCCCGGAACCAGCCGATCACCATCACGAGGAAGACCCGGACCATCCGGTTGCCTCCCGTTCGTGATCGTGATCGTACTCGTGATCGGTTGTTTCGGTGATGCAACGGCGATTACCCCTGTGCCTCCCGAAGACTCCGTCCGCATTGATTCCAAAGGACTTACGTTTCTTGCCCAGAGCCGGCCTTCGCGGTAGGATTCCAGCCCTGCGATCGATGACGGAGGAGCGGAGATGGGCATTCTGCGGCTGTTCTTGGTGTTCGTCAGAGCGTTCTTCGTCGGGAAGGCAGCCCTTGCCGCGGAGAACGTGATGCTCCGCCAGCAACTGGTCGTCGTGCATCGATCCGTTCCACGCCCCAAGCTTCGCAAGTCCGACCGGATCTTCTTGTCCTGGGTGTCACGCCTGTGGTCCGGCTGAAGGTCGGCTCTGCTGATCGTCCAGCCCGATACCGTGATCCGCTGGCATCGTCAGGGCTTCAAGCTGTTCTGGCGATGGAAGTCCCGGAGGAAGCCCGGCCGACCGAAGGTCGATGCGGACGTCCGGAGCCTGATCCGACGCATGTGCCGGGAGAACCCGACCTGGGGTGCCCCACGGGTCTTGTCCGAGCTGGCCCTCCTGGGCCACAACGTCGAGGCGTTTCCCTTCGACCAGCAGCCCCGGTTCCTGCTGCGCGACCGCGACGGCATCTACGGCGAGTGCTTCCGCGATCGGGTCGAGCACATGGGGATCGAGGAGGTGCTCATCGCACCACGAGCTCCCTGGCAGAACCCGTACGCCGAACGCGTGATCGGCTCGATACGCCGCGAGTGTCTGGACCACCTGATTGTGCTGAACGAGGATCACTTGCGTCGGATTCTGTCGGAGTGCTTCGAGTACTACCATGAAGCCCGCGCGCACCTGTCGCTGGAGCGCAACTCGCCCGATCCGCGGCAGGTTCAGTCGCCCAAGAAGGGGAAGGTCGTGGCCAAGGCATATCTGGGCGGGCTGCATCACTGCTACTCACGAGCGGCCTAACTTCGGCCGAGCCTGGACCGGTAGGGAGCAGGAGCGCTTCGCGCCCGGGCCGGAGTTCGTCTATCTCGCGCTCTTCCCATCGCCGCGGACCGGACTCAATGGGCACTTGCGGTCGCTGTCCTTTCGTGCCACCGCCCGAATCTCGCGCCTCACACCCCCCGGATAGCATTTTCGGGATGGACGGGCACAACAGACAGACCCATAGTCTCAGTGCTGACGGATCACCAGGTCGCATCGTCCGCCCGACTGCGGTCAGCGTAGCCGGACATGCGCCGTCTCTGACGCGTCCCCGGACTGCCTCACTTGCCGCCGATGGAGATCAGGTGAGACCACGTCCGCAGGTACATGCGTCCGGCCGCGACGGCCGGGGTGGCCGAGCTCTTCTCGCCCAGTGGGTTCACGGCCAGCAGCTCATACTTCTCCGTTGCGGCCAGCACGACCACGTCGCCCCCGGCGGTCATGCAGTAGACCTTCCCGTTCACGCACACGGGCGAGCCCTGGTAGCCGCCCTTGGCCGGCTTCTCGCTCCAGAGCACCTGGCCCGTCGCCAGCCGCGCGCACGAGACCTGCCCACCATCGCTGAACACGAACAGCAGGTCGCCCACCGCCAGGGGAGTGGGGACGTAGCAGCCTTGAGGCGGCTCCACCGTGTAGAGCACCTTCGGCTCGGCTGCCGGGTCGCCGCCAAGCCGCACCGCGACAACCGTGCCCTTGCCCTGGTCCCCGCAGTTGGCCACAACCAGGTCGCCGGCGACGAAGGGGGAGCCCACCGCGCGCTGTGGGATTGCCGATTTCGCCTCCCACACCACCTTGCCGGAGGCGGCATCGACCCCGGTGGCGCCGTGGGCCTTGCTGGTGAACACAAGCTGCGGCGGGCGCCCTCCTGGCGACAGGGCGCATGGCGTCGAGTAGGAGTCCTTGTTGGTGGCCTCACGCTCCAGTTCCCAGCGCGTCTGGCCGCTCTTGCGGTCCACGGCGACCCAACTGCTGGGCTTGCCAGGCGAGCCGCACTCGTTGGCGAAGACCACCAGCTCCCCGAAGGCCACCGGCGAGGCGCCCGGCCCGCGGGTGCGGCGCATCGGGCCGAAGTCCCGCCTCCAAAGCTCCTTGCCGTCGTGGTCCAGCGCCGTCAGGAGCGTGGCCTTGGGGCCCTCCCACAGGACGTAGAGCGCCTGGGCATCCACCGCGGGGGTGGAGGAAGCGCACGCGCCCATGCGGGCCGCCCCGACCCGCTCCTCCTTCCGCCACAGCACCTTCCCGTCCGCCGCCTTCAGCGCCAGCACGATACCCTTGGCATCCGCGCCGTCCTTGACCTCTCCGCCGCTGGTGATGAAGACCCGTTCGCCCCAGACGACCGGCGAAGAATGGCCGCCGGCCGGCAGGGGGGTCTTCCAGTTGAAGTTGCTGTCGGACCACTTCGCCGGGACGGTCGTCGCGGCGCTGATCCCCAGGCCGTCGTGCCCTCGGAACCGCGGCCAGTTGTCCGAGTCGGCCGCACGGGCCGTGCAGACGGCCGCCAGCAGCGCGGCCGCCGTCGCCAGTGTTTGCCTCGTCATTGTCAGTTTCTCCGTAACGGGTGGTTCACGCCTTCGCCTTATGTTCCGCTCCGCGTCGTACCCGCCGCCTGAGACCGCGAGGCCGCCCGTTCCAGGACGACCCGGAAGCCCAGCAGGCTTGAGCGGTACGTCGGCGCTATGCCCCGCCGGCACGCCGAGCGGCATTCCGAGGGTTGATCAAACCACGATCCGCCGCGGACCACGCGGTAGGCGGTCGTCGCTGGCCGAGCGCCGGAGGGTGCCGCGACCGCCGCGTGCGAACCGATATACTCGTTCGAGCACCACTCCATCACGTTGCCGTGCACATCGAAGAGCCCCCAGGGATTGGGCGCCTTCCGCCCCGCGGGTTGCGGGCCGCCGTCGGCGGCGCCGTACCAGGCGAAGGCGGGCAGTGCCGCCTCGTCGTCGCCGAAGGAGAACCGCGACGTCGTACCGGCGCGGCAGGCGTACTCCCACTCGACTTCTGTCGGCAGCCGCACCGTAAGCCCCGTCCTGGCCGAGGCCCGGCGGCAGAAGTCCATGGCCTCGTCCCACGAGACGTTCTCCACCGGCCTGCCGGCGGCCTGGAAGCGGCTGGGGTTCCGCCCGCACACCGCGTGGTACTGTTCCTGTGTCACCTCCCGCACCCCGATGCAGAAAGGCGATTCGACCGTCGCCTCCCGCCGCCCGGCCTCGTTGGTGCGGAACAGCGGCTCCTGGTGGTTGGTGCCAAGCATGAACGAGCCCTTCGGCAGCGCCACCAGGGCCATGGTAACGCCGGGGGCCAGCTCTAGCTCCACGGTGCGGAATTCAGTCGCCGGCCGGGTAGAGGCGGGCTGGATCTCCGGGGGCGGACGCGGCTGG
>CAYWTX010000619.1:0-3137 GCA_964461295.1 uncultured Planctomycetaceae bacterium | reverse complement strand
CAGTCGCCTGCGGGCGCGTCGAATATGACTACCCGGGCAAACCGTCAACTCCCGGGGCCGGTCTCGCACCGGCTGGACACGCAGCCTTGCAGGCTGCAAAGGAGATTCGATCCAGCGGGGTGGGACCGGGCGGCCGGGAGGGGGTGGGGGGTTACGGAGGCGCGCCCCACCGTCTACCGGATGGTTCGGGAGCACGTGACCTGTATCGTCGGGGAGTCAGTCGCCCCGGCCACGCGAGGCCGGGGCTTGGAAAGAGGACGGATGAAACGCGAGAACCTGGTCGCCGCGGTCACATCACGCGGAGGACGCCGACTGGTTCGCCGCCGCTTCCCTACACCAGGGCCAGCGGGCAGTGGATCACGCACGGCTCGGCCACGGCAGGGCGGTACTTCTTAATCGGGTCGTGCCGCTTCAGGGCGGCCGCCAGGGCATCGGCCGTGATGGTCTCGGGCGGGGCGATGTCCACGGTGGAACCGAGGTACTTGAAGCCGCTGTCGGCCATCAGGGCGTATCGTTTCACCCAATCGCACCGCAGCGGGTCCTTGTGGTTGAAGGCCCACGTGCGGCCCTCGCACGAGACGCTGACGCGCCGCGAGGTGATCGCTTGGGACGGGCAGTTCGTAATGCAGTGCCGCGGGCAGGAATCGCACGCCGGCGGCGCTGCCGGCGGCGCCAGCGGCGAGGCCGTCAGCGGCGCGTCGGTCACGATGGCGACGAACCGCTGCCGCAGTCCGAACTGCGGCGTGGCAAGGCGCCCGCTGGTCGTCAGGCAGCCCAGCCCGGCCGCCAGGGCGGCGAAGCGGTTGGCGAACAGGTCGTGCTGCGGCCCGCGCGGGTTGGCGGTAAGCGAATCCGTCCCCGTCACGTCCAGTGACATCACGCCCGCGAAACCGAACTCTTGCAGCCGCTTGATCAGCCGGAAGCCCAGCAGTGTCGCGATGCAGTTGCTCTCATAGGTCTGGAAGGCGTAGGGGCCGACGGCCTCCGCCGGCGGCCTGGTCGCCCAGCGGAACACCTCCTTGTGCATCCGCACGCCCAGCACGAGGACCGACTTGGCGCCGCCGAGCCAATCGCCCGGCGTCTTAAGCCGCCGGAGATTCGCCGTGACGACCGGTTCCCACGGCGTGAAGCGGGTTGACTTGTCCGCGGCGTCGAGCACCTCCGTCTCGAAGATCGGGCGAAGCTGCGGGATCATTTCATCCAGGCGCGACGCGGGCGCCACGCCGACCAGGTCCGCGCCGAAGCTGTGCGCCAGCTCGAACAGGTGGGCCGTCAGGTCCATTGCGGCGTTGCCGCAGTCGGCGACGGCCCGGGCGCCGCCGCGACGTTGCGGCGGCAGGGCCTTCCGCGTCAGGACCGTATTCGCGACGAGCACCGCGCCCGCCGGGCCGGCGATGCTCTGCACGATCGCGGCCGTCGGATTGGCCTGTGCCGGATCGGGATGGTCGGCACGGCGCTCGACCGTCATCCATGAGCGGCAGCCCAGTCCCTCCAGCGAGCGGACAAGGTCGTAGCACAGCGAGTCGACGATGTACTGTGCGGCCGAACGAAGCTTGCGGTCGTCGCCGGCGGGCGGGCGAGTGACGACGACGGTCAGCGCGCTCCAGGCGCCGGGCAGCATCGCGTCGGGGTCGATGCCGAGCTTGCGCAGGTCGTCGGCCGAGGTCACGATGACCTCGTCGGCCCCTCCGGCAAGCGGGCCTGACAGCAGCCGGTCGGCGACGGCGCGGCTCTCGATGGCCTCGTGGCTGATCGCCGGGTACTTCCGCATGGGCGAGCGCGAGTAGCCTGGGTCGAACCGGCGGGCGTTCTTCGGCAGGCAGAACTTGAGGCACTGGCCCATCTCGCCGCAGCGGATGCCGTGCTTCCGGACGTTGTCGAGGATGACCTGCTCATCGACTACGTCGGGGATCGGCAGGTCCAGGTCGAGGTCGAAGTGCTCGCCCCACGCGCACCGCCACAGGTTCTTGCGGGGGAAGCGGTACTGGTAGGGGCCGATCTCCAGCACGTTCTCGCCGTCGATTTCCTTGGACAGGGCGCCCGAGGGGCAATGCTTGCGGCAGAGCATGCAGCGGTCGCACACGCTTCCGGGCGGCAGGAGCGGGTCGGGCTCGATCTCGGCGTCCGTCAGCACCGTGATGAACCGGTTGCGGGCGCCGTACTCGGGCGTGATGGCCAGGCCGCTGAAGCCCATGTCGGCCAGCCCCGCCGCCACGGCCATGTAGATGTGGCTGACGTCCGGCGCGAAGACGGACTTGAGGTCCCTGTACTCGTTGTATCGCCAGATGTTGCTGGAGACGATGGGCATCGCCCCGCATCCCTGCCGCTCGAGGAACGTGGCCATGCGGTAGGACATTTCGTCCAGGCGCGAGTTCATCATGTACTGCACGGAGTAGGGGCCGATCTCCTGCGGGTGCTTCTCGCCGCCGCGCTCGATGCAGGCGTCGGGATGGTGAATGGCCATGACGATGACGGTCCTGGTGGAAGGGTAGAGCCCCTGGGGGCTCATCATCGGCGGGGCGTGCCGGCAACGGCCGACGTCGCCGAACCCGACGAGGTCGGCGCCGAGATCGTAGGCGTACTGGCGGACAGCATCTTTGAGCGACACGGTTGGCCCTTTCTCGTCACGGTTTGCGATGGGCAGAGTATAGCAGCGCGAACGCGGGTAGGGAAAAGTGAAGAAGAAGCCCCGAGAGCGGAAAGACCTGCCCGCAGAAGCGGGCAGGCCATTCCAGGCCGGGGCTTGGAGAAAGGACCGATGCGAAGCGAGAACCTGGCCGCCGCGGTCACATCACGCGGAGGACGCCGACGACGACGCCGCGGATGTCCACGTTGCTGGAGTAGATCGGCTGGTAGCTCGGGTTGGCCGGCTGGAGTCGCACGCGGCCGGACTCCCGATAGAATTTCTTCAGGGTGGCCTCGCTTTCGTTGACGACGGCGACAACGGTTTCGCCGTTGCGGGGGCTGGTGCGGCGTTCGCAGACGACGAAGTCGCCGTCGCGGATCTGCTCCTCGATCATGCTGTCGCCCTTGACGCGAAGGACGAAGGTCTCGCTGGAGCGGCGGAACACCTCTTCCAGGTCGATCACTGATAGGAAATTTGGTTTAGCGGGGCTGGACCGGGCGGCCGGGAGGGG
>CAYWTX010000618.1:0-3853 GCA_964461295.1 uncultured Planctomycetaceae bacterium | reverse complement strand
CGTGGGGCCACACCCACTTCCCTGCCCGGCACGCCAGAGCGCCGACCGCATTTTCGCCGTCGTGGGTCATGAAGAACCATCCGTCGTCAAACGCCTGGCTCCAGCGCGGAATCAGGTTCAACAATGTGTCCCCCATCCGCGTTTGCCCGACGTTCAGAAGGGCCGGCGGCCAGGCAAATGGCTTCCCGTCCGGCCCCACCCTCGCGTCTCCGTGGTAGCCGAAATGCGGAATCGTCAACGCCTGACGCGGCTTCCAGTCGTGCGCCGCGTCGAATTCCCAGTACGAAAGCCGGGACATCTCGAAGGATTCCTCCAGAACCACGTGTCGCCGATCCGGCGGGACCGTGATTTCGACCGTGTAGTACGCCGGCCCTCCCTCGATGCCGGCCGTCCCCGCGAAACGGTACTGCAACCGCACCTTGCCGAAGAGCGTTCCGTTGCCGATCACCTTCGCCTCGAACGACTGAAGTCGCCGATCGGTTTTCCAGTGTGCCTGGCCGATCCATTTCCCGCCCGGCAGCATGACCGCCAGCACCGGCGGAGGAATTGGACCGCCCGGCGTGCCCCCGGCGGGCACACGAACACCGGTCAGCCCGTTGTCCACGACAAGGACATCGCCGTCCCGTCGTACAGAAACCCGGGCCGGCCACGGTTTCGGCGGACGGGGCTCCAAGGCATACGAACGTTTCTGCCCTTTGCCAAGGTTGGCCGCCACCCATATCGCCGTCTTGTCTCCAATCTGTTCGACCTGGCCGGCAACTTCCCGGGCGTCCTCCAGCACGAGCCATTTTGCGGGATCGTAGTCCTTGGGAAGGTCCAACTTCAACCGCACAAGTTCAGTCGCGTACTCCCGTCCGGTCGGGTTCGTGAGGGTCCAGGTTCTCAGGGGTTCGACGGCATCAGCTTGTCCCCCGGCCAAGATGGGCAACAACAACCCGACAACTTTCCAGTTCATGTTATCTCCCTTCCTTGTGCAACTTGACGATCTTGAAGTCGTCGAAATACGCCTTGCCCGGACCGAGCGCGACAAAGCCGAGGGCCAGGTTGCCGCCGTAAGCGGGAGCCCGGAACTCCATCTCCACCCGCCGCCAATCGCCGTTTGCGGTGACGGAGGCGGTGCGGACCTTGCCGATACCGTCTTTGCCCGCGAAGTCGGCGGCCGCCGTATGTTCGGCGCCGCGGTTGATCTTGCCGATGTCGTCGCCGGCAATGCAGAAGGCCTCCGTCCCCTTACCTTCGACGAGAATCCAGCACTCCAGACGGTACCGCCTGTTCGGCTCCAGACAGATCGGAGGATGCTCGCAATGGATGTTCACGCCCCGGAGTTGTGCCTCCGTCATGCCCGCGGCGACGATCGACCTGCGCCCCGAATGGGCCCTGTCCTCGCTGAGTTTGACGTTGCGACTGTTGTTGGGGTAGTTGTAGTCCGCGAAGTGCACGCCCCGGTGCGCCGCGGCGAACGGGAGCGGCTGATCCTCGAAATCCTCGCCATCGAGCCGGATCGCTAGGCACTTGCGGTCTTCGAAGAGTGTCTTCGATTGCGCGCGGATGACGTTCTGGATCTCCGGCGGAAGCCCCGTCATGCGCCGCCTGAACGACACGCGATAGAAACCGTCCTTGTCCGGTTCCGACGGATGTCTGACCCGCCCCGTGCCGATGTGCAGCCACGCGGGACAAACGCCGAGGCGACAGTCTTCGGGGCTCACGGTTGTGGTGGCCGCGCCCCAGTCATCGAATAGTCCCCCCAGATACCCCACCAAGCCCTGACGCCGCAGCCACAACCCCCTGCTGCAGGAACGGATCCCCTCTACGCTCGGTCCGTTGTTCCAGAACACCCCATACCGCGCCGGCACGGTCGTTGCCTTTTCGCCTGACTGCCGTAACGTCTCAGTGGCGCCGGCGGTGAAGAATGTCTGCCTGTAGGTCCCCTCGCCTGGCCAGGGATTCACCGCGCCCCACCCCCAGAAACTGCCGCCGCCGAAATCCTGCGGTTGGCGACTCCCCGTGTTCCTGTCTGATCTCATCGGCAACCTGTTGCATCGCCAGTCCATCGAGTGGTCGACCACATACCCCAGTTGCGCATCCGTCCGCAGCACCGCCGTGTGGACGCAACGTCCCACGCGGCCAGTCACGACGCCGTCGGCCTTGTACAGATCGGTTCGTACGAACGTGATGGTCTCGCCGCCTCCTCGAACCACGGTGCACGTTTCGTCGAACACCTCCCCGTAGTCCGCCAGTTCCAGCGCCTCGCCGACATCCTGCCCATAAGTCTTGAACTCCGCGGCGCAGGACCAGTTCTCCGGATCCACCCTCGCCCTATGGCCGGGATGCATCGAGAACAGGCGGACCGCCGCGATCTGGTCCTTTCTCACGTCCGAGCGCAAGCCGGACCCGAACGGTTGCAGGTAGCCGATCATCCGGTCGCCGTCGTAGATCGCAGACATCTCCTGGACGACGTTGGAGGTCGTACCGGTGGACCTTTCGAACTTGATCCACCTGAACACCGTGCGCCGCACGCTGAAATTGGGCCGGAGGTCCTTGAAACGCGCGGGTGGATTCACTTCCCGCAAGAGAACGTCCAACTCGTCCGGCTCTCGGGCGCCGGCCAACGACCCGGCCCGGGATTCCGCCGTTTGTCGCCCGCCCTCAAGACCGGCGCATCCCACGAGAGTGAGGACTACCGTAGCGGATGCAAACCACCTGAATGTGCTTCCCATCGCGTTTCTCCTTCCATTCGACACGAACTCCCTCCAAACGACTGCCGCAGGGACTATCCCGTCCTTCGTAATTTCCCAAAAGCCGTCATGGCGCCACAACCGAAAATGTCCTCGACACGGGCAGTGCCGGCTCGACCGGCTTCCCGACCCGCAAACCTTCGGCCGTCAACCCCAAAACTAGGGCGCGTCCCTAGTTACCCGCCGCATCGTCTCAGCCAGCGAGGCCGCCGCCACGGGCGTGGCAATCAGATGCACGTGGTTGGTCATGAGGCAGTAGGCGTCAATCCGCAGTTTGTGCTTCGTCGATTGCTCGCGAAGCAACCCGAGGTAGTACCGCCGGTCGTCATCGACGAAGAATATGTCCTGGCGGTTGTTGCCCCGTTGCGTGACATGGTGCGGACAACCCGCAACCACGATGCGTGCCGCTCTTGGCATGCCACCATCCTACCCGCGAACCTTCGGCTGTCAACCCAAAACTAGGGCGCGTCCCTAGTTCCCCCAGACCGCCCCCCGTAACTGAGGCATTACGCGCCCTGAGGGGACGGCCAACGGGGACGATACGCGACACGATGCGAACAGGATACTTCTTGAGATGACGGTTCGAACGGACGATCATGTGAAGCGAATCGCGGACCGCTGGGGCCAGGGCTGGAGTTGTCGCTGCGGCCCCGGGCCAGCCGGGAAAAGAGGACAAGAGCGTTGGGCAACGGGCGAAGGACCAGCGTGTCCCCAGGCCTTTTCCGGGCCTTTCTCGGCCGTCGGGAACCGAAACGCCCGAAGGCGGGGCGAAGACCGAAGGCAGCGACGGGCGAAGGGCAGAATATGGCATTTGTGGAGACTGTAGCAACGTTACAGGACTCTTCAGCCCAACGGGCTGAAGAATGGCCCCCAGCGCCTGTAACGTTGCTAGTGCGCCAGGCAAAGCCTGGGCGAGGAGGAGTGCAATGTAGAAGAGCACGTAAGCCCTGCAATGGGACCCAGCGGGAACCCAACCCGCCCGGCCAAGCGTAGCCGGCAGCCGGAAGCGAGTCTTGCGTCGGTGGAGAGCAATCTCCGCAGGCGAAGCGTAGACAGCGAGTGGGCAGGCCGTGGGATTGAGCCCCGAGAGGTTACACAATCGTGGGAGCCGACGCCGT
>CAYWTX010000617.1:0-8337 GCA_964461295.1 uncultured Planctomycetaceae bacterium | reverse complement strand
TTCGGGTTGGGCAGTCGCAGGCGCGAGGTGTGCAAAAAGCACCGGAAAACCGAGGAATCGCTTCCTATGGGCCGAGAAGAAGCCGAAAGGGCAAATTGGGAACATCAGTTGTATCTGCCGTGTTTACAGAGTGTTGCGGAGATGTGGGTAATGACAAGGGCGTTGCCCTGGGCTGTATTCCGTCAGCCTTTCAGGCTGAAGAACCGTGCTCCACCTGTCTCGGAACCGCAATGATGACGCTACAGTCTCGTTTTTCGTCCTGTTTTCCTTAACTGAACCGTATTGGGGCTTACGCCCCCGGTATGCAAGCAACTAAGCATAGAGCCCCGAAGGGGCGACAGGAAGCGTCCAGAGCGGGCAGACCGGCGAGATCCAATTCTTTCACAAGCTCTGGTGCTGGTGCTGGACGACGCTTCGCGCGGGTTTGCCGCGCCGGGCGCGACCGCGGCGAAGTGACGGCCGCCCGCCTATCGGCCCTGATCCATCAGCCCGGCTTCGATGAGCCCGCGGCGCAGCTCGGCGATTTCGGCGGGCGATGGCGGGAGGAACGGCGGGCGGACCACGGCGTTGGGCATTCGGCCGAGCAGGACGAGGCAGTTCTTCATGCGGTTATGCATGTCGAGGAAGGGTTCGGCGTAGAGCCTGCGGGCGATGGCGTGGTAGCGGACGTGGGCGGCCCTGGCCCGCGGCAGGTCGTCGGCCCGCACGGCCTCGAACAGTTCCACCTGGAGGTCAGCGACCACCGAGCCGGCGCCCGACAGAAGCCCGCGCGCGCCCATGACCAGCGAGCTCAGCAGCCAGGCGCTGTGCGTCGTGAGCATGTTGACGGGGGGCGTGCGGTCCTGGAGTTGGCGGGTGTGCCGCTCGTGCAGCAGCGGATCGTTGCACCAGTCCTTCATGGCCCGGATGGCGGGCACCTCGTCCAGCAGGCGTTGGAGGGTTTCCCAGGGGTATCCCAGGCCCGAACGCATGGGGTACTGGAAGACGATGAGGGGCAGGTCGGCGGCCGCGGCGATGGTCTTGAAGTGCGCCAGCGCCATTTCGGGGCGCATCTGTCCGCCCATGGCCATCGATTGCGGCGGGAAGACCAGCAGCGCCGCCGCCCCGGCGTTCCGCGACATTCGGGCGATCCTCGCCGCCTCCAGACTTCCGTCGGCGTAGACGCCGTTGACCAGCGGCAGGCGGGCGCCCACTTCTTCCAGCGAAAACTCCAGGATTCGCTTCTGTTCGTCGAACGTGCAGGCGTGCACCTCGGAGGCGTGCCCGTTGACGGTGATCGCGGTCACGCCCCGCACGTTGGCCAGGTCGGAAAGGTGCTTCCGCGCCGAACGCTCGTCGATGGAGAAGTCGTCGTGGAAAGCCATCAGTGCCGCGGGGATGACCCCGCAAGGCAGATCATCGGGAAACCTTTGAGGCATTGCAGTTGCTCCGTTGGGGGCTAGAACCGGCCATCGCGAACCTGGTAGCGCGTGGGCTTGTCGTAGGTCGGCAGGCCGCGACGCACCCAGTCGGCCGTCCAGTCCATCATGCGGTCCAGGCTTACCGTCGGCGGGCCCAGCAGCCGGGCGACCTCGGTGCAGTCGGTCACCCAGGCGGTGGGCGCCTCCCGGTTGACGAACACCGGGGCCTTGCCCAGCCGCCTGCCGAACGCCTCGGCCAGCGAGCGGATCGAGGTGTTGGCGGGCGAGCCGATGTTCAGCGGCGAGGCCGGCACGGTGCAGTGGCACAGCGTCCGCAGGATATACTCGCTGGCGTCGCCCTGCCAGATCACGTTGGCGTGGCCCGTGGTCAGGTCGATGGGTCTGCCCGCCCAGACGGCCGAAGCCACCTCGTTGAGGAGGCCGTACCGCATGTCGATCGCGTAGACCAGCCGGACGAGCCGCCCGGGCGTGGCGTGCCGTTTCGAGAAGTGCTGGACCACGCGCTCGCGGGCAACGCAGGAGTTAGCGTACTCGCCCAGCGGCTCGATGGGGTCGGTCTCGCGCGAGCCGGGGCCATCGGTTCGGGCCGGCGGGTAGATGCACAGCGTCGAGAAGGCGACGAGCCGGGAAGCTCGCAGGGCCTCGGCGCAGATGGCTGGACAAAGGGCGTTCATCGCCCACGTGGCGGCCTCGTCGCCGGTGGTGCCGAATTTCCGCCCGGCCATGAAGATGACGTTGGGCAGTTTCGGCAGGCGCTCCACGGCGGGGCGATCCAGGAGGTCGCAGGGAATCGTCTCGACGCCCCAGTCCTCGAGCCTGGCCCTCGTGGCCGCATCGGAGAACCGGGCCACGCCGACCACCCGCTTGCCGGGGGCCGCTCGCCGGGCGAGCCGTGCCAACGTGGGGCCCACCTTGCCGCCGACGCCCAGGATCATCAGGTCGCCTTCCAGGTCGGCCAGGTCGCCAGCCAGGTCCTCGGTGGGGCGCGACAGGAGTTCCTCCAGATCGTCGGGACCGTCGAACCGGTCCGGAAGCGTCTGTGCCGTCAGCCAGTTGTTCTGTGGATTGCTTCGGTTCATGGTGGTCTCGCTGGAGTACCTCTTATACCCCCGGAGCCAGCCGATGGGCCTCTCCGGTTTGCGTAAACACTGTCTATGTTTGCGACATCCTGGCCGTAGTCGCCGCGGCAAGGCAATGCTCCCGGTCCCCTACCGCGTGAGGTGGTACGCGACGGCCGCCAGCACGGCGGCCTGGGCGGCGGCAATCGCCAGGAAGACCAGGCGGAAGCGGCGGTCGCGGGTCTTGTGGCGGAGAAGCAGTTGGGCGAGCCATGCCCCCGGCGTGCCTCCCGCGGCAGCGAGAAGGTGCAGGGCGAGCTCGGGGACGCGCCGGGCGCCGAGGCGGGCGAGGGACTTGTCCAGGCCGTAGGCGAGGATGGCGGCCAGGTTGATGCCCGCAAGAGCCCCCCACCAGGGCGCGTGGCAAGCCAGGCCGAGGGCGAAAGCGGCGCCGGCGGCGAGGGCGGCGGAGGAGAGAAGAACGGTTGTTCCCAGGCGAGTCATGGGAGGGAGTTCATCCACAGGTTACGCGGATTGAAACTTGGGAGCAGGATCAACCGCAGAGACCGCAAAGGACGCAGAGAGAACTTCCGCAAGCAATCCCCAGAGGTTGTGAAAGAATTGGATCTCGCCGGTTTGCCCACTCTGGACGCTTTCTGTCGCCCCTTCGGGGCTCTATGCTTAATTGCTTGTATACCGGGGGCTTACGCCCCAGGCTAAATCCTGATCGCCCCTTCCGGGCGAAGAGGGACAAAGGCCGCTTCCGCAATTCTTTCACAAACTCTCAGCGCTCATCTCGCCCTCTGTGGTTAGGTGCTCTCCTCTCCTCCCGAAAATCTGCGCAATCTGCGTAATCTGTGGATAGCACTCCCGGTCTGTTACCGCGCCGTGGTACGAACGGCTGCGGGAACGTACTGGGCTTTGGGGGCGCGGCGGACGGGCGCGGCGGCCATTTCGGCGATGAACGCCTCGAGCATGTCGAACGCCTCGTAGTCGGCGTACTGTGTGGGCGGGTGTTTCATCGTGTAGGAGCAGACGGCTTCGAGGGGCAGAGGTCGCCGACCAGCGCCTACGGTTCGGCCGGATGGTGCAGTGCGGCGGCGGGCACTTCCTGCGGCTGGTCGGAGCCGTGCGACCAATTGAGCGACAGAGCCGGCGCGTCCATACGGGAGTGGCTGTAGACAATCGTGATCGCGTGCATTCCGGCCGCCAGCGTCATCTCGCCTGGCTCGCCCCGGCGCCCGGCGATCGCCTGCTCGACCAACCTGCCGTCCAGAAACAGCCAGGCGCTGCCGGCGGCTGTCAGCGTGAAGGTGAACCTGCCATAGTCGGCGCTCTCGCTGACGCGGGGCACGTCAATCGCCCCGTCCAGCCGGAGCGTGAACTCCCCGGCGGGCTTCTCGACGGGCATGGCCACCGTCGGCGTCACGCCGCTCGTCTTGGGCTTCAGTTCCAGCGTGTCCAAGTCGGCCAGCACACGGGTTTTCGGACTGACCTTTGCCGCCTGCTCGCAGTACACGTACTTCAGCCCCGGCTTCAGCGGCCGGTGGGCAAACGTCACCTCGCCGCCGCCAACGTTGGCGGCCTTGGCCACGTCGCGGATGCCCTTGGCCGACAGCTTGTACTTTCCGGCCGCCAGCAGCGTCGTCGTTAGCACCACAACGCGCCGGCTCTCGCCGTCGAGCTGCGCCTTGAGCACCTTCACTCCGCCATCGATGGCGTAGGCGGAGGCATCCCCGGCGGACTCGGGCATCAGCGGTTCATCGAAGGTGAGCATGACGGCATTGGCGGCACCGAGGGGGACGAACGCCTCCCGCAGTTTCGGCGCGGTGGTGTCGGGCAGAACGGTCACGACGGCCTTGGCCGGCCGGCTCTGCTCGCGCCCGCGGTCCACGGCGCACCAAGTGAAGGTTTCCGTGCCGGCGAACCCGCTGCGGCTGCGGTAAACCATCGCCGGCAGGGGGGCCCACTCACTCGCGCGTTCCAGCGTGCCGTGCGCCGGCCGCTCGTCGCTGCTCACGCGGAGAGAGGCCGCGATGTCGTCGGGATCGGAGGCCGGGAACTGGATGAGGACCGCCCCGCCCTCGGCGCAGGTGACGGCGACGTCCTTTGCGGTCGGGGCGGCGTTCGCCGTCTTGATGCAGCCCAGGGCGTACTGGATCGCGTCGGCCAGTTCCTTCCCCGCGCCGCCCGACAGCGCCACCAGCGGCTTGACGGCTGATTCGGCGCCCGGTCCGATGCCGGCCATGGCCCGCACAGCCGAAGCCGCGAGGGCGGCGTCTTTGCCCCGGGCGATTTCGAGCAGACCACCCACGGCGGGCTTGGCCTCGGGGCCGATCTGCGCGATGACTCCGATGGCGGCGGCGGCGCGTGCGTCGGCCCCGCGGATGTGCTTCAGCAGGGCCGGGACGGCCTTGGCGGCCTTGGGGCCCAGGGCGCGGAGGGCGTTCTGCCCGGCCAGAACCAGCCGCGCGTCGTTAGCGTCGAGCGTGGCGGCCAGGGCGGCCACCACTTCGTCGGACGGCTGATCGAGGGTGGCTATCGCCCCCGCGGCCCAATGCTGGAGGGGCCCCCGCTCGCGTTTGAGGATGTCCAGCAGCGCCGGCGCCGGCGACCGCCCGATCTTCGCGAGAGTCCGCACGGCCAAGCCACGCAACGCAGTGTCGCGGTGGCTCAGCAAGGCCAGCAGGGCATCGGCTGACGGTGCCGCCGGCGCGCCCACGGCGCCCAGCGCGGCGGCAGCAGCGCCGGCGAGTTCCGGGTCGCCGCGCTTCAGGGCGGCCGTGAGGGGCTCAACGGCGCCCTTGGCGCCAGGCCCGACCCCGGCGAGCACCTTGGCGGCCGCGCGGGCGGCGGGAAGGTTCGGGTCGCCCAGCAGCTTGCTTAGAGCGGGAACGGCCGGCTCGGCCGCGGGGCCCATCCCGGCGAGCGTTTCCATCACCTTGGCGCGGGCCTTGCCCGATCCGCCCTCAAGCGCCTTCGCCAGCGCCGCGGCGGCGCCGCCCTGCGTCTTCATCGCGTTCAGGGCGACCGAGGCAAGCTCCGCCGTCTCGGGGTCGTCGGACCCCAGGGCCGCCACCAGCGCGGGAATGGCCTCGGTACCGGCGGTGCCGGCCTGCTGGAGCATCCGTGCGGCCAGGCGGCGCAGCTCCACGTCCTTGTCCGCCAGCATTGCGGCGATGCGCGGCACCGCGGGCTTGGCTCCTTGCGGATCGATCTGCGCCAGGGCGGACAGAATCCGCCCGCACCGCATCGTCTGCTTGTTCTCCAACGCTTTCAACAGCGCCGCCTGCAAGCCGGCAACGGCTTCTCCGGCGGCGGGCCCCATCGCATGCAGCGCCGCGGCCGACTCGCGCCACACCCGCACGTCGTCCGATTGCATCGCCGCGACCAGTGCCCCGGCGCCGCCCGCGCCCCCCGGCCCCAGGCGGTTGAGCATTCCCGCCGCGGCGTACTGCACGTACCGGTCTTTGTGCGACAGCAGTTCGCCCAGCGGCCGCCCCACCGCGGCGGCGCCTTCGTCGATCCCGCGGATGGTGTCGAGCATCAGCCTCGCCGCCGTGCCGTCGCGTCGCGCCACGGCCGCGGGCAGGGCCTTCTGCAGGGCGGTCAGGGCCGGGCGCGCCGAAGCGCCCATCGCCCGCAGCGCCTGCGCCGCCGCCCGTTGCGCCGGCCAGGCCTCCGCTCCCCCCGTGGTCGCCACCTCAGCCAGCTTGACGGCCGTGTCTGCCGCCGCCGACGGCTCGACCCGCGCCAGCAGGGCCGCGGCGGTCTTGCGGTGCGCGGCCAGGCGGTGGCCCAGTTGGGCCAGCAGCGCCGGCACGTCCGCGGCGCGCACCACGGCCAGGCTGGTTGTCGGGAACCGCACCGGCGCATCGGGCGGAGGCCCCTTGGCCGCCGGCGGGGCGGGCAGTTCCTCGTAGTCCTGCCCGCGAATGTTAAACACCGACAGCGGGCCGAACTTCATGAACAGCCGCCCATGCGCGATCACCGGCGGCACCGACGCCTCCCACTCCACGTCTCTCAGCTCCGGCACATCGTCGTACGCGTACAGCACCTTCTCGCCCGTCACCGCCATCCCCTTGGGCGTCGGGTACAGCAACCGCACCCGAGGGCTCAGCTTCGGCCGCGCCGACGGGTCCAGGTTGTTCGCCACCTTTACGAGGTCCACCGCGTAGAGCATTCCGTCGGCCGACACGACGTGCCCGGGCGTCTCGGCCGACACCTGCGCCAGCACCTTGCCCGTCGCGGCGTCAAGGCACAAGAGGGCCGAGCGCCCGCTGCGGCTGGGCCGCTCCTCCAGCGGCGGCAGCGTGCCGTCCACCGACCGCTCGACCACCGCGCTGGGATTGCCGTAACAGTAGATTCGCCCGCCGAGGAACACGGCGTGGCTGTAGCGGCCGGGTGCGTCGTGCCGTATCCACTGCACGGCCGCGTCGGCGCCGTCGTCGCTGAGGCGCAGCAGCACCATCTGCTCGCTGCTCCAGCGGACATCCTTCATGCGGTCGCGCAAGCGTACGGGGGCCGGCTGCGTGGGCGCCGTCGACGGCCGATACGACGGATCCAGCGGGAGGGAAGCCCACGCCGGCCACTGTCGCTCGTCGTCGGGGCCGATCTCTCGCTGGATGGTGACCAGCAGCAGGCCGTCGTTGTAGACGGGCGTGAGAGTCTTTGGACCGACGCCGGGGATTTCCCACAGGGCCTTGCCCGTGTCTGCGTCGACGCACAGGAGGTAGCACCACGTGGGTGAGACGATCAGGTTGCGCCCCTTGTGCCGGAACAGCGCCGTCGAGCAATCGCTGGCCGAGTAGGCCTTGCCGATACCGGGGTCCGCTTCCCAGACGATCTGGTTGGCGTCGCGGATGTCCACCGCCACCAGCGGCGGCGTGCCGTCGTCGCGGCTGACGGGGTTGAACACGACGTTCGCGCCGTGGAGGATGGGCGACTCGGGAAGGCCCCAGCCCTGTTCGCCCTTGCCGCTGCCGAAGTCCTTCCAGGCGTTCACCTGCCAGCGAAGTGACATCTTGTCCAGGTCGACGCCGTACAGGTTCGCGTTGGGCGTGGTGCCGACGGCAATGCCCTCGGCGATCAGCGGCGCCGACCGCGAGAACCCGAACCGCTTCCACGAGGCGCTGCCCAGATGCGCCTTGCCTGCCGGCTTGCCCTCGAGCGTGAACGTGTGCAGCCAGGCGTCGCTGCCGGCCACGCAGTAGACCCTGTCGTCGAAAACGGTGACTGGCGCCGCCGAGTTGCCCAGTGGAACCTTCCAAAGCAGCTTGGGGCCTTCCGTCGGCCAGCTCTTGAGCAGCCCCTTGGCCGGATAGATGCCGCCAGTGCCGCTGCCGCGATAGCCCGGTCCAGCCGCCGTGAGGGCTTCCCCGCCGACCGCCGTCGTCGCCGCCACCGCCGCCACCAGAAGGAACGCCGCCGCCTGCGATAGTGTGTGTGCCATCTTGTGTGCCTTCCAGTAGTTGGCAGTCGTTAAAACCCAGGACCCGGGAAATGGTTCCGGCGCATAGGCGGCCTCAGCTCGACTTCTGCCAATTTGCCATACGTGTTCTTGTGGCAATAAGTTACAGCATGGCATTTTCCAGTTGTGCCGCGGCGGGTAAATCTTTGTTACAGAATGAGTTATGAATTTCGGTTCGCTTGAATTGGCAGAAGTCGAGCTCAGCGCTCATCGCGCCCTCTGTGGTTAGGTGCTCTCTTCTCCTCCCGAAAATCTGCGTAATCTGCGTAATCTGTGGATAGCACTCCCGGTCTGTTACCGCGCCGTGGTACGAACGGCTGCGGGAACGTACTGGGCTTTGGGGGCGCGGCGGACGGGCGCGGCGGCCATTTCGGCGATGAACGCCTCG
>CAYWTX010000616.1:0-13768 GCA_964461295.1 uncultured Planctomycetaceae bacterium | reverse complement strand
CGGGCCGAAAGCCAGTCGCAGGAAGGCTTGAGGCCGTCCAAAACCCAGGAATCCGAGGACAATCACCCCCGAAAAGCCAGGCAGGACACTACGCCGCGATTATCTTGGACAGCAGTGGTTTCAGGTCTTGCATCAGCAGGTCCACCTTCCCTTCCAAACGTTCCAACCTATCGGGTAGCGGTTCGCGTTCTTCCGGGGGTATCGTCGCAAGCAGCCGTTCAAAATCCGCACTCGACTTAGCGACAAGTTTCGTTACCATGGCTCAATCCTCCCATAAGGAATGAAGGCCCGGCGACGGCGGGGACGGGTGTATGGGCACCGCGCCCCCGTCGCCTGGTATGTCCCCTGGCCGGGGGACGCCGGGTTGTATTGTGGTCAGTTAGCATTTCGCACAGCCGTCTTTCGGCCGATGATGTTATCCATTGCCCGGCGTAACCGCGAAGGCTTCGCCGTGGCGCACTCGGCGAGCGCGATCATGCTGGCCGCGAACTCGCTCAAGTGCCCGAAGGTGAAGTCGTCGGCGTCCATGGTCTTCATCCCGGCCGGTTTGGACAGGGAATCGCCCGGCCCGACCTCTGCCATACCGATGGACATATCTTTCGACATCAAGCCGCCCGTCACGTCGCCAAAGAGCGCCAGAACGCCGGGGCACAACCGCTTGCCACCCGTGTAGATCAACAGGGCGACAATGCCCCGGTTACGGTCTGCGGCTCTGCGGGGCGCGGTGAACCCGTCGATCAGGAATGAGTAGGATAGCTTGCCGCCCGATACGCCGTGAACGTACTCGCCGACGTTCAACAGCAACGTGATCCAGTCGCAGAGGCCGTTATCCCACAGCCGATCAACTGTCTCTTTGATGAACTCGGCGCGGTCCGGTCTGGTAGCGTTCTGCATAGCCACAATGGTTGTGTCAACTGTCATCTCTCACCTCTGAAATAGGTGGCGGCGGGGCTGGGTGGAAACAGCCCCGGCCGCCGTGCGGCCGGATAGGAGGTACGGCCGACTACCAGTTCGCCCGGCCGCGTCCACCGGGCTAAGGCGACTGGCACGCCCATGTTCATCCCCGTGGGCGGGAGCTGTCCGCACGCCCATCCACGCGCGGCCTGCCCACGAGCACGCCCGGCGAAGGCGACGCCGGGGGGATGGGAAGGAAGTTTATTCGGTTGCGGGTGCATCGACCTTCACCGCCTCAGTCACGGGTTCATCAATCCGCTGGAAGATTCGCTCGCCCGCCGCAAGCCGTTCTTGCCGCTGCCAGAGCGCCGCCGGAATTCTGAATGCCTCAGAGCCGGGCTTGTACTTCGCGGAACCCGCAACACCACGCGGCCCCGTGTACGTCTTGCCGCTACTAGGGCAACGCCAATATGAACCCGGCCGCAAAACCACCATCACGCCGCCGGAACTGTCGATCAGTCGTCGAGTCTTTGCCATGAGTCAATCTCCTGTATCACCCCAGCTTGGGGAAAAGGTCAGTGTTCGGAATCATGCCAACTTGTTCACAAGCGGCCGTATGGTATTGGTCAAGGATGCTCTGGACGCCCTGTCTCCCGCCGGTAAGATCGGTTTCTGGATTCGCGAGTTGTGCCGCCTCCAGCGCGCGGAGCGACGTAACATATCGAGTCCACGCAGCCTTGCCTGGTTCGGTCTTGCGATAGGCGGCCGTGGCTGCTTGCAGGTCTTTCCGGTACTGAGCCGCTTCCGCCCGGCGGGCCGCTTCCGCTTCTTGCTCTGAGGGGTCCGCACCGACGCGGGCGGATTCGGCGTCATATCTCAATTTGAGTGTCCTGAGAAGGGCGGACAAGAAGTTGACGGGTTGCTGCAAATCGACAAACGGACTGGCCGTGAACGTTACTAGGTCCGCGTGTTCCCGCATGATTGCTTTGCCGGTGTTAGTCAACTCGACCGCTTCACCGTAGGCCGTCGCCGCTTCGTCCAGCGCGGTCAGCGCGGCCTCGACCTTCAGCCGCTGGTCAGTGGCTAGGTTCTCCAGGCAATCCAAAGCGGGCACGGCCTGAGCCAGCCGCTCCACTTGGCGCAGGTAGGTTTTCAGCGCCTGTGCGGCGTCGTCGCCGGAGTCCCGCCGCTGTTGTTCGTAGTCCTCAAGTTCGGTTTGCTCTGGCGGCTTCGGTGGACGGCCCGCGCCAGGATGGCTGATCCTCGACCGCTCGCGCGCCATGGCGGCACGGCCGCGAAGTTCCTTCAATCGGTCTTCAGCTTCGCCCGTCTTGAGCCAGTCGGCACGGGCGGCGACTTCGCTTGCCCGGAACCGGGCCGGGTCTGACCGGCCGACGGCTTGAAGGTCCGGCGGCAACACCGCAAGCGCGGCCTGTTCTGCTTCGTCGAATCGGGCGGTGAAGGTTTTCCCCTCGGCGTCACTCATAATCGTTCCCCTGTATCATGCCCCGTGGGGGCCACTCAATCGGTCGCGCCGGACGGGTTCCCGCCGCACACGCACCTATATAATAGATAAGGTTTCACACCCTATTCTCTTAAACTTTTTCCCCAAAATCCGCCACTCCCGGCAGCCAAAGGCGCGTAACGCCTTGCGGGGGTAGTGGTTAGGGGGCCGCAGAGCCTTTTAGAATTCTTTAGGGCTACCCAAGCAGAAACGGGTAAACTATAAGGCAGGGAAAGGGACAACCATGAGCAAGCAGCAACCTACCGCAGCGATCTACTTACGGGTCAGTTCCAAGAGCCAGGCGGACCGGAACTCCATCGAAAGCCAGCGCGTCCAGTTGCCGAACTTCGCAAAGCTCCACGGCTGGCGCGTCGTCCAGACGTTTGAGGACAACGGCATCAGCGGGTCAACTCTGGCCGCCCGCCCCGGTGCTTTGGCCTTGTTGGACTACCTGCGAAAGACCGGGGCTGAATACGTGGTCATTTGCGACCCAGCGCGGTGGGGCCGGTTTGCCAAGGGGAAGGGCGAGAGGGCCGCCGTCAAGTTGTTGGCAGAGGTCGATGTAATGACGGACATGTGTGCCGAAACGAACACGATTCTCGTTACCACGGATAACTTGATTTTCGACCCGACCGGCGGCGACGTGGTAGAGCAGAGGTCCGCATTCGCCAACGCCGTCAGCGTCGCAGGCAAGCAGAACCGCATGATGGGGCGGAAGGTCGCGAGGTCGAAGATCATCCGCCTGGCGCGGGGGGAATGGCCGTTCGGCCTGACGCCCTACGGTCTTCGATTCGACCGGGCGGCACGGACCTTCGTTGAGTACAAGCCGGAATCCAAAATACTCAAGCGGGCCTTCGCCTGGTACGCCGCCGGGGACAGCGACGCGGCAATCAGCCAGCGCCTACGCGACCGGGGGGTTCCCACATCCAGCCAGCGGCACGAGGGGGATAAGAATAAGTGCATGTGGAGGCAGAGTACGGTACGCACCATTCTGTCGAATCCGGTCTACTCCACCGGCGCCATCGAATCCAATCTGCGTGATGCGTTCGAGCGGTATCGCGAATCCTGCGCTACCGATCACGTGGCGCTGGATTTGCCGGAAGACATCGTGCCGGAAGGCGGCGTGGTCAAGTTCACCGTGCCGGTTCTCGTGGACGTGAAGACCTGGGAGCGCTGCCAGGAACTACGGCTGGACAAGGTGTCACGGCCCGGCCCGAAGACGAAGAGGGACAACTTCCTCTTTCAGCCGTTTCTCCGGTGCGCCGCCTGCGGATCGGCAATTGAGCACGGGTACGTCAAGCACGGTCGATACGTCTACTACGGTTGTCGCCGCCATCGGTCAGAACAGTATCGCGACGGCCGGGAGTTCTGCGGGCTGCCCCGGTTCAACGCGGACGAAACCGACGCATCCCTATGGGAAACGGTTTGGAGCCGGTTGCTTGAGCCGGGCAAGCTGTTGGCCGACTGGCACGCGGGCAAAGACAAGAAGGCGGGCCGCACGGCCGCTGAGGTCGAGGGCGAGCTTGCCGAGATCGACAAGGCCCTAGCCGACGCTCAGGCCGAACGGTTGCGGTACGTCAAGCTGTACGGTGCGGGGGCGATACCCGCCGGTGAGCTTGACGGCCTTGTCGCCGAGATCAACTCCCGGCTTCTCACGCTGCAAGGGGACCGGGCACGGCTGGCCGCCGAGTTGAACAGCGCGAACGATCAAGACGGCGATGTTGAGGTTCTACGGGAACGGGCGGCGTGGTTGCAGGCGGCGCTAGCCGGGCGGAAGGGCAGTAAGGTCCGGGAGCAAATCGACGCCCTGTCATACGCCGACAAGCGGCGGCTGTTGGGCTACGTTCTCCGCCCCCGGAGTATCGCACTTCTGGCCGACAAGGCGCTGCCGCCGGAAGAATGGATTGAGGCCCGGCACGGGATTGCGTTAGACTTCATGGCGTTGCCCGTGGACCCGGCCCGGTTGCTGGACGGGCTGGCGGCCGTAGGGATAAAGCCGGTTTTGGGTTCAATAAGGGCTACTAGAAGTCCTGCCGCCACGGCACGGCCAGGTCCAGCGCGGCCAGGACGTCGTGCACAACGTCCGGGTCGGCGTTCTCGTTGATCGTGACGCCGGCGGTGGTGTGGGGCGCGTAGATCGTGACGGTCCCGCTGCGCACGCCGGCGGCATGCACCACGTCGCGGACGCGCTGCGTGATATCCACCAGTTCATCCCTGCCGCGCGTGCGAACGTCGAAGGTCTTCGTGGTGGTAGGCATGCGTGCATGTGTACCGCAATCCGGTTCGCCCTTCAATCGGGTTCGCCCGCGCGGGATAATGCCCGGGACCCGACCGGGCAACTGAGCAACCGAGTAACGAGGCAATCGAGCAGCCAATGAACCAGATCATCATCGAGCCCCACGTTCACATGTACAGCCGCACCACCGACGACTACCAGGCGATGTACCGCGAGGGCATCCGGGCGTGCGTGGAGCCGTCGTTCTGGCTGGGCCAGGACCGCCGCCACGCGGGCACGTTCTTCGACTATTTCGCCCACATCCTCAACTTCGAGACCACGCGGGCTTGCCGCTTCGGCCTGGACCACTACGCCGCCATCGCCTGCAACCCCAAGGAGGCCGAGAACCGCCCCCTGGTCGACGAAGTGCTCGCCGGCATGGGCGAGTACCTCGGCCACGAGCGGTGCGTGGCCCTGGGCGAGATCGGCTTCAACAACATCACCGACAACGAGGAACACGCCCTCCGCCGGCAACTCGAGATGGCGGCGGAGCGCGGCATGATCGTGATCATCCACCTGCCGCACCTCAACAAGCCCGAGGGCATCCGCCGCACGATGAAGGTCGTTCGCGAGATGGGGTTCGCCGAGGACCGGCTGTACCTTGACCACAACACCGAGGACACGATGGAGCAGGCCCGCGACACGGGCTGCTGGCTGGGTCTGACGGTGTATCCCATCAGCAAGCTCACGCCGCAACGGGTCAGCCACATCATCCGCACGTACGGCCCCGACCGCATGATCGTCAGCGGCTCGTGCGATTGGGGCATCAGCGACCCGCTGTCGCTGGTGAAGGTGGTGCGGTTCCTGGAGCAGGACGGACATGACGAGGCGACGATCCGCAAACTGGTCTTCGAGAACGCCAACGCATTCTACGGCATGAGCCCGAGATGGAGGCCGCAACTCGACCTGGTCCCGCCGGACCCCAAGACTTTTCAACGATGAAAGAGAAAAGCTGGGATAAAAGGGATGGAAGGGATGAAGAAAGAACTAGGAATTGAGGACCGGAGAGAATGCCCCGCGATCGCTCTTTCTCTTCTTACCATTCCTTTCTTCATCCCTTTCATCCCCTTTATCCCAGCTAATCTCCCATGACGAGTAGTGCAAGACATCCATGGCTTGAGCTGGTTCGCCCGCCGAACCTGCTGACGATCCCCGGCGACGGCGTCGCCGGGCTTCTGCTGGCCTGCGCGGCGGGCGGAGAATGGCCGGATCGGCCGGCGTTGACGGCCGCCCTGGCGGCCGGGGCGAGCCTGTGCATCTACGCCGGCGGGCTGATCCTCAACGACGTGTGCGACTACCGCGAGGACCTTCGCGACCGCCCGCAGCGGCCGCTGCCCAGCGGGCGCGTGAGACGCGGCGCCGCCGCCGGGGCGGCTCTTGCGCTGCTGCTGGCCGGCGTCGCGCTGGCCGCCACGCTCGCCGCCGCGGCCCTGTACGTCGCCGCCGGCCTGGTCGCCGCCGTCGTGGCCTACGACGCCGCCGCCAAGCGCGTGCCGCTGCTGGGCCCGCTGAACATGGGGCTCTGCCGCGCCCTGAGCGTGCTCGTCGGCGCCGCGGCCCTGGGCCCTGACGCGCTGGGCGAGCCGGTCGTTCTCGCCGCCGCGGGCGGCGCGATGATCTACGTCGCCGCCGTCACGCACCTCGCCCGCGACGAGACGCGGCGGCAGCCCGTGCGCTCGGCGGCGATGTTGATCGTCACCGCCTCGGGCGCGTGGTTGGCGGCGCTGTCGCTGACGGCCGGGGCATCGATGCAGGCGTGGCGGTGGTGGATGACGGCCGCGGGAATCGCCACGCTGCTGTGGGCGACGTGGTGCCTGTCGCCGCTGGGCGGCCGCCCGGAGCCGCGCGACGTGCAGCGCGCCATCGGCGCCCTGCTTCGCGGGCTGATCCTGATGCAGGCGACGGCGGCGCTGCTGGCCGGCACGCCGGGCATCTACGTGGCCGCGGGGCTGGCTGTCGCCTTCGTGCTGAACGGTCCGCTGGCCAAGCGATTCTACGCGAGTTGAGGCCATGAACGGGAAACTCCTCGTTATCGACGTGGCGGCACTGGGCTGGGACCTGCTGCGCCGCCACGAGGCGGAGAAGCTCGCCGGTCTTTCTTTCCGCCCCATCGACGGGATCTTCCCAGCCGTGACATGCACGGTGCAGGCGAGCTTCCGCACGGCCTCGGGGCCGGGCGAGCACGGCATGGTGGCCAACGGGCTCTACCGGCGCGACCTGCGCCGGGCGATGTTCTGGGAGCAGTCGTCGGCCCTGGTGGCCGGCGAGCGGATCTGGCGCGGCTTCCGCGCCCGCGGCGGCACCGTCGGCGAAATGTTCTGGCAGCAGTCCATGGGCGAGGACGTCGACCTGCTGCTCACCCCCGCCCCCATCCACCAACACCACGGCGGCATGATCGAGGACTGCTACGGCCGGCCCGGCGACCTGTACGCCCGACTGTGCTCCAGGCTGGGTCGGCCGTTCCGGCTGCGACAGTACTGGGGCCCGCTGGCCTCGGCCAAGGCGGGCGACTGGATCGCCGACGCCGCGGCGGCCGTGCTGCGGGACGAGTCCCTCGCCCCCGACCTGCTGCTGACCTACCTGCCGTCGCTGGACTACGACTTGCAGCGGCACGGCCCCGGCGACCCCAGGGCCGGCGCCGCCCTGCGACGCACAACCGCCCAGCTCGAACGGATGCTCTCGGCCGCCCGAGCCCGCGGCTACGAGACCATCGTCCTGGGCGACTACGCCATCGGGGCCGTGACTCAGCCGCCGGCGCTGCCCAACCTCGCCCTGCGGCAGGCCGGTCTGATGGCGGTGCGGCCGGTCAAGGGGATGCTCTACCCGGACCTGCACGCCAGCAGGGCGCTGGCCGTCGTGGACCACGAGATCGCACACGTGTACGTGCGCGACGCGAAGGATGTGGGCGAGGTCGCCGAGGCGCTGCGCTCGTTGGACGGCGTCGCGGAAATCATCGACACTCGTGTTGGCGGCGGAGCTTGCTCCGCGCGTTGCCTCTCGCACCCCAATTCCGGCGAACTGGTCATCGTCGCCGAGGAAGGCTCGTGGCTCGCCTACCCGTGGTGGACCGACAATCGCGAGGCGCCCGATTACGCCGCGCACGTGGACATCCACAACAAGCCCGGCTTCGATCCCTGCGAGCTGTTCCTCGGCTGGCCGCCGTTGGGAACCAGCCTCAACCTGGCCCGCGTCCGCGGCACCCACGGGCGCGTTGGGCCGGGGCGCGAAGTGGCGGTGGCGTCAACCATGGACTTGCCGGCGAGTGTGACCTCGGTGCTGGGTCTATCGCGGTTCGTACGTGCCCTGTTGTCGGAATGAAGTTGACCGCAAGGGACGCAGAGAGCGCAAAGGAGGTGCCCCGCGCGAGGACGGCCTTTGCGTTCCTTGGGCTCCTTGCGGTCAATCGCCTTTCTCCTCGCCTCTGGTTACACTGATGCCCATGACCGAGACCTTCCACCAGCGCCTTTCGGTGTCCTTCGATTACCCCGTGCACTTCGCGCGCAACGTGCTCGATCCCGCCAACCCCCTCCTGGCCGACACGCTCGACCGCTTGCGCGAGGGGCGGCGGCACCGCGCCATCGTCCACGCCGACAGCGGCCTGGTCGACGCGCGGGGCGACCTGCTGGACCGCGTGAAGGAGTACTTCCACGCCCACCGCTGGCGGATGGAACTGGCCGCGCCGCCCGTCGTCATCGCCGGCGGCGAGCGGGCCAAGAACGGCTGGGGCGTCGTGCGCGACGTGATGACCACGGCCGGCGACGTCCACCTCGACCGCCAGAGCTTCGTGATCGTGCTGGGCGGCGGGGCCGTGCTGGACATGGTGGGTTTCGCGGCGTCGCTGGTGCATCGCGGGCTGCGCGTGGTGCGCCTGCCGTCGACGACGCTGTCCCAGGGCGACGGCGGCGTCGGCGTCAAGAACGGCATGGACGAGCACGGGCAGAAGAACTTCGTCGGCACGTTCTGCCCCCCCTTCGCGGTGATCAACGACTTCGATCTGCTCGGCACGCTCGCCGACCGCGACTGGATCGGCGGCGCCGCCGAGGCGTTCAAGGTCGCCGTCATCAAGGACGCCGCGTTCTTCGACTGGCTCTGCCAGCGCGCCGCCGACCTTCGCGCCCGCGACCAGGCCGCCATGGAACAGGCCGTGCGCCGCTGCGCCCTGCTGCACCTGGAGCACATCGCCGCCGGCGGCGACCCGTTCGAGCTCGGCTCGGCGCGCCCGCTGGACTTCGGCCACTGGATCGCCCACAAGCTGGAGACGATGAGCCAGTACGCCCTGGGGCACAGGCAGGCGGTGGCGATCGGCATCGCGGCCGACTCGCACTACGCGGCGCGGACGGGCCTGCTGACCGGGCTGGAGTGCGAGCGGATCGTCGTCGGCCTCGCCGCGTGCGGCCTGCCCCTATGGTCCGAACTGCTGCATCGCCGCGAGCCGGGCGGGGAACTGGAGATCCTCCAGGGCCTGCGCGACTTCCAGGAGCACCTGGGCGGGCGGTTGTGCGTCACGTTGCCCAAGGGCATCGGCCACAAGACCGAGGTGCACCACGTGGAGGAGAAGATCGTCGAGCAATCGCTGGAGGAACTTGCCCGGCGTTCCTGATGGCAAGGCCGGCGCGGCAGCACCAACAGCAGGCCGGACAATCCGTGCAGCATAGTCATCCCTCGCATGTTCTTCTTCTGGTTCATCGACCACCTTCCACCGGCCAGGGCGGCGCAATCGGCACCGGCTGGCTCCACGCCGTTTGGCCATCATACACGCCTGTCAGCAGCGCCGTGGCGGCGCCGTTCTCGATCAGCAGCCAGGGGCGTTCGCGTCGCGCCGGCGTGAAGCTGCCGCCCCCCGCCCAGGCGATCGTGTGGTCGTACGCCAACACCTCCGGCTCGTACGCGCGCCAGCCGTCCACCCCGTTGTCCGACACCAGCCGGCAGCCCCACCGCACGTGGCCGGTCACTCCGCCCTTGTTGTCCTCGCACAGGATGTGATACCGGCCGCCGCGCTTGAAGAAGTAGAAATCCTCCAGCATCGCCGCCGGCCAGGCATTCTCGTTGGCCAGCGTGTACGGCCCCTCCGGCCGCGGGGCCGTCGAGATGCACACGCGCAGCATCTTCGTCCGCCACACCAGCTTGACGCTGCCGTCGGGCTCGAAAATCGCGGCGGGGTTGTTCGCGTCGCATGGCACGCCCAGGTCCAGCGGCCGATCCGGGCGGCGCCACGGGCCGGCGATGCTCTCGGCCGTCGCCAGGCCGATCTCGCGGTAGTGGCTGCCGGCCCGCGATCCGATGTAGTACAGCAGGAACCGCCCGCCGTGGCGGTAGATGGCCGGATTGTGGGCCATGCCGCAGTCCCACCCCTCGCCGGCCCGCCTGGCGATGACCACCTCCTGGAACGTGTAGGGGCCCAGCGCCTCGCGAGCCGTCGCGCGGACGATCTCCGAGTAGTCGCGGTAGCCGTCGGGAAAGCCGCTCGCCACCGGCCAGCGGGCCGCGAAGAGATGGTACTCGCCGTCCACCTCGACGGCCGAGCCGCACCACACGAACCAGCCGTCCATGCGAAAGCCTGACCCCGCCGGCGCCGGCCCCAGCCGCTGCCGCAACGTGTCGCCCTGACTGACTTGATCCATGTCGTCTCCTTCGTGCCCCGGCCATTGCCGCCGCGCCGGTGCATCGTGATCCTGGTTGGGCACCTCGACCCGGCAGGACGGCGCCGACGCCTGCCCGAACTCTAGTTTCCTCTGGGCATCGGCGGCGGGTTGGCGGGGTCGATGCTTTGGCCCTTCGCGCCGTCATAGCGGGTCCATCGGATGATCCTGCCGCCGACATCGTACTGGAATACGTCGCGCCAGGCCTTGGGCGCAGCCAGGCGCGTGTCCACATAATAGGGCCGAAACGAGGCCGACAACACTCCCCGCGGCAGGAGGGCGGCCAGCACTTCGGCATTGGCCCGCTCGAGCTGACACCGCTCGTACTTCGTCAGGCCGGCGCCGTCCGCCGCCGGCTCGCCCGCCGTTACCGACGGCTTGCGCGAATCCGCCAGCATCGGCCGCAACTCGAAGCTCTTGCTGTCGGCGGTGATGCCGTAGCCCGCCAGGCGGTTCATTGCGGCAGCCAGCGCCGGCGCGGCCTGTCTGCCGGCGTCCGTCCGTGTCATCGCCTCAGCCGCTCGCGGAAAGTTCGGGTCGCTCGTCAGTTCCTTGATCGCGCCCATCACGAACTTCTGGACCGGCACGTGCAGGCCGTCCCACCTGGCGGCCATGAGATCCGCCGCCGCCTTGGCGGCCTTGGCCAGCTTCGTGTTGGCTGCGTTCAGTTCCGCCTCGGCCCGCCTGATCGCCTCGCCGCCCCCGGCCGGCTTGGCCTGGTCGTCGACATCCGCCTTGGCCTTGGCCAGCGCCTTGGCCAGTTCGCCGGCCTTCGCCCTGGCCTCCTCCGCCTCCGCCGTCAGCCTGGCGTGCTCTGCGGCAAACGAAGCGATGGCCGCGATCTCCGACTCCTTCCAGTTCTCTTTCAGCAGCCCCCATGCCGGAGCGGCGCCGCCCTTGGCAATCCCGCCGAGGAGCGCCGGCCAGTTCACTTGCAGCGCCGTCTCGCCCGCGCCGTAGCCGATCTCCACCAGTCGCCCGGCCGGGTCGTACGTGCGGGCCTCGTCGTCCAACCCGTAGAACGTGACGAACGCCGGCGCGGAGTAGTACGCCCCGTTGTGGACAAACACGCCGATGTCCACGCGGTTGCTCTCCAGGGGCGAGCCCCTCGCGACCGGGCGGCGATACGGGTACGACAGCGTTATCCCGGCCGTCCTGCCGACGTCAGCCGTCGCGATGGAGATCGTGTCGCGGTCGCCGCGCAGGACCACCCATTCGTACGTCAGCGCCCGGCCGTTGAGGTCCGCGCTGCCGGCGGCGCTGACCTTCATCGTCCGCGTGCCCGCCGCGCCGCGCCAGACCCGCGCGATGACGCACGGCGTGTCGGCCAGCTTCTCCGACCTCCCGGGCAGGTCGAAGAAGTCCCTGCCGTTGACGGGCTCTTCCTCGCTGACGACCTTGATCCGCACCATCGGCGGGAGCGTCTCCAGCGTGATGTCCTGAGCCAGTCTCGCCATCCGCAAGCCGTCCACCAGGCTGCCCTCGAAGACCGTGGGATGCGCCTTGCCGGTCAGATAGTCGGGTTTCGTCGGGACGTTCCGGTTGCACGAACGAAGGATCATCTGGATGGTCGGCATGAGCAGGCCGGTGGCGACGAGCTTGTTCTTCACCTCCGGGCGGAACGCGGCCAGCGTCTGGCACACGGCCAGCAGGAACGGCTGGTCGCTGCCGCTGGAACCCCGGCTGGCGATGAGATAGGGCGTGTTGGTGGGGTACAGATCGCCGTAGCCGGCCCCGGCGCCGGCGCCGTTGCGGCCGGGGTTGTGATCGAGGTGCGACGGATAGATATACAGATTGTTATGCGTGTACTGCCCGTGCAGGAACGACAGGCCGGAGGGGCTCACGTAACACATCCGCACGTTGCTGCCGCCGTTGGCGACGCCGGCCGACGTGGAGGAGTTGCCGAACACCACGAAGGGCAGCCCCATGCGCTGGACGGCCCAGTCCGAACGGGCCGCAAGCTGCTCGGGCGTGTAGGCCACCTTCTGAAGCTGCGGCCAGGCCGTGCGGTCAAACTCGCTGTGGCCGCGGTCGCGGTTGTCGTACCAGTCGCCGACGTGCCCGGCGGCCGTGCCGTCGCTCCACCATTTGCGCAGCATCACAGCGACCTTGTCGCCGGAAGTGGTGATGGGCTGCGTCGTCGCCGCGCCGGCGGGCTTGGGAGCGGCCGCCGCCGTGGCGCCCGCCGCCGGCCCGGCCGACTGCCCGTGGGCAGAATGCGCCGCCGGCAGCAGCGCAGCCGCCGTCATCCATGCGAGCGTCACCCGCGCCGCGATTCGTTTCACGGTTGCTCCCTGTGGCGATGACGGCAATGTAGCCGCAAGCCCGCTCGCACACAAGCGGCTTGCCAGGCTTGCGAAGATTGCACAGATTGCCGCACCCGCCTCTTGCCGGTTCGGTAGTGTCCTAGTTTCAATCGGCCCTTGCTTCTGTTGGCGGGCACGGTATAATGGAATCGGAAGGCACGGGAATCGAACCCCATCGCCGCGCAAACGGCGAGCCCTAAGGATGTAGAGCCCTGCAAGTGCACCAGCACAAGGGGTGCCTTCCATAGCACACGGTCGCCAGTTTGCTTTCCTTCACCGGAATGCGAACTGGCGACGTTGTTGTCTGGCCTATTCATTGTTTAGTTGCACCTCGGACGATGAACGGGCGACCGCAACGACAATCTCTTCGGCCTCAGCCTCACAGCTTTCAAACAGTGGCATCGGGCGGTACTTGGGGAGTGCGCGATCCAAGCGGCGCTTAAAGTCGTCCCAAGTGTCCGAGGACCGCATCAACGCTATGATCGCGGACAAATGCTCTTTCAGCTTTGGGTGGCCGATGTCGGGCGTTAGCCACTGAAAGTACTTATGCTTCCTTCTCCCTTTTGCATTCGCCGGGTTCAAGCGCTGGAGTTCTCTTAGCACTGCCGGAGCGAGTCGCTGGTAGATGATGTCGACCGTCAATTTGCCAGCCAGTATGGGGCGCTTTGTCGAGAAGGAGCGGTAGGACCAGCCGCGAAGCCTGAATAGCTCTTTGTAGTAGTCGTCTTGGAAGGTCTTGGCCCACGCGCACAGTTGCTTAGAGATGAATTGTTCAAGAATCTCAGCCAAGTCTTGGCGAGGGCGGTCATACTGGTATCCGGTCGCTTCGTCAACAAGAGCGATGATCCCGATGCGAGCCAAACCGCGCGTGAGTAGGTCGCATGCCGCAACGCTTCGCTTGTACTGAACTGGAACGGGTTTGTCCTGGGCAAACCAGTAGTCGCGGAACTTTAGGTACACTTCTGCAACCAACGGGAGCAACTCAGCATCATAACCGACCGTCCTGGCTCACTGCTGTCCAAGATAATCGCGGCGTAGTCTCCTGCCTGGCTTTTCGGGGGTGATTGTCCTCGGATTGCTGGGTTTTGGACGGCCTCAAGCCTTCCCGCGACTGGCTTTCGGCCCGTCCTTCGCCGCCGCCGTTTCAGGT
>CAYWTX010000615.1:0-8194 GCA_964461295.1 uncultured Planctomycetaceae bacterium | reverse complement strand
CCCAGGGCAACGCCCTGGGTGCCAGAACATCAATGAACAAGCCCTGTAAGGGCGGCAGAACCGCACGGAACCATTTCTTTCGCCCTTTCAGGGCTTGATCTTGGGGGCCATGGGTACCCAGGGCGTTGCCCTGGGCTGTATACCGTCAGCCTTTCAGGCTGAAGAACAGTCCATATCACTGGCGACGAGGAGCGACGTATGCTGTATTCCGTCAGCCTTTCAGGCTGAAGAACAGTGCTCCACCTGTCTCGGAACCGCAACGATGGCGCTACAGTCTCGTTTTTCGTCCTGTTTTCCTTAACTGAACCGTATTGCTCTTAGCCCCGCAGGGGCGTCGAGGATCTAGCCTGGGGCGTAAGCCACCGGTACACAAGCAATTAAGCATGGAGCCCGAAGGGGCGACAGAAAGCGTCCAGAGCGGGCAGACCCGCGAGTTCCAATTCTTTCACGGGCTCCGAGCGGAGGCGCGAGAACGAGGGGGTCTCAGAACGCGTCTTTCGTGTGCCGCAAGATCGGCTCATTGCCATCGCGGATCACGACCGAGACGACGTCGAAGCGGAGGACGAATCCCACGGCGTCGTGGTGGCGGAGGTAGTAGTCGGCCACGCGGCGGACCTGGCGGCGTTTGTCCTCATCGACGGCGGATTCAGGATCGACGTAACGGTCGGAGGAGCGGGTCTTGACCTCGACGAAGGCGACCGTTTCGGCCCCGTGGGTCTTGCGCGAGGCCGGGTCGAGCATGATGAGGTCGGCTTCGCCCGCGGGGCAGCGGTAGTTGGTCGCCAGGACCTTCATTCCCGCGCGGCGGAGGTGCCGTTTGGCGATGGTCTCGCCCTTCTCGCCGAGAGTCCTCTCGCGACGGCGGAAGGGCCAGAACATGGGTTCTCCCCAAAGGGGTGCGTTCGTGGTGACGCCTCCAAGGCGTTGGCCGCGATCGCGCGGGTGCGCCGGGAACTCGGCATGCGAACCGGCCACTGAAGCCGAAGGCTCCTTCGGAGCGGCGAGCCCTCACTCGCTCTGGGTCGCGGGTGCCTCCGCGGCGGCGGGCGTTTGCTCGCCCTCGACGACGACGTAGTCCTTGCGGCGGATTTCGCGCAGGCGGGTCGCCTTGCCGACGCGGTCGCGGAGGAAGTAGAGCTTCGCGCGGCGGGTGCGCCCGCTACGGACGATCTCGATGCCGGAAATCTTGGGGCTGTGGATCGGGAAATTCCGCTCGACGCCCTCGTTGTTCACGATGCGCCGGACGGTGAACGTCTCGCTGATCCCCGCGCCCCGCCGCCCGATCACCGTGCCGGCGAACGCCTGCGTGCGCTCCTTGTCGCCTTCGATGATGCGGCAGAACACCTTCACGGTATCGCCGATGTGAAAGCTGGGGATGGAGGTCTTCAGGCTGCCCCGCACGGCCTTTGTCATCAGTTCCTGACTCACGGTGATTCTCCAAACGGGTATTGCCAATCTCCGATTGCCGATTCACGTTCACGATCCGCCGGTCCGCTCGCACCTGTTCAGCCACCCAGGCTTGCTTCGCGGCGAGGCTCTTTCCTATCCGCCTTGCGTCCGCTTCCTGTGCTTGTCCCACAGGTCCGGCCTTCGCTGCATCGTACGCAGGCCGGACTGCTCGGCCCGCCAGGCCGCGATCTTCGCGTGATCGCCGCTCAGCAGCACGTCCGGCACCTGCATGCCACGATAGTCCCGCGGCCGCGTGTACTGCGGGTACTCCAGCAGCCCGCCGCCCTGGCCGAACGATTCCTCGTGGGTGGACTCGTCCTTTCCCAGGGCGCCCGGCAGCAGGCGGATGACGGCGTCGGCCACCGCCATCGCGGGCACCTCGCCGCCGGAAAGCACGAAGTCGCCCAGGCTGATTTCGATGTCCGCCAGTTGGCGGATTCGCTCGTCGAACCCTTCGTAGTGCCCGCAGGCCAGGATCAGCCGTTCCTGGGCGGCCAGTTCGATCGCCAATGCCTGGTCCATCGGCCGGCCCTGCGGGCACAGGAGGATGACCTTCCCGGGCCTCGGGTCGGCCTTTCGCAGGGCCTCGACGGCGTCGAAGGCCGGTTGGCACATCAGGACCATGCCGGGCCCGCCGCCGAAGGGGCTGTCATCCACCGACCCGTACCGGTCGAGGGCGAAGTCCCGCAGGTTGGTCACCTGGATGTCGGCCAGGCCGCGTGCCACGGCCCGCCCGACGATGCTCGTGGTCGCGAAGGCACCGAACATCTCGGGGAACAGCGTGATGATGTCGATGCGGAGCGCCATCGCCAGCACGCGGAGCCCAGGAGGCCGCCGGTCCGCCCGCCCGCCGCCGGCCGCACGGGGGCGGCCCGGCAAAGGGGGGCGAGCCGTCGCGCCGAGGGCTTACTGTACCGGAATCCCCTGCCGCTTGAGGAGTTGACGAACGGTGTCGGAGGGCGAGGCGCCCTTTGACAGCCAGAACTCCACTCGCTCGCGATCCAGGGAAATCTGCTTGTCCGGTTCCTTGGCTTCCGGGTCGTACCAACCGACTTCCTCGAGGACCCGTCCGTCGCGGGGGCTGCGGATGTCCATCGCGCCGATGCGATAGAAGCTCCGGTGCCGCCGGCCCATTCTCTTGAGTCTCAGTCTGACTGCCACAAGGTTCTCCGTCGCCGCCTGCCCTGGGGACAGGGACGCCAACTGTGCCAAAGTCGAGAATCACGCATTCTACCGATTGCCGCGCCGGCTGCAAGGAGTTTTCCGCGGCTTTTTTCGACATCGCGGCAACGTCGCGGACGCCGGCGGTCCTCTGCCGCCCGGAAGGCTGACGGCGCCGGTACCGTTGCCGCAGTGTCCTTCTCCTTCGGTCCGCGGCCAATGCGCCGGCCGCTGCCTGCTGCTTGGCTGTCGCCAACAAACCCCTTGGCGGCGTCAGCGACGCGTGCGACGGATCAGCCCGACCGCCAGAGGCAGGAGAATGAGCGCCGAGGCCGGCTCGGGCATCATTACCGGCGAGAAGCCGTCGAAGAAGCCGTCGAAGGAGGGATCCCGCGGGAAGCACAAGGCGCCGTCGGGCATGGCCGGAGGAGTTGCCGAACCGTAGTTTGCCCACAGGGCCAGGTAGTCGGCCGCGTCCACCAGGCGATCGCCGTTGGTGTCGCCGTCGGACCACGTGGCGTCACCGCGGCCGAAGTTCAGCCGCAGCGCGTAGTAATCGGCGCCATCCACAGCGCCGTCCATGTTCAGGTCGCCCAGGAACAGCCTCTTCACGGCTCCGCCGTTGCGGTAGTAAAGGCTCAGGCCGGCCGGGTCGATGCCGCCGCCCGGCTCGATCGTCAGCCGGTCGACGTACAGCGCCTCGCCGAGCGACTGCCCGTCGAGTTGGTTGTCGGCCGCGTCCACCAGCCGGACGAACGTCCCGGGCGCGATCGACAACTCGCCCAGCGCGAAGTTGCCGGTCCACCCGGCCGAGGAGCCGCCGAGGTCGTCGCCGGCCACCTCGACTTGCTGCGGCGCGGCCGAGGCGCCCGCCCCGTTCATTCGCAGCACGGCCGACGCCATCGCGAACCTGGCGGGATCGGTCGAGCCGTTCTGGAAGTTGCCGCGCAGGCTGAGCGCCGCGGCCGAGCCGACGTTGACGTCGCAGGCCGAGCCCAACGCGAGGTTGGCGAGGGCGGCGGTTCCGCCGCTGTGGAGGAACGTGCCGGCGACGGCAAGGTCGGTCGCCTGGAGCGTGCCCGAGCGGACGTCCAGTTTGCCGCCCGCGTCGGCCCGGATTTGCTGCGCGGTGACGCTTCCGCCCTCCAGTCGCAACTCGGCGCTTCCGCCGCCGGTGGCGAGGTAGATGCCCTGGGCCGTGGCGGCCGCGCCGGCGGTGACGCGGGCGATGCCGCCGTTGTCGATGTAGACGTCGTCGGATGCGGTGGGCAGCAGCCCCGTCGTCCAGTTGCCGGCGGTGGTCCAGGGCCCAGCCACACCGGCCAGGCCCTTCCACGCGTTGTTGGTTGCTGGCAGCAGCGAGTTGATCCACGTCGCGTAGGTCTTCACGCGAACGGCGGCGTTCCAGTCGGCCGTGCCATCCCCGGCGCAGAAGTAGGAGGCTCCCAGGCGTTCGACATAGGCCATGAGCCCGACGACTCGCCATCGGCCGTCGGCGCCGAGGCGGAACCAGCCGCCGCCGCTGTCCCACTCGCCGATGGCGGCCTCATGGGCAAACGTGCCTGGCGGGTCGAAGTCGTCGTTGAGGCAATCGGAGGTGTAGACGGCGGTGGAACGCGTCGAGCTATACGTGGTGTGGTTGGCGCCCCATTGGAGCGTGCGGTTGTCGGCCCAGGCGTAGCCGCAGACGGGGTCGCCCACGGCGGCGCCGCGAGTCTTGCCGCACCCGCCGATGACGACGTTGACGCCGACGTCGCTGAAGGAGGACGTGGGCACGTCGACGTAGCCGCCGAGGTGGGGGTTCCCGCCCGTTGCCGTCACGATCCTGGCGACGCGGATGTCGGCGTTGGCGCCGCTGCCGCCCCCGGCCCACTCCTGGGCGACGGTGCAGGTCACGCCGTTGATCACCACCAGTCCACTGGTGTTCTGGTGGCGGGTGGTGAGCACGTAGTTTGGCGCGATCAGCACGCAAGAGGCGTTGTAGCTCCAGGCCCCCACGGCGCCGCTGGAGGGAGTCGCCAGCCCCGTCGGCGGGTCGTCGCCCGTGTGCCGCACGACGGCCCAACTGGGCGCGGCGGCCAGCAGCATCGCCGCCGTCGTCAGGCTCGCGCATACGGGAAATGCTCGGAACACGCGCACGACTTCCTCCGAAGCCAGCGCGAGATTCTACCATGGGAAGGCGGAATTGGGCAACAAGAACGCCTCCCGCGACGGGGTCGCGGGGTCGCGGGGTCGCTTCCTCAGTTCCTCGACAAACTCGCCGACGAGGCCGGCGGCGGGCGTGTCATGGGTCGGCGGCGGTTTGCAGCACCACGCTGGCCACGTCCACACGATAGCCCGAGAAGTTGCCCGCGTTGACGCCGAAGACCAGCTTCGTCTCGGCTGCGAGCCAGGCCGAGGGAAAACTAGTAGAAAACTAGGGACGAGAAAACTGGGGACGCGCCCGAATGACATTGAGATAAGAAGTACGTTGTTGATACACAGTAGATTATGCGGCAGAGCAGTGCGTGGCGGACACCTACCTCGAGTCGGCCCTTCGGCGGGCCGTACCAAGAACCCCAGCATTTTCAACGGTTCCTCAAGCACGATCGGATTGGCGGGCGGGGGGGTGGCCCGCCATCGCCTACTCTGTAACGCATTTATCACACAGGAGTTGCGCCCTATCTTAATGCCATTCGGGCGCGTCCCTGCTTCCCCTCTAGTTTCGCTCGTCATGCCATTGGCATCTGCCCCCAGATTCCTATCCGCCATGCTCATTGCATTCCTGGAACCAGCGTTCAGCGGGTCTGCCAGGAGAGTTCTGAACCGTTCCTCATCCACCTTGACCAACTCTCCATCCACAAACAGAACGATCCGCTTGCCACCGTGCCTGGGCGCCAGTTCGCATGCCAACAACTCGTTTGGATCCGCACAAGACTCTGCCCCTTGTGCCCTGTAGTAGAAGCAATCATGCTCGGTCGGGGCCCCATCGTTCCGGCAGCGGCACTTATACGGCCCCTCTCCGATATAGGCAGCAAGCTCATCAAGATGGGAAGGCCATCTTTGATGGGAGCCAAGGAACCAGTATACGTCCTTCTCGATAATCCTCATTTGGGCCCTGCGGCGAATCGGTTGCCGCTGGCCGCAATCTGCCGGCCAGGATCGCTTCGGGCGCGGCGGGGGTGGCTAGGGTCGCCATGGGAGGAGATCGTGCGGCTGCGCCCCCTTGGCAGCGGTTCTAGACCGGTTCGGCCGGGGGAGCGGAAGGCGCAGCGCGGCCTGGGGTCGGCGGGGGTCGCCGACGTCGCGGCCCGCCCCCAAACGGCACGCGCCGGCCGCAACGGCACATCCCGGCCGCAACGGCACGCGCCGGCCGCAAGCGGCCGGGATGTGCCGCCGGCAGTCCCGGGCGCCCCGGGCGACGGCCAGGTTGACGCCGATCGCCATGGTGTGCGTCATTCGCGGATCGACCTGACAATGGGCGTTTACACGGACCCCCGCTTGCTGGACGTGGCCGGGGCGCTGGACGTTCTGCCCGCGTTGCCGCTGGACGGGAATCCGCAAGAGAACCGCCAGCGGGCGACAGGAACCTATGACGCCGTGGCCGCGCTCGCACTTGTGCTTGCACCAGCTCACGGCGATTTGGTGCAAGCGGGGGCGAACGCTGGCAACGCGGGCGGAATGCGGCTGATTGCGGCCCGGAGCGGCGGGGCGAGCGTAAACCCCTGTGCCGGCAACGAAAAACGCCTGCTGTCATCGGCTGACAACGGGCGTCCTTCGAAGCGGGCGATGAGATTTGAACTCACGACATCAACGTTGGCAACGTTGCGCTCTACCACTGAGCTACGCCCGCGGATGCAAGACCTCTATCATACGTTCCGGCCGCGACGCGTCAAGGGGAATTGGGCGGTTCGCCGGAGCTTTTTGCACCCGGTCCGACGGGCTGGGGCGGCGCGGCGCCGGGCGAACCCGCCTGGCGCTCCGGGCCGGGCGGCTTGCGGCCGAGACGACCCCACGCCGCCTTCAGCGGCGTGCCGAACGCGTACGCCACCGTCGCCGAGGCCAGCGCCACGTGCGGCTCCAGCAGCACCGCCAGCAGGATCACCATCAGCCGCACGAGATACGCGAACGGCCGACGGCCGCGGATGTAGTGGTTCACCAGGTGCGAGTAGCGGATCGTGGAGACCATGAGCAGGCCGGCCAGCAGCGTGGCCACGGGCAGGAAGATCGCCACGGCGACCTGGAAGCCTGGGGCGATGGCCCGCACGGCCGGGGCGAGCAGCCACGAACTGGGCGCCGCGGCGCTGGACTCGTCGAGGTGGACGAACAGGAGGATGAGCGAGGCGACGACGGCCGCGGCGCCCGGCGAGGGCAGGCCCTTGAAGGACATGTGGGCCGACTCGTCGGGCTCGTTCTCGACGTTGAACCGCGCCAGGCGGAGGATTGCGCAGGACATGTACGCTCCGGCGATGCACCACAGCGTGCGTTCCAGGCCCAGCGGGCCCAGGCCCGCGACGGGTCCGATGTCGCCCAGGCGGTGAATGACGAGCATGACGGCGGCGATCATGAGCACACCGGGGGCGGCGCCGAAGCTGATGGCGTCGCAGAGGCTGTCGAGTTGCCCGCCGAAATCGCTGGTGCGCCGGGTGAAACGGGCGATGCGCCCGTCGAGCATATCGCAGACCATCGCGCCGAAGAGCATCAGGACCGCCAGCGTAAGCGTGCCGGGGGTGACCAGGCCGATGCCTTGCCGCAGGACCAGGTAGATCGACGCGAAGCCCAGCAGCCCGTTGCCCAGCGTGAACAGGCTGGGCAGGATCGCCGTCGTGCGGAGGATGCGCTCGCGGGCGCGGGCGCGGCGCTGCACCCGCTCGGGGCGCCGCGGGTGCGGCGAAGATCGCTCGTGCCGCCCCGGCCGCGAGGCCGGCTCGTCGCCAGGAGTCTCCAGGGGTTCGCGTGCCATGATTGTCCTGTCCATCGATCGGCCGACAACGGAGCCGGGGCGTGTCGCCCCAGTCGCGTGCAACACGGTATGGCGCCCTTCACCTATCCGGCAACCGGATTCGCCGCCTCAGCGGCCGGGGCGATCAGCACCGTGCGTCCGGCGTACACCTGCTCGCCGAGCCTGACGCGGACCTCGCCGGCCAGTTCGCGCGGCACGGTCAGTTCCAGGTACGAGCCGAACTTGATCATGCCGAACCGCTCGCCCCGCTGAAGCTGCTGGCCGGGGCGCAGGTCCGTCACGATGCGCCGGGCAACCTTGCCGGCCACCTGGCGGACAACGACGGGCCAGTCGCGTCCGTCGCGACGGACCGCCAGGTGGATGGTCGCGTGCTCGTTCTTCCACGCGGCCTCGGGCAGCCGGGCGTCCAGGAACGCCCCGGCATGATGCTCGGCCTTCTCCACGACGGCATCGCACGGGCTGCGGTTGACGTGCACGCTGAAGATGTTCATGAACACGCCGATGCGCAGGCCGTCGCGGCCGAGGGGTCCCTCGGGGCCGACGGGGGTTATTTCGGCCACGCGGCCGTCGGCGGGACTGATGAACGCGCCGGGCGCGCCGTCGGTGGTCCGCTCCGGGTCGCGAAAGAACCACAGCACCCAG
>CAYWTX010000614.1:0-4280 GCA_964461295.1 uncultured Planctomycetaceae bacterium | reverse complement strand
AATGATACAGCATACCAAAAAAAGGAAACTCACACTAAATCAGAACACTTAAAAACAGAACTACTCCCTCGATGAGCCGGCGCTGACGCCGTTATACCGGACCGTGGCCGACCACGGGCTCATCCTCGTCTGCCACACGGGGTTCGACGTCGCCTTCCCCCGCGTCCGGCGGGCGGACCCGCGGCAAATCGGCGCGCTTCTGCGCGACGCGCCCGGCCTGAGGCTGGTGACCACGCACATGGGCGCGTGGGAGGACTGGGCGGAAGTCCGCCGGCGCCTGCTGGGCCGCCCGGTCTACATGGATCTCTCGTACACGCGCGGGTACCTCCCGGACGCGGAACTGCGCGAGATGATCCTCGCCCAGGACGCCGACGGCCGGGCGAAGGCCCTCGCCAAGCTCCTGCCCCTGCAAAAGAGCGACTTCGTCGGCATGTTCAAGGCCCTCAAGGGCCGTCCGGCCACCATCCGCTTCCTCGACCCGCCGCTGCATGAGTTCCTGCCGCACGACGCCGCCGGGCAGGAGGAAATGGCCGCCGTGATGAACATCCCGGTGGAGCGCGTCAAGGCCGTCGTCGACAGCCTGCACGAGTTCAACCCGATGCTGGGCTTCCGTGGCTGCCGCCTGGGCATCATCTACCCCGAGATCACCAAGATGCAGGCCCGCGCGGTCATCGAGGCCGCCTTCGAGGTCAAAGGCTCCAAGCCCGAGATCATGATTCCGCTCGTCGGGCACGTGAAGGAACTCGCCCACCAGAAGAAGCTCGTGCTCGAGGCCCTCGAGGAAGTGAAGGTCGCGCGCAAGGCCAAGACGCTGCCGTTCGAGTTGAAGATCGGCACGATGATCGAAGTGCCCCGCGGCGCCGTCACGGCCGACGAGATCGCCCACGAGGCCGAGTTCTTCAGCTTCGGCACCAACGACCTGACGCAGATGGGCTGCGGCTTCAGCCGCGACGACGCCGGGCGGTTCCTGAAGCCCTACGTCGAGATGGGCATCTTCGACTACGACCCGTTCCAGACGCTGGACCGCGACGGCGTGGGCCAGTTGATCAAGATCGCCGTCCAGAAGGGCCGCTCCGTCCGCAAGGACCTCAAGTTGGGCATCTGCGGCGAGCACGGCGGCGACCCGATGTCGATCGAGTTCTGCCACCTCGTCGGGCTCAACTACGTGTCCTGCTCGCCCTACCGCGTGCCGGTGGCCCGCCTGGCCGCCGCACAGGCGACGATCCGCCACGGCAAACCGGGCGCCGCGAAGAAGCCCGCCAAACCCGCCAGGAAGGCCAAGGGCAGGAAGTAGTCGAGCCGTTTACATCTGGAACTGTGACCGCGGGGCGTGGCGCTTCAGGGCGTCACGCCCCGTCTTGTTTCCCCGGGGCGAAATGCGGCATGGTTCAGGAAGTGGCGCTTCCTGGTGGCACTACTCTCCAGAGTTGCGCGTCCCGGTGGCCGCAACTCGGAGAGCTGCGCCACCAAGGAAAACAGAACGACACGGGCAGGTGCGAGTTGCCGCAACTCGTTGTATTTTCATATTCTGTGGGTGAGCCCAAGGGGCTCATCAGAGACAGCCCCTATAGTCCTGACCGCCCCTCCCGGGCGAGGAGGGACAAGGCTGCTTCGGCAATTCCTTCGCAAGCTCTGAGGCGACGCGGGGCGCTGCCACTTCTTTCCGGCCGACAGGCGGCGCATAATCTCCGCATGGCGCGGACGGCCCAGGAGCAGCGGCACGAACAGGAGCACTATTTCGGCGCGGCCAGGACGGTGGCGGCGCTGACAGCGCTGTCGCGTGTGTTCGGCATGATGCGGGACGTGGTGCTGGTGCCGTTGGCGGGGGGCAAGATCGGCGACGCGTTCTGGATGGCGTTCGGCATTCCGCATTTGTTCCGGCGGTTGTTCGGCGAGGGCGCCCTGACGGCTGCGTTCGTGCCCGTCTTCACCGACGCCGACGAAAAGGCCGGTCCCGAGCGGGCCCGGGCGGTGCTGGGGAACACGGCGGCCCTGCTGACGGCCGTGCTGGCGGTCCTGCTGCTGCTGATGGAGTTGGGCCTGCTGGGGGCGCTGCTGCTGTGGCCCATGCCCTGGGAGCGGCAGTACACCCTCCAGCTCATCATGATCATGCTGCCGTTTTCGCTGGCGGTCTGCGTGCTGGCGCTGCTGTCGGCCGCGCTGAACAGCAAGGGGCATTTCTTCTATCCCGCACTGGCCCCGGTGCTGCTGAATCTCGGGATCATCGCCGGCGCCTGGATCGGTCCGGCCATCGCCCCCGGCCACGGCGAGAAGCAGTTCGTCATCGAGAGCGTGACGATCGTGGCGGCCGCGTTCGTGCACGTGATCCCGGCCGTGTGGTTGGTGTACCGCGCGAAGATGATGGGCCGGCTGCAACTGCTGCCCGTGCTGGCGGAGGTGAAGGCGATTGTGCGGAAGATGGGTCCGACGTTCGTGCCGCTGAGCATGATGCAGGTGGCGGACCTGGCCGTGAAGGTCGTGGCGATGGCGTTCACGGCCTCGGCGGCGAGCCCGAACCTGCCGCTCACGGACGGGGTCATCAAGTGCCACTACGCGGCGGGGCGGCTGTACCAGCTTCCCTTGGGCGTGCTGGGCGTGTCGCTGTCGACGGTGGTGTTCCCGCTGCTGAGCCGGCACGCCGCCCGCGGCGACCGCGGGGGGCTGCGCGACACGCTAAGCCGGGCGTTGCGGCTGTGCTTGTTTCTGGGCATTCCCGCCGGGGCGGGCCTGATCGTTCTGGCCCGGCCGATCGTGGAGGTCATCTTCCAGCGCAACCAGTTCACCGGCGGGGCGGATGCCGGCAGCGACGTGACCCGCACGGCGGTGATGCTACAGATGTACAGCATCGGGATGCCGGCGTACTTCGCGGTGCACATCCTGCTGCGTGCGTTCTTCGCGCAGAAGGAGACGCGCGGGCCGCTGATCGTCTCGTCGATCCTGGGCGCGTTGAACGTTGTGCTGGTGCTGGCGGGGATCTTCACGCCGCTTCGTTCGGGCGCGTTGGGGCTGGCGACGACCGTCACGTTCGTCATCAACGCGGCGTTGTTCGGCTGGATGATCCAGAAGCGGGTGGGGCGGCTGGACTGGCGTGCGATCGGCCTGTCGGCGGCGCGGGCGTGCGCCGCGACGGCGGTGATGAGCGCGGTGGCGGGGGGGGCGTGGCACTGGCTGGAAGGCGCCGCGCTGCACCGGGCGCTGAGGCTGGCGATCGCGATGGGGGCGGCCACGGCGGCGTTCCTCGCGGCGGCGGCTGTGTTCCGCTGCGGCGAACTGAAGGAACTGCTGAGGCGGAAGAAGGCGCCGGCGGAGTAGGACTGACGGATAGGAAACCCGATCTGGCGGCCCGGGACCGGGCGGCCGGGAGGGAGGTGGGGGGGAAACTGCTGGGCGCGGATTTCACCTTCGCCTGCCCCGCCCTGGATCCCGCCCTCCGCGCCGCGCTGGGTAGGGAATGATCGGGTAGCGCGAGCCAAAGAGGCCCGGCGGGCCGGCAACGGGTAGCCCCGCCCGTGAGGACGGGGATTGCGGGTAGCGCGAGGCAAAGAGGCCCGGCGGGCCGGCAACGCACGCTTGTCGGCGGCTGACGTGGCGGGTCCTGTGCCGGCCCTACGGGCGTTGGTTGCTTCTTGGGTGCATCCGTTTCCCCGCCCTCACGGGCGGGGCTATCCGATGTCGGCCCGCCGGGCCTTCACCCGAGCCACACCGTTTACAGCCATGGACCTTCCGCTGGTCCGGCACTGCCGACCGGAAAAGTAGCCACTCCCTTTTCCCGACGTTGCATGTCGCTTTTCGGGCGTTTGGCCGAAAAACGGGGGCGGAATGGGCCTCTCCGCGTGCCCGCCTTTGTCCCGGAAAGGGGCGTGTACGCACCTGTTGGCGCGGCCGTTGACGCGATAGCGGGGCGGGCGACCCTCAGAAGTGGCAGCGGCGTACCCGAAGGGGCCCTACTGCATAAGGTCTCACCAAAAGCAATTCTGATTGCATTTGGTGAGCTTCGCGAAGACTACCGTCCTGGCACGGTAGTTCTTGGAGAACGCCTTCCGAGGGTGTCCCAAACCCGCCCTTGCCCACGTTTGCCGAAAACTCCCGTCCTGGCACGGTAGTTTTTCGCGCCCTGAAGGCGTTAGAGGGTAGTGTGAGCCCCGCCCGGAGGACCGAGGGGACCGACCCCTAAGGGGCAGGCCGGACGGAAAGGGCGCCTATAGGCTGGGCTCCCCCAATCGGCAATCACTAATAAACTGATAGGAAACTTGATTCTGCGGCGGGCGGCGGCGTGGCCC
>CAYWTX010000613.1:0-2504 GCA_964461295.1 uncultured Planctomycetaceae bacterium | reverse complement strand
GACGACTGGGAGGCGGACGATCAACTGCGGCACATCGGACGGGCCCTCGCCGTGGAAGAGCTGGGGGCGGCCCGGCCCGACATCCTCCGGATCGATGCGGCGCATCCCGGCGGAACCGGGAGAAGGCATCGGGGAACGGGGCGGGCGAGGCGGCCCCTGCCGACCGTGCAACGGGCGCCGAGCCAGGGCCTCTTGCCGCTTCTGACCTGGTTCTGCACGCTGCTGGGCACCATGGCCACCACGTGCGGCGGGGTCCTCTTGGGTTGGTCGGCCTGGACCGCGCGCGAGGAGCTGTGGCGGATCGGGGTGCCGATCACGCTGGGGGCCCTGGCCGTCCTGGCCGTCGGCCTGCTCCTCCAGTTCGACCAGTCCTGGCAACATCGCCGCACGGCAAGCCATCTGCCCGCCAAGACCACTTCGGCCGGGTCGTCGTAGCGCACCGAAGACCGCCGGGCGCAAGAAGGCTTGTAAGCGTCCGGCGGAACACGTTGGCAGAGGCCGCCAGCGAGGGGCGGTCGGGGAGCCAGGGGGCGATCAGGCCGGCTTCCAGAGATGCGGCAGCATCGCGAGAAGCTCGTCCTCGTTCGCCCCGGGGAGCATCGCCGGCAGGCGGGTGAACACGTCGCGGAGGTAGACCCACGGATCATGGCCGTGACGCTTGCAGGAGGCCAAGAGGCTGAAATGGATCGCCGCTGCGTGGCCGCCGCGGTCGCTGCCACAGAAAAGCCAGTTACGGCGTCCAATGCAGAGGCCGCGAATCGAGTTTTCGCCCTCGTTGTTGTCGATGTCCAACCAGCCGTCGTCAAGGTAAACGGACAGGGCCGTCCAGTTTGAGAGCGTGTAGTCCATCGCCCCGCGAACCGGGCTCTTGGGCAAGACTTTGGGGGCCTCCGCTTCCAGCCAGACATGGAAGCCGTCCAAGAGCGGCCGCGACCGCTTTTGCCGCTCGGCCGCGATCCGCACGGCGCGATCCCCCAGCGTGAGCTTCTCCCACTCGTCCTGGCAACGCTGGCGCAGATCCTTCTCCACCGCGTAGAGCTTGGCGATCCACGCCAACGCCGTCTCCATGCGGGCCGAATCCAGCCGCCGGCTCTCGTGGAACTTCCGCCGCGCATGGGCCCAGCAGGCCACCTCGATGATCCGGCCTTCGGACTCCAGGTAGATCCCGTCGTAGCCGTTGAAGGCGTCGGCCTGCAAGTACCCGCGATAGTCTTTGAGAAAGGCGGCCGGTCCGTCCCGTTTGTGATTGGTCGTGTAGTCGAACACGGTCAGCGGGTGGAGCGGGTCGCCCACGTAGGGCCAGAACCGGCCCGTGTGCTTCAGCTTCCGCCAGGCATCGCGGATCTTCACCGAGGTATCGTCCGTGTGGATCACGTGAGAAGCCAGGACCACGCGGATGGCCAAGGCGTACAAGGGCCGGAGGAATTCGGCCGTCTGGAGCCACCACCCGTCCATCGTCTGCCGGGAGATGCGGACGCCCTGCCGCTTAAAGATCCCTTCCAGCCGGTGCAAGGGCAGATGGTCGGCACCCTTGCTCGTGATCACCTGCGCCATCAGCCCTGGACCGGCCAAACCGCCGGGAATCGCCTCGGGCGGCTTGCGGGCCACCGCAACGTTCTGCTCCGAGAGCGTCAGGCCGCTTTCCGGCAGTGGCTGCTTGCGGGCGTATTTTTTGCGGACATGGACGACGACGAACAGCGTCGAGGGCCGCCAGTCGAGTTGCTCGCTCCGCTCCGGCGGCAGCTCGACCAGGTTCTCCGCGCCGCCCAACGCCGCCTTCTCGGCCGGCGAAAGATCGTGAATGACTTCCTCACGTTCGGTCTCATCGGGAATCCGGCCGCGACCGTGCTTGTCGCGGTTCTTGGAAGTCGGCGACGAGGCGGGTGGAGCGCCCGTTGCAGGCGGCGGGACGGGCGGACGGATGGCCGCGTCTTCCTCGTCCGCCTTGGCAGCGAACAGCACACTTTGCCGCGGATCGAACTTCTCGCTCGTGCTCCCGTAGAGACGCTTCAAGAGCAAGTGCATGTGGTGCTCTTGCCGCTCCAAACGCGCCTGGGTGCTGCGCAGCTCTTCGAGCAACTGCACGACCAACTGCTTCAGCACAGCCGGGTCGTCGGGCAGCAGCGCGGGATCGGGCGGGGGCAAAGTGTCCGTGCTCATGCCCGTATAGATACCGCGCGCGGCGAAATTATTCCCGCTGCACAACAATCTTTTCTCAGCGTCACGCCGTGCGCTGGTAACGCGGTTGCCGCTTCACGCTGGCCGGATCAATGCCCCACAGGATCAACGACAACTCCTGCGACGAGATCTCGACGCTCCGCGATTCGGGATCATTGGTCGTTGGGAAACGAAATGTCCCTTTCTCCAGTCGCCGGTAATAGAGCGTCAGCCCGTCGCGATCCCACCACAAGAGTTTGACCCGATCGCCGCGGCGACTGCGGAAGACGAACAGATGGCCCGAGAGCGGATCATGGCCCAGTCCCTCACGCACCACCGCGGCCAGA
>CAYWTX010000612.1:0-7091 GCA_964461295.1 uncultured Planctomycetaceae bacterium | reverse complement strand
GCTCCACCTGTTTCCACACCATGGAGTACTGCCACCGCATGGACCTGGCCTACGCGGCCGCCGACCTGGTCATCGGGCGCGGCGGGGCGGGGGCCGTGGCCGAACTGGCCGCGACGGGCACGCCGGCGATCATCCTGCCGTACCCCTACCACGCTGACCAGCAGCAGCGGCTGAACGCCGGGCCGCTGGCCCGGGCCGGCGGGGCGATCGTGTGCGACGACGCGGTCGTCCCGGCCGCCAACGCCGCGAAGTTGCGCGAAGTCCTGCTGCCGCTGATGCGGTCGCCCGATCGCCTGGATGCCATGCGTAAGGCCGCCCTGTCCGTCGCCCGGCCCGATGCGGCGGACACGGTGGCCCGCTGGCTGGCGGAAAAGGGGTGATTTTCCACCTTGCATTCTTAAAGAGCGTGTTTTATTGTGCAAGGTATGAAAAGGTGCTACGAACCCCTGTTGCGCGAGTATCTGAAGCTGTTTCCGTGCGTCGCCTTGATCGGGCCGCGGCAATGCGGGAAGACGACCCTGCTGACAGCCCTTCCTCAGGAATGGAAGCGGTTTGACCTCGAGCGGACAAGCGACTTCACCACGATACAGCGCGATCCGGAGTTGTTCCTCCGCCTCAACCCTCGGCACGTTGCCATTGATGAGGTGCAGCACGTGCCGTCGCTCTTCCCTGCCCTCCGGGTGGCCATCGACGCCGACCGCAAGACGGTCGGCCGATTCGTCATCACCGGTTCCAGTTCGCCCAACTTGTTGAAGTCGGTCTCGGAATCGCTGGCAGGACGAATCGGCGTGATAGAAATGGCCCCGCTATCCTGGGCCGAAGCGCATCCGCGCAAGGGTTCGACGTTGGTCACCATGCTGAAGGACCGCAAGGTGAAATGCGGCGATGTCGTCGACGCTCTTACGCCGCGCGGGACGCTGGCCGAAGCACATGAGTACTGGTTCCGCGGCGGATACCCGGAGCCGTGGATTAAAGGGACGGACCGCTTCCGCGGCGTGTGGATGGACCAGTACGTCCGCACGTACCTCCATCGCGACGTGGGGCGTCTGTTCCCCGGCCTGGACGAGACGCGGTTCCGCCTGTTTCTGCAGATGCTCGGCGGCCTGTCGGGCAGCGTCATCAACTACTCGGATGTCGGCCAAGCGCTCGGCGCCTCGTCGCCGACCGTTCGCGGTTACTTCGAGATCGCGCACGGAACATATGTCTGGCGGCGCATTCCGGCATACACAGCCAACGCCGTCAAACGCGTGGTGAAGCATCCCAAGGGATACGTGCGGGACAGCGGCCTGCTTCACCACCTGCTTCGCCTTCCCGACGTGGACGCTCTGTTGGCCCATCCGCGGGTGGGACGGTCGTGGGAGGGGATGGTGAGCGAGGAACTCATCCGCCAGTTGATCTGCGCCGGCTCGAGCTTCGACTACTACTTCCACCACACCGCGGCTGGGGCGGAGGTGGACCTGGTCCTTGAAGGCGACTTCGGCCTGGTGGGCGTGGAGATTCGCCACGGCCAGACGACGGACGCCCGCGACCTCCGCAGCCTCCGCGAGTTTGTGCGCGATTACCGTTGCCGCCTCGGCCTGGTCATCAATAACGACCTGGGGCCCCGCCTGCTGGACGAGAAGATCGTGTCCGTGCCGTTCACGCACGTGTAGGGGATGGAACTCGCGGACGGCAAGGGACGCAAGAACAAAGGTACGGCGGTTTCCTCGGAAGCCTGTCCGTGGTTCCCGGCACTCAAGTGACTTCGACCAGCCCGTCAGCCGCCCCTGGCGGCGGCGAAGCAGACGACCTGGCCGTCCTCCAGGGATACGACGACGCGGCCGCGGGCATCCACCGCGATCCCCCACGGCCAATGGCCGGTCCCTTCCATCTGGCTCCGCGCAAGCGGGGCCTGGACCTCCGCCCCGCCGATCAGGGCGTGGAGCACTCCGCCTCCCAGTGACATCCACTTCCAGACCGGTCCGTCCACCAACTCCTTCGGGGCGACGATCTCGCCGACGACCTTGGCGGTCGCGGCCTGCACGTACACCGTCGCCTCGCCGGACGCGGCGAGGTTAACGGCAAGAGTGGGGTCCGGCGCACCCACCAGGACGAGGAGGCCTTTGGCGCAGCCGGCCTTGTCCAAGATCGCCCGGCCCGGCGGGGGCGCGGGCGCCGAGGCATCGGCTCCCGCAGCGGCGCCGCACGCGATCAGCATCGCCAGCGTCTACCGCGCGGGCACCTCTCGCGGGCACAGCATGGTTTTCTCCTTCCCCGCCGGGACCTGAGTCGGCAACTGTAGCCTACTGGTTGCCCGACGGGCCAGGGCTGCCTGCTGCTTTCTCTCCCTTGGGCGTGTGCCAGAACGACCGCCAGTACGCCTCGTCCACTTCGTAGACGTTGATGCGGCTGGAGGCGGCGTCGAGGGCGGCCGGCAGGATGCCGTAGTTCTTCATCTCGCGGACGTAATGCTGATTGGGGCGGAAGTTGGGCATGTCGAACCGCGTCAGCGTGTCCAGCTCTTCTTTCGCGGCCTGGATGCAGGCCAGGAGACGCTGGTAGTCGCCGTCGCTGGTCGATTCGAACACGGCGCGGACCTGGGTCGCTGAAGTGACCAGGCCTGCGGCGCGAGGGGGTGCATCGGCGGGCTTGGCGAACGGGTCATCTTCGGAGGAAGGGGCCGCGACGGAGCGGGCCCCTCCAGCCGCGGCGGGTACGTGGTTCGTGGCCGGTCCCTTGCACAATCCCCAGCCGCCGGCGTCCCTGGACAGGGCGGCCAGCAGGATGGGCGACTTGGCCGGGTCGGTCAGGTTGACGGCCAGTTGCCCGGTGTACTTGCCGCGAGGCACGGCGTGGCAGCCGGCGCATCGCCTGCGAAGGACGTCGGCGTCCAGGACCGGCTGTCGCACGGCGCCGTGGCCCAGCGCCGCGTACGTGCCGGGGTACGTCGCGCCCGACTCGATCCACATCCGCACGACCTGCCGCTGGCGTGCGGCGAGTTTCACGTCGTTGTGCCAGCCTTCCTTCAGGCCAAACGCCGTTGGGTCCACGATCCTGGCCAACGGACTGGCCGACGTGCCGATAGTCCGCGGCGCGCGGTTGCCCTGCCGGTTAAAGCCGTGGGCCACCGTCCCGCGGCTCATCAGCGAGAAGTACGCGTGCGAATACATCGGCCCGCGTCCGCCGCCCAGCAGCAGGTCGCTCTTGGGCCGATCGCCATAGCCGTGGCACCTGGCGCAATGCTCGTCCAGGATCGGCTGCACGTCGCGCGGGAAGTCCAGCACGGCGGGCACGCCCGCGACCGGCTCGATCGTGCTCGCCGGGCGACGCAGCGCCAGCACGTTGGGCGGGAACCGCGTCGTGTCGCCGCGCTGCTCGTGGCACCCGACGCAACCGGCCGTCTCGCCCGGCATGACGTTCAGGAAGCTCTGCATGCGCTTGACGCTGTTGCCGTTGGCGTCCAGGGCGACGAAGAACATCGGCCTCAGAGCCGGCAGCTCCATGTACGCCGAGCCGTCGGGTTCGACGGGGACGGTGCCGACGACCCGCTCGAGCGTGAACGTGCCGCCCAGGCTGAGCGGCTCCATGCCGCCGGAGAAATTCACCGGCTTGGGCAGGGTCTCCAGGATGAGCAGCTTCTTGATCTCGCCGCGCCGTACGCCGTCCATGTTCCGCCCGTGGTGGATGTCGGCCAGGACGAGCTTGCCCGTCGGCTGCTTCCAGTCGCCGCGAGGCGGGATGACGTGCTCGCGCGGGCGCGGCGCGATCGGCCGCGGCTCGTGCAGCATCATGCGGGCCTCGTCGAGTTGGCAGAGCAGTTCGGTCCGCCCGTCGGAGTGCAGCAGGAGCATCTTGTCGCCGTTGGCGACGAGGAACTGCCCGTCGCCCAGCGGGTAGGGATCGCGGAAGCCCCCGCCGCGGCTGATGATCGTCAGCGATTCCTTGTCGTCGGGTCCGCCGTTGGGGTTGATGACGCCCACGCTGCCGGCGTGCTCCTTCTGCCCGTGCCCGGGCGAGATGATCGTCACGACCTTGTTTGTGCCGGGGATCGGCTTTGCGTCCAGCAGGGCCGTGCCCGAATGCATGTTGCCGAAGTACGCCATCACGCCCGAGCCGTCGGGGTTGAACGTCCAGAGGTGGTGGTACTGCACCTGGCTGCGGTCGACGTACTCCCACCGCATGTACAGCACGCGCCCGTCGGGGAGCACCCACGGCGTGTTGTCGTGCTCGACGTTGGCCGACACGCAGCGGATGCCGCTGCCGTCGGGCCGGCAACGGTACAGGATGGCCACGCGCGTGAACCAGCACTGCACGAAGCGGCCGCAGCGGGACGAGCCGAACATCAGGTCGCCGTCGGGCAGGTAGATGGGTTCGATGTCGTCCCACGGGCCGTCGGTGATGCGCCGCAGCAGGGGCGAGCCGGGGCCGGCGCCGTTGGCGTCGGCGGGGATTTCGTGGAGGTTGAAGTAGCGGCTGCCGCCGGGGCGGTAGGAGAACAGGATCTTCTTGCCGTCATAGTGGACGACGGGGTCGCGGATGGATCCGTTGGGGTCGGCGAGGAGGTCGCTGGTCTTGCCGGTCAGCAGGTTCAGCCTGCACAGCCTCGAGCCGCCCTCGCCATACATCATGCGGTTGGGGTCGCTCACCCAGTGGCTGAAGTTGGCGTACCAGTGCCCGTCGTTTCCGCCCGGGCGGACGGCGAAGACGACTTCGCTGACGCCGGCGATGGGCAGGCCGCTCTGGCGTGGCGAGGCGGGTTCGGGACGGGCCTTGCCGGCGGCGGCCCTGCCGGCGGCGGGCGCGGGCTTGGGCACGGGCTTCGCGGCGGGCTTGTTGAGGATGAGCCCGTCGAGGTCGGGCAGGGCGTCCTGCGCCGCCGCCAAGGCGCACAACGCCATCGTGAGCCAACCCGCCAGGGCGACGCGGGCGACGCGCCGGTCGGCTCGAGATCTGCGCCGCGGTGGTGCGTGCATGGGCCGGTCCTCTTGAGATTGCACAACCATCTTGCCGGACGTGTCGTTCCGGGAGGCGGGCGAATCGGCGCCGTCAGCATGTTCAACCGCTGTCACGCCCGGCGGTGCCGCTGGAGTCGAGGGATGGGCCCGATGAGCCCAGCGCGGGCTCTGCCCGCAGCCGAAGGCGGCGGCAGCCACGACCCCAACGGGGCCTGCGGCGGGCCCGGCGGGCAGGCAGCGGCGCCGGGGACCTTCGCGGCTCGCGACGAAACTGGCGGATCGCAGTACAGCCGGCCCCCCCCGGTCAACACGTTCGGCGTTGCAGGTTCGTCGGTCTTCCCCGAACGCTCGCGTTCCTAACGAAATCCTAATAGCCCTTGCGTTGCCGGCCGGCGCTTGGCATCATGTCCGGCATGGACGTGCGCGGCTTTCTACGCGAGTTGGCCAACGACCGGCGGTATCGCGGGCAGATCGTCCACGTGCGGGAGATTCCCGCGCGCGAGGCGCGGTACGCCGAGCCGGCCGCCGGCGTCGACGAGCGGCTGCGCTCGCTGCTGAGGCGGCAGAACATCCACCAGCTCTACACGCACCAGGCCTCGGCCATCGACGCCATCCTGGCCGGGCGCGACTGCGTCATCGTCACCGCGACGGCCAGCGGCAAGACGCTGTGCTACAACCTGGCTGTCGCGCAGAGGCTCCTGAACGATCCCAAGGCCCGCGCGATGTACATCTTCCCCACCAAGGCCCTTGCCCAGGACCAGCACGGCACGCTGGGGCGCTGGGCTGCCGACGAATCGCTCAAGGGCGTGCTCGCCTCGGCCGTGTACGACGGCGACACGCCTTCGCACAGCCGCACGAAGATCCGCAACAGTGCCTCGGTGCTGCTGACCAACCCAGACATGCTGCACGTGGGGATCCTGCCGTACCACGGCAAGTGGCACGCGTTCCTGCGGCAGCTTCGCACCATCGTGATCGACGAGGTGCACACCTACCGTGGCATCTTCGGCAGCCACGTCGCCGGCGTGCTGCGGCGCCTGCTGCGCCTCTGCGAGCACTACGGTTCGCGGCCGAACCTCGTGTGCTGCTCGGCGACGATCGCCAACCCGCTGGAACTGGCCGAGTCGCTGACGGGTCGGGAGATGGAGCTGATCGACAACGACGGCTCGCCGCGCGGGCGGCGGTACTTCGTGCTGTGGAACCCGCCGCTGATGGAGGGCGAGGCGGGGCTGGTGCGCCGCTCGGCCAACATGGAGGCGGTGGAACTGATGGCCGGCCTGGTGCGCCGCCGCACGCAGACGATCGCGTTTACCAAGGCCCGCATCGTGGCGGAACTGATCTACAAGTACTCGCGCGAGGAACTGAGCCGCGAGGGCGACCTGGCCGGCCGCATCCGCCCGTACCGCGGCGGCTACCTGCCCCTGGAGCGGCGCGAGATCGAGAAGCAGCTCTTCAGCGGCGAACTGCTGGGCGTGGCGGCCACCAACGCCCTGGAACTGGGCATCGACGTGGGCGGGATGGACGCGGCCATTCTCGTGGGCTTCCCCGGCACGATCTGCTCGACCTGGCAGCAGGCGGGGCGGGCCGGGCGCGGCAGCCAGGACAGCCTGGCCGTGCTGATCGCCTACGAGGACCCGATCGACCAGTACCTGATGCGGCACCCGGAGTACCTGTTCGGGGCCTCGCACGAGCACGCGGTGATCGACCCGGGCAACCCGCACATCCTCGAGGCGCAGCTCTGCTGCGCGTGCTTTGAGAAGCCCCTCACGCCCGCCGACGCCCAGCGGTTCGGGGCCCTGGCGCCCAAGCTGGCGGAAATCTGCGCCGAGGAAGGCGACATGCGGGCCATCGACGGGCGGTACTACTGGTCGAGCACCGACTTCCCGGCCAAGCGGACCAGCCTGCGGATGGTGGGCAACGACACGTACGCCATCGCCGACGCGGCCGAGGGCGGCAAGGTGATCGGGCAGGTGGACTCGATCTCGGCGCCGGAGCTGGTGTACCCCGGCGCGGTGTACCTGCACGAGGGCCGCAGCTACCTCGTGAAGGACCTGAACGTCGAGAACAAGATCGCCGCCGTCGAGCCGTGCACCGTGGACTACTACACGCAGGCGGTGCTGGCCGGCAGTTGCCGCCTCGGCGAGGCGCTGGATCACAAGG
>CAYWTX010000611.1:0-2836 GCA_964461295.1 uncultured Planctomycetaceae bacterium | reverse complement strand
GCGGTGTCGTTCTTCGCCTCGGCTGCGGGGGGTCGGTTTGGCGGACTGGTCGGAGGCTGCCACAATCGGGCCGTTTCAGTTCCCGGCAAGAGGGGCATTAGCGGACCTTATCCCAAGTATCGGCGTGGCGGATTTTGCCGGCCTTGGCGTCGCGGGTATAGTTGGTCTGCGCGGGCGGAGAACCTACGATGGCGCGGAGGCCGCGGTGAGCGAAGACCTTCATGACGAATGCGGCGTGGCTGCGCTGTACTGGCTGGACAAGCCGGTCGGGCGCGGCGGCCCGGCCAGCCAGGGCGTGCGGGGCGGCGACGTTACGCCGCTGATGCCGTCGATCCTGCTGGACTTGCAGAACCGAGGGCAGCTCGCCAGCGGCATGAGCACGTGGCAGCAGGGGCGGGCCCAGTTGCTGGACACCTTCAAGGACGTCGGCACGGTCGTCGAGGCCTTCCGCATGTCGCACCCGGCCAAGCACCGCGCGATTCTCCAGGCGTATGCCGGGCGGGCCGCCATCGGGCACACGCGATACGCCACCTGCGGGCTGGACGACGTCCGGTACGCTCAGCCGTTCGAGCGTCACCACGGCCGGCTGTGGAAGTGGTTCTGCTTCGCGTTCAACGGCAACCTGGCGAACTACGCGGCGTTGCGCGACCGGCTGCTGCAGAGGCAGCACTACCACTTCACGCTCCAGACGGACACGGAGATGGTGATGCACGCCCTGGCGTTCCGGCTGCGGGGCGAGCGGATGACGGCGCTGCGGAGCGTGATGCGGTCGCTGGCACGCGACTTCGACGGGGCGTACAACATCGTCTATCTCGACGCGCTGGGGCGGATGTTCGTCGCCCGCGATCCGCTGGGCTTCCGCCCGCTGAGCTACGCCGTGCAGGGGCGGCTGTTCGCGGCCGCCAGCGAATCGGTCGCGCTGGCGAACGTCGGCTTCACCGACATCCATTCGCTGGAGCCGGGGCAGATGGCCATCATCGAGGACGGGCAACTGCGGCTGGAGCGGTTCGCCGGCTCGCGAAGGCCGGCGCACTGCTTCTTCGAGTGGGCGTACTTCTCCAACGTGGCCAGCACGATCGACGGGTCCAACGTGTACGTGGCCCGCAACCGGCTGGGGCAGCGTCTGGCCGAACTGGAGGACCAGCCGCTGGACGGTTCGTGCATCGTGGTGCCGGTGCCGGACACGGCCAAGGCGGCGGCCGACGCGTTCGCGTTCGGGTTGGGCATTGCCTCGGTGGAGGGGCTGATCCGCAACCGCTACGTGGGGCGGACGTTCATCGAGCCGTCCTCGACGCGCTCGCACCGGGCCAAGTTCAAGTACACGCCCCTGCCGGCGGTGCTGACCGGCAAGCGGGTGTTCCTGGTGGAGGACTCGATCGTGCGTTCGACGACGCTGCGGGCGCTGGCGGGGCTGATCCGCGACCGCGGCGGGGCGAAGGAGGTGCACGTCCGCGTGGCCTGCCCGCCGATCGTCGCGCCATGTTTCTACGGCATCGACATGTCCACGCTGGGCGAACTGTTCGCCCCGGCGTTCACGGGGGCCGACTACGACGGGCGGGTCAGCGACGCCGCCCAGAAGAAGATGGCCCGCGAGCTGGGCGTGGACAGCCTGCGGTACCTCAGCGTGAGCGACCTGGGCCCCTGCATTCGCATGGAGGGCGGCAAGCTCTGCACCGGTTGTGTGACGGGGCGGTACCCCACGCCGGCCGGGAACCGGCTGATGGGCACGGCCCGGCGCAGGGCGGGCCGGGGCGAGAACGGCAGGACGTACGAGTACTGATCGTTCCAGTGGGGCACCGGCGCGAAGCGTATCGGTGATGGCCGGCGCTCCGCATGGGTGGTCAGAAGACACACCGGAGCGCTGCCCATACCGCCCAAGTGGTCGCTGCGCTCAGACCGATGGATACGACAACGGCGGCGAAGACATTTCGGTCGTACGCGTCCTTGTTGATGGGTGCCTGGAGCCGCTTGGCTTTGGCGGCCCGGAAGACGCAGACGAACGAGTAGATCGCCAGGGGCGGGAAGAGCCATGCGAAGACGGCGGCAAAGGCGGCCCGCCTTGCCCACAGATCGGCGTCGGTTTCGGCAGGTCCATCGGCGCCGCGCGGGGCTGGGTTCTTCGTGCCGGGGTCCAGCACCTGGCGAGCGGCCTCCAGGCGCCCGGCAGGAACGATTACGGCCACGCCATAGGGATTGATGGCGATGGACATGTGAGGCATCCATTCGGTGGTGGCCGCGTTGGGAATGAAGGCCGGTATTCCCTCCGCCTCCAGCCGAGCGCGGATGATCTCCGCCTCCTCGACGGTGGCGGCCGTCGCGACAGGGAGCAGATCGTCGGGCTGCTTCACCATCTTTGGTTCGCCTTCATTCTGGGACGAGGGCACGAATCAGGAGGACGGATTGGCGAGCCCCTTCGAGGCGGGCAGCAACGTCATCGGGGCTCATAGTTCAATCTCCGTCTGTTTCCACTTCATCGTGGATCAGTATGTAGTGGATCAGGCCCTCGCCGCAATCCCTTTCCCGTTCCACCAGGCAGGACAGGAGCGGGTCGGGCGGGCGGATCGATCCGGGCGGCCTGCGGGATCAGGGAGTTGGGAATCGCCGGCGCGGCGGAGTAGGGGGGTGTGGCGAGCGCCCGGAGGTCCTGGCTTTCCCGCCGCGCGCGCCGCGGCGGCGGCGGCGGCGGCGTGGTGCTGACGCATTCGTGGACGCGGCATACGCATAGGAAGCGAATCTTTTGCGGCGGCGGACAGTTAACTAAGTAGTGGCGAGGTTCCGCCCGGCGGCGGGGGGCGTGCGGGCGATGTCTGGCGATGTGTGGGCGACAGGAGAACGG
>CAYWTX010000610.1:0-9975 GCA_964461295.1 uncultured Planctomycetaceae bacterium | reverse complement strand
AACGACGCCTTCCAGGAGGCGGACATCACGGGCATCACGCGATCGGTGACGAAGCACAACTTCCTGGTCAAGCGCGTGGAGGACCTTGGGCGCACGATTCGCGAGGCGTTTCACATTGCCCGCACGGGCCGCCCGGGGCCGGTCGTCGTCGATATTCCGGTGGACGTTGCGGTGAACAAGCTGGAGGCCGAGCCGAACCTGGAGATGGACCTGCCGGGGTACAAGCCGCGGCTGGCCGGGCACGTTCGGCAGATCAGGATGGCGGCCGAGGCGATCAACGCGTCGAAGCGGCCGGTGCTGTACGTGGGTGGCGGCGTGATCATTTCGGGCGCGGCCGAGGAACTGCGGGCGATCGCGGCGAAGGGGCGGATTCCGGTGACCACGACGCTGCTGGGGATGGGTGCGGTGGACGAAACCGACGCGCTGTCGCTGAGAATGCTGGGCATGCACGGCACGGCCTACGCCAACTACGCGGTGCAGGACTGCGACTGCCTGATCGCGGTGGGGGCGCGATTCGAGGACCGCGTGACGGGCAAGGTTTCGACCTTCGCCCCGCACGCCAGGAAGATCCACATCGACATCGACCCCTCGTCGATCTCGAAGAACGTGCCCATCGACATTCCCGTCGTCGGCGACGCCAAGGACATCCTCGGCCGCATGCTGGAGCACATCCAGCCGGTGGATCGCGGCGAGTGGCTGGCGAAGATCGAGAACTGGAAGAAGCAATACCCGCTGACGTACCAGGCGAACGGGAAGATCAAGCCGCAGGAAGTGATCGAGACGGTCGGGCGGCTGACCGACCACAACGCGTTCATCGCCACGGGCGTCGGGCAGCACCAGATGTGGACGGCGCAGTTCTACGGCTGGAAGCGGCCGCGGCAGATCATCACTTCCGGCGGGCTGGGCACGATGGGGTTCGGCTGCCCGGCGGCGATCGGGGCGCAGTTCGGCAACCCCGGCGCGACGGTGATCGACATCGATGGCGACGGCAGCTTCTGCATGACGATGCAGGAGGTGATCACGGCGGCGCAGAACGACCAGCCGGTGAAGTTCATCGTGCTGGACAACGAGTACCTGGGCATGGTGCGGCAGTGGCAGGAGCTGTTCTACGGGCGGCGCTACTCGGCCGTGGCGCACCGCTGCCCGGAGTTCACGAAGATCGCCGAGGGCTTTGGCGCCCGCGGGATCAGGATCAGCGAGCGTGGCGAGCTGGCCGACGGCCTGAACGAGGCGCTCAAGCACCCCGGGCCGGTGGTCGTGCATGTGATGGTGGAGCCGGAAGAGAACGTTTGGCCGATGGTGGCGACGGGCAAGAGCCTGCACGAGATGGAACTGGGCAAGCTGGCGTAGACGGTGGATTGGTTGACCAGTTAACCAGTCAACCACCACTGTGTCAGGATCAAAGGAAGACATACATGCGTCACGTGATTACCGCTCTCGTCCAGAACCAATCGGGCGTGCTGGCGCACGTGGCCGGGATGTTCGCGGCCCGGGGCTTCAACATCGACTCGCTGGTGGTCGGGCGAACCGAGGACCCCAAGCTATCGCGCATGACGATCGTCGCCATGGGCGACGATCATGTGCTGGAGCAGATCCGCAAGCAGTTGGAGAAGATTGTCACGGTCGTGAAGGTGCGCGACTTCGAGAACGTCACGTTCGTGGAGCGCGACTTGATGTTGATTCGCGTGCATGCCCCGCCCGAGAAGCGGGCCGAGGTCGTCGAGCTGGTTCGGCTGTTCCGCGGCGTGGTCGTCGACGTCGCCCGCACCAGCGTGGTCGTGCAGCTCTGCGGGCCGGAAGAGAAGGTCGAGGCGTTCATCGATCTCGTGCGGCCTTACGGTATCGGCGAGCTGGCGCGGACGGGCGTGATCGCGATGCAGCGCGGAAGCAAGACGGAGTGAAGACCGGATACCGTGAAACCGGAAACCGGGCACCGTGGGACCGGGACCCCGTCGGTATCCGGTAACCGGGAATCGCCGCCCCTGAGGGCGGCTCGGGAGAAGGCGATGAAGGTCTGGATGAACGGGAAGCTGGTTGACCAGGAGCAGGCGGCCGTTGGCGTGTTCGATCACGGCCTGCTGTACGGCGACGGCGTGTTCGAGGGCATTCGCGTGTACCGCGGGCGGCTGTTCGAGTGCGCGGCCCACATGGACCGGCTGTTCGATTCGGCCCGGTTCATTCGCCTGGCCGTCCCATACACCAAGCAGGAGATTGTCGACGGCATGTGCGAGGCGGTACGGGCCAACGGCATCACCGACGGGTACATCCGTCTGGTGGTGACGCGAGGCGAGGGCACACTGGGCGTCAGCCCCTTCCGGTGCGCCACCCCCGCCGTCTTCGCTATCGCCGACCAGATCGCCCTGTACCCCAAGGAGATGTACGACGAGGGCATGGCCGTCATCGTCGCCAAGACGCTTCGCACCTCGCCGAAGATGCTGAACCCGGCCGTCAAGAGCCTCAACTACCTCAACAATGTACTGGCCAAGATCGAGGCCGTGGACGCAGGCGTGGCCGAGGCCGTCATGCTCAACGAATACGGCAACGTGGCCGAATGCACCGGCGACAACATCTTCATCGTGGAGAGGGGCAAGGTGGTCACGCCTCCGCTGACGGCGGGGATCCTGCCGGGCATCACGCGGGCGGTGGTTCTGCGATTGGCGGCCAGGCTGGGCGTGCCATCGGCCGAGGAGGACATCGCCGCGCCCCGCCTGCTGGGCGCCGATGAGTGTTTCCTGACCGGCACCGGGGCCGAGGTGATCTCGGTGACGAAGATCGACGACAAGCAGGTCGGCGACGGCACGGCCGGGGCGGTGACGAAGAGGCTGCTGAAGGCCTTCCGCGACTACATCGCGTCGGATGAGTGGTGAGAGGGGTATGGTAGAATGATTGGCGAGGTACGGAACATGGTAAACCAAAATACGAAGATCGTGATTGATCCGGCGATCCAGCATGGCAAGCCTGTCATTCGCGGGACCCGTGTTCCGGTTGCGCGCATCGTCGGCGGGCTTGCGGGCGGAATGACGTTCCAGGAAGTCCAGGACGCATACGGCGTGACGGATGACGACATCCGCGCGGCCCTGGAGTTCGCCGGCGAACTGATCGAGCAGGAAGAGCATCACGCGCTGCCCGCGTAGGTTGCTGGGGAACCAGAACGTATGGAGTTCATTATCGATGCCGATCTGCCCAGGCAGTCTGCCGTCTTGTTTCGAGCGGCAGGGCACGAGGCCATTGACGTCCGGGACATCGGTACGGGACAGGCGCGTGACGCGCAGATCGCTGAATACGCTCTTCGCCATCGCTTGTGCATTGTGACCGGTGACTTTGACTTCGCCGATGTGCGCAACTACCCACCGGAGGAGTACGCGGGTCTGGTTGTGCTGGAACTGCATCGAAACACCACGGCACCGATGATCCTATCGCTGCTGGGGGATCTGTTGAAAAAGCCGCAGGTGCTGGAGAGGTTGCCGGGTCGATTGGCGATCGTGGCGTCCGGGCGAATTCGCCTTCGGCCCGCTTGAGTCTCATTCAGGTTTGGGGTCGCCGGAGGTATCGAAAGGATCGAACCGGACGATGACCGGTTCTACTCCCGGCAGCAGTTTCAGACGGAATACTGCGTCGCGCTTCTCTGGCCAACAGATCCAGGCCAGTTCCAACTGCCTCGCATCTGCGGAAAGAATGCCATCTCCAATCCCTCCGTTGCGATTTCGTACAGAAGCGTATCGATGAGCAGAAATGTCGTTCCATCTCTCAGGCTTTGGCTATGCAACCATCCGCGCGGGGACGCGACAACAGCAGATTTGTCGATGACGAGGTTCATGGCGTGCATTGTTGCTCACCAAGAGAAACACATCAAGCAGGCGACCGGGGCGGCACGCCCCGGCTCCGCAAGATTCGCTTTCGGGCGCGGTCGCTGGAAGGAGGCGACCGGGGCGGCACGCCCCGGCTCCGTGGGATTCGCTTGCGGGCGCGGTCGCTGGAAGGAGGCGACCGGGGCGACACGCCCCGGCTCCGTGGGATTCGCTCGCGGGCGCGGTCGCTGGAAGGAGGCGACCGGGGCGGCACGCCCCGGCTCCGCAACTCTTGCTCTTGGCATCTGCTGCCCTGGGGGGTATACATTCCTGTCACTCGCGAGAGAGGGACTGCCATGCCTGAAGACTATGGTGACGCCATCGTGAAGTTCCTGAAGGCCCGATCGTACACGCCGCTGAAGCCGCGGCAGCTTGCGCGGCAGCTCGGCGTGAAGGAGGAGGACTACGGCACGTTCCGCGAGGCGGTGAAGCAACTCCAGGAGGCCGGGCGCGTCGTCCTGGGGACCAAGAACGCCCTGACGCTGCCGACGATGGGCCCGACGGTGGTCGGCACGTACCGGGCCAACCCGCGCGGGTTCGGCTTCGTCATTCCCGAGACGCCCAACGCCCACGGCGACCTGTACATTCCCAAGGGGATGGACGGCGGGGCGATCACCGGCGACCACGTGGCCGCCCGCGTCAGCAAGCAGCGTCGCGACGGCGAGGCCGTGTTCCACGGCGAGATCGTCCACGTGCTGAAGCGCGGGCGCAACCGCTTCGTCGGCACGCTGCAGACCAACGAGGGCGTGTGGTTCGTGCTGCCGGACGGTTCGGCCATGGCGACGCCCATCGTCGTGCGCGACCTGGGTCCCTCGCCGCGCGAGGGCGTCAAGGTCGTCGTCGAGATCGTCCGCTACCCGCGCGGGGCGGGCGAGTTGCCGGCCGTGGTGATCGTCGAGACGCTGGGCGCCCGCGGCGAGATCGAGGTCGAGACGCTGTCGGTGATCCGCGCCCGCGGGCTGGAGGACACGTTCTCGGAGGCGGCGATGGCTGAGGCCCGCGCGGCCGTGGAGAGGTTTGATCCGCGGGCGCCGCTGGAGCAGGGGCGCGAGGATCTGACGGGGCTGACGGTCGTGACGATTGATCCGCCCGACGCCCGCGACTACGACGACGCGATCAGCATTGCTCGCGGGGCAGACGGGGCGGTGACGCTGGGCGTGCACATTGCGGACGTGTCGTACTTCGTGGTCGAGGGCGGCGCCCTCGACGCCGACGCGAAGCGGCGGAGCACGAGCGTGTACTTTCCGCGCAAGGTGATCCCCATGTTGCCGGAGGTGCTCTCCAACGGCGTCTGCTCGCTACAGGAGGGCGAGCGCCGGCTGTGCAAGAGCGTGTTCATCCGCTATGACGAGCAGGCGCGGCCGGCTGGGGCGCGGCTGGCGGAGACGGTGATCTGCTCGGCCAGGCGGCTGACGTACGTGGCGGCGCAGCGGATCATCGACGGTGGAGGCGGCGAGGGCGTGCCGGCGGAGGTGGCGGCGCTGCTTGTGGAGGCCAACGAACTGGCGCGGCGGATCGAGGTGCGGCGGCGGGCGGCGGGGATGCTGCACCTGGACCTGCCGGAGGTCGAACTGGTGTTCGACGACCAGGACCGCGTGATCGACGCCGTGCCGGAGGACCAGTCGTACACGCATTCGATGATCGAGATGTTCATGGTGGAGGCCAACGAGGCCGTCGCCCGGGCGCTTGACGAGCGGGGGCGGGCCTTCCTGCGGCGGATCCACCCGGATCCGGACGCGACGTCGGGCAAGCCGCTGGCGAGTTTCCTGCGGGCCTGCGGGCACAAGATCGCCGCCAACCTCACGCGGCACGATCTGCAGCGGCTGCTGGAAGCCGTGCGAGGCCGGCCGGAGGAGTACGCGGTGAACCTGGCCGTGCTGCGGACGTTCGAGTCGGCGGAGTATTCGCCGCTGCAGGTGGGTCACTTCGCTCTGGCGTCGAGTTGCTACTGCCACTTCACCAGTCCCATCCGCCGCTACCCCGACCTGACGGTGCATCGGCTGGTGGCCGAACTGTGCCGGGGCACGCTGGGCTCGCGGCCGCCGGAGGACTTGGCGGCGTTGAAGGAGCAGGGGGAGACGTGCTCGGCGGCGGAGCGGCGTGCGGAGGCGGCGGAGGATGAGCTGCGCGAGGTGCTGGTGCTTCAGATGCTGGCCGGGCGCGTGGGCGACGAGTTCGACGGCGTGGTGACGGGGGTGGGGAACTTCGGGTTGTTCGTGCAGTCGCGGAAGTACCTGGTGGAGGGGTTGGTGCGGATGCCGGACCTGGGCGACGACTGGTGGGAGGTGGACGCCGATCGCGGGCAGCTTCGCGGGCAGCACACGGCGAAGGTATATCGCATCGGGGACATCCTGCCGGTGCGGATCGCGTCGGTGGACTTGTCGCGGCGCGAGCTGAACCTGGTGCCGAGACGCAAAGCGGGGAGCGAGAAGGGCGAGGCGAGGCCGCCGGCGAAGCGTTCGGGGCGCAAGGGGAGACCTGGGAAGAAGGAAAGAGGGGAGAAGAGGAGAAAGTGAACGAACGGATGAAGTCGATCATTGGGCGGTACGCCGAGTTGGAGATGGAGATTCACCGGCTTGTGTCGGCGCGGCTCGGCCACGTGTGCAAGGGGTGCAAGAAGCCCTGTTGCAGGCCGGAGATCTGCCGGGAGGTCGTCGAAAGTTGGTGGCTGCGGAACGTCAGCGAGCACGCGCACGGGCGGTGGTGGCCGGAGGACTGGGAAACCGCGCAGCGATGTATCGCGATCGGGTCGGGCGGGTGCATCCTGAAGGCGGGGCGGACGGGGCTGTGCCGCTCGTTCGTGTGCGACAAGTACACCCAGGCGTACGGCGACGTGTGGGAGGCGGTGTTCTACAGTTTCGCGGCCGACCTGCTGATGGACGTGGGCGCCCTGGCGTCGGGCAAGTCGATTGAGGCGATGGGCGAGAAGGCGATTCTCGCGAAGGCCGACAGGATCGCCGAGAGGATCGAGCGTGCGCACGGCCTGCTGGCGGAGGCGATGGCGCTGATCGATCCGGCCGTGGGGCAAGCGGCGAAGGGCCGCGTGGCGCTGAAGGTGCTGGCGGCGGTGCCGCGGTGTCTGCGGGCGACGACGCAGCGTGCGATATTGGGGAGGGTGCGTTTGTAGTCCAGGGTGCGTTTGTAGTCCCGCCCTAAGGCGGAATCCCGGTGCGATTGGGCCGGGAAACGGCCCGCCTTACGGCGGAACTACCAACGGAGAGGAAGGCCCTCTGGCGCGGAACGCGTTCTGGCGCGAAGCGGGCTCGTTTGTAGTCCCGCCGTAAGGCGGAATCCCGGAACGCGTTCATAACAAGAGAGCAATGTGTGCTATGTACGACTATCGCAGAATGACGCCGGAGCAAAGGGCGCAAGCGGTGGCGGAGCGTAGGGGGAGGAAGCTGCCGTGGCACGGACCGCCCCACTTTGAAGCTGAGGAAGGCACGTACGTGTTGTCCGCGGCGTGCTTCGAGCATCGGGAGTTGATTTCGCCGGTTTCCAGACTCGATGAATTCAGTGAAACGTTGCTGGATGGGCTGGAGAAACTGCGGAGCAAAGTGCACGCATGGGTCGTGATGCCGAACCACTATCACGTTCTGGCCGAGGTGGACCTCATTCAGTACCGTAGGAGGATTGCCCGCCTGCACAACGGGAAATCGACGCAGTGGAACCGGGAGGATGGCGCGGTCGGTCGGAAGGTATGGCACCGCTTCTCCGACCGTCGGGTCCGCAATGAGAGGCATTTCTACGCATCGCTCAACTACCTGCATGCAAACCCAGTGAAGCATGGGTATGCGAAGAAGGCGGACGAATGGCCATGGAGCAGCCTGCATGGATGCCTGGACAGTTTAGGCAGGGAGAAGCTTGTTGAGTTATGGAGGGAATACCCCGTGCTCGAGTATGGACGAGGATGGGACGATTGAGCCGGCAGGAACGCCGTTTGTAGTCCCGCCGTAAGGCGGAATCCCGGCACGTTTGGGGCCGGGAAACGGCCCGCCTTACGGCGGAACTACGAACGGAGAGGGGGCGCCCTCTGGCGCGGAACGCGTTCTGGCACGAAATGCCTTCTGGCGCGAAACGGGCTCGTTTGTAGTCCCGCCGTAAGGCGGAATCCCGGTTCGCGCCCGAGCGGGAAACGGCCCGCCTTACGGCGGAACTACGAACGCCTTGTGGAATGTCCTTCGGGTCACGCCTCCGTGGGCTGTTTGGCCAGGTTGGCGTGGTAGGACTGGAGGGAGTTCACCGTGTAGTCGCCCTTCTTGCGGGCGGCGATGCCCTCGGCCGCGGCAAGGGCGGCCGTCAGCGTCGTGATGTAAGGCACCTTGTACTTGATGGCGGCCTTGCGGATGTAGGAATCATCCTGCTGGCTGGCCCTGCCGATGGGCGTGTTGATGATGAGCTGGATTTCCCTGTTCATGATGGCGTCGGCGATGTTGGGCCGGCCCTCGTTGAGCTTCTTGACCGTCTGGGACGGCACGCCGTGGGCGGTGAGGAAGGCGTGCGTGCCCTCGGTGGCCAGGAGTTTGAAGCCCAGCGCGTGGAACTTGCGGCCGACGTCGGCCAGGTAGGGCAGTTCGCGGTCGCGGCGGGAGACGCTGAGCAGGACGGCGCCTTCGATGGGCAGAGCGCTCTTGGCGGCGTCCTCGGCCTTGAAGTACGCCATGCCGAAGGTGTCGGCGATGCCGAGCACCTCGCCGGTGGAGCGCATTTCGGGTCCGAGGACGGGGTCCACTTCGGGCAGCATGGGGAAGGGGAAGACGGCTTCCTTGACGCCGAAGTGTGGCACCTTGCGTTTGTCGATCTTGAGGTCGGCGAGTTTCTTGCCGAGCATGAGTTGGGTGGCGATGCGCGCCATCGGGATGCCGCAGACCTTGCTGACCAGCGGGACAGTGCGGCTGGCGCGGGGGTTGGCCTCCAGCACGTACACCACGTCGTTGCAGATGGCGTACTGCATGTTCATCAGGCCGACGACCTTCAGTTGCCGGGCGATCCGGGTCGTGTATTCGCGGATCGTCGCGAGGTGTTTTTCGGGGATGCTGATGGGAGGGATGACGCAGGCCGAGTCGCCGGAGTGGATGCCGGCCTGCTCGATGTGCTCCATGATGGCGGGGATGAACACGTCCGTGCCGTCGCAGACGGCGTCGGTCTCCACTTCCATGGCGTCTTCGAGGAACTTGTCGATGAGGATCGGGCGTTCGGGCGTGACGTCGACGGCGGCGGCGACATAGCGGCGCAGCATTTCCTCATCGTGGATGATTTCCATGCCTCGCCCGCCGAGCACGAAGCTGGGTCGCAGCATCAGGGGGTAGCCGATGTCCGCCGCGGCGGCGAGGGCCTGGTCGAGGTTGGCGGCCATGGCGGCCGCGGGCATGGGGATGCCCATGTCCTCCATCATGCGGCGGAACAGTCCTCGGTCCTCGGCGACCTCGATGGTCCTGACGCTGGTGCCAAGAACCTTGACGCCCGCCTCCTGTAGTTCGGCGGCGATGTTCAGCGGGGTCTGTCCGCCGAACTGGACGATCACGCCCTCGGGCTTCTCCTTTTCGTAGATGCTGAGCACGTCCTCGACGGTCAGCGGCTCGAAGTAGAGTTTGTCCGACGTGTCATAGTCGGTCGAGACGGTCTCTGGGTTGCAGTTGACCATGATCGACTCGACGCCGGCGTCGCGCAGGGCGAAGGCCGCGTGCACGCAGCAGTAGTCGAACTCGATGCCCTGGCCGATGCGGTTGGGCCCGCCGCCCAGCACCATGATCTTGCGGCGGGTGCTGGCGGTGGTGACGTCCGGGGCGTTATAGGTCGAGTAGTAATAGGCGGCGTTCTCCACGCCGCTGACGGGCACGGGGTGCCAGCCTTCGACGACGCCCAGGGCCTTGCGCCGCTCGCGGATGGCCTTTTCCTTCACGCCCAGCAGTTTGGCGAGGTAGCGGTCGGCGAAGCCGTCCTTCTTGGCCCGCACGAGCAGTTCATCGGGCGGCAGCATCCCCTTGCACTTCAGGACCTGCTCCTCCAACTCGACCAGTTCCTTCATCTGCTGAACGAAGTACGGCTTGATGTACGTCTTGGCGTACAACTCCTGGACCGACGCGCCCTTGCGCAGGGCCTCGTACATGATGAACTGCCGCTCGCTCGT
>CAYWTX010000609.1:0-3672 GCA_964461295.1 uncultured Planctomycetaceae bacterium | reverse complement strand
CAGGGCGCGGACGAAGTTGAACGTGTCGGCGATGAACAGGTCGCCCCAGAGCAGCGGAGAGCGGTTCGCGCCGCAGCCGTCGCCGCTGTCGCCTTTGCCCCTGCCGCGGCCCTGCGCGAACCACTTCAGCCACTTGAGGTTCCCGTCCAGGTCGAAGCACCCATACTGTCGCCATGCCGTCGCCACGTACACGGATTGCCCGTCGCTGCACGGCGTGGCGAACGTCGATCCTGGCCACCATCCGCCGAAACCGTTGCGCCATGCGTCGAAGAACAGCCCGGCCTTTGCGATGCCCGGGTTCTCCTTCGCCAGTCGCCAGTGCGAGACGGGCGATGCGCCGGCCGGCGGCGTCTTGGGGTCGGGGCCGACCATCCCCTTGGCACGCATCTTCTCCTCGACGGCGGCCCTGGCGGCCTCCTCCGCCGCGGCCAGTTCGGCCTTCAGCGTCGTATACTCGCGCCGCCATGCGAGATGGTCGTGCCACGCCTGCGCCACCTTCGCCCGCTCCTGCTCGTCGGGGATGGCGATCGCCAGATGGTTGATCGCCCGCTGCCAGAGCAGCCGCCCGTCCCTTGCGTCGACGCAGACCAGCTCCGGGAAATCGCTCTTGTACCCGAAGTCGCTCATCAGGAAGACGCGGTCCTTCACGACGATCAGCCCGCCGTAGCTCACGTACGGCAGGGGCGTCTGCCACAGGACGTTCTTGCCGGTCTTGCCGTCCCACTCCACCGGCGGGTTGCAGCCGGGGTACACCTGCGTCCCGTTGGGCCCGTGGTACCCGACGTAGTTCGTCCGCCGCGCCGCCGCCGCGGGCGAATCCCCCGCCGCGCGGGCCGCGTCGCTTGCCGCGGTCAAAGCCAGCATCGCGCCCCACAGAAACACAACCGCTAGTCCGCCGCGTGACGCATTCATTCCTTGCTTCCTTCGGGCGGCGCGCCGCCCGTCACTTCCTGCCGATGCAGTACAGGAAGTCAAACCCGCGCAGGTACACCCGGTCCCGGTACATGAACGCCGCCGCGAACCCCAGCCGCGGCCACCGCGGGGCGTTCGCGTTCACCCGCTTCAACCGCTCCTCCGCCCCGTCCGGCGGGTTGATCGGCAGCGCGAACGCCGACAGCACACGCAGGTCCTTCGCGTCCAGCACCGCAATGGCGCCCGTCAGGCCGTTCTTCACCACCAGTCTCTCGCCTGCCAACACATGGTCGCCCCGCGTCTCGTACCCGCCGAACACGCGCATCACCCGGCCCTTCTCGCCCAGCACCGCCTTGCCGTCGGCCGTCTTCACCACGTCGCTTCCGCTGCCCACCTTCGCGACGGCTTTCCCCGTGTCGGCGTCGATGGCCGCCTGGTCGCTGTAGAACCTCCCGCCGTGCCCGACCGTCCGCCACAGGTGAAACCTGCCCAGTTCCTCCCGCGGCTCCTTCTCCCACAGCCGCTCCACGCTCAGCCGGTCGCCCTCCAGCCGCAGCCGCGACGCCACGATGCTCCGAATCCGAACCCCCTCCCACTCGTGCGTCAGCACCACCTCGCCGCACACCGCCGGACCCGTCGCGAAGCTCTTGCTGTGCACGCTGCCCGGCAGCCTGCCCAACACCCGCCCGTCCCGCAGGCGAATCACCTCCGAGTTCGTCCCGCTCAGCACCACGGCCGTGCCGTGCAGATCAATGATCCGCGGATTGGCCATGCACTGGCCGATCTCCACCGGGTTGGGCAGCTCCCACAGCACCTTGCCCGTGGCCGCCTCGATCGCCCGCGTGTACGATCCCACCTCGCTCACCACGATCCCATCGGCCAGCGCTGGCGACGTGCTCGTCGTCCCCTGCCCCGGCCAGCCGTGCGGCCAGCGCTTCATGTCCGTCACCCGCTTGGCCTGTTCGGGCGCCAGCCGCTTGCGTTCGTCGCGCGACTCGGGAAAACGCTTCTGCCACACGACGTTCCCGTCCAGGTCGTGGCAGGAGTAGAGGTAGTGCCCCGTGATCGTGTACACCCGCTTGCCGTCGGAGCACGGCGTGGGAAACGCAACCCCCTCCCACGTGCCGAACCCCGCCCAGTACGCCCAACCCAGCCCCATCTCCCGCAGCCGCCTGATCTGCTGCTCCACCTCGCCGTTGCGCGGCGCCTCAAGCTGCGTGCTGTATCCGCCCGCCCTCGACCGCAGCAGCCCGCCGATCTCGCACCCCAGGTCGCTGATGCGCTTCAGGTAGCCGTTCCACGGCTCCGCCACGCCCGGCGCGGGCGTCACCTCGCCCTTGCCCTTGGCCTCCTCGAACTTGTCCTCGTTGGCCAGGTAGAACGTCAGCGTCTCCTGGGCGACGATCTTCTGGTCGCGATGCCACTTCCACATCCGCCGGGCCAGGGCCCGGGCCTCCTCCTGCTGCTGCCTGGGGAGACACACGACCGCGTCCAGATCGCGCTGCCAGAGCACCTTGCCCGTCTCGGCATCCACGCACGTGAGGATCGGGCTGTATTCCAGCGGCTCGGAAACGGCGAACGCCTTGCCGGCGACTACAATCGGCGAGCCGTTGCACCAGTTCGGCAGCTTCGCCCTCCACAGGATGTTCGCCTCGCTGAGCTTGTCCGGAACCGCCTGCCCCGCGAACACGCCGCCGCCGTCGTTGAGCCACCCCACCCCATGCTCGACGGCCTGCGCCGGCACGGCAGCCAGCGCCGCCAGTAGGCCCGCCAGCGCCGCCGCGACGCTGCCGCGCCTGCCCCGGCAAGAGGCGTCGGCCCGAAAGCCGACAGCTCGCCTCGCCCATGAATCGTGGTCGCCTGCATCCGCCATCGACAAACAGCATACCCGACGGTTGCCCTCCGGTGGAACCGCCCAACCCTACAGACCGTCGCATCCGCGAGCAAGGCGGACGGCCAGATCCCAACGTTCCGTGCCGGCCGGGCCTCAGAACCTCACCTGGAAACGCTGACGATGAGCACGTACACGCACCTGGAACTTGCCGACACCGCCGGTGCCGCCCAAGCCCTGCCCGAGATCATCCCCGTCGCTGCCGTCGCAGTAAGCACAGGCACTGACGGACGACAGGAGCCGGCCGAAGTGTGTGCCGAACTCTGTGCCGTCCGACAGGAAAAGCGTGACACTTCCAGTCCGCCACAGACCACTTGGCGAGATAGACCCGACGCCGGCCGACATGCGGAACGCCTTGGAAAAGCGGCCGAAACACGGCCTTTTGGGCGTGATTGTCGAAAAGCCAGCGAAGAGAATCGAACTCTTAACCGCCGCTTTACAAAAGCGGTGCTCTACCGTTGAGCTACGCTGGCGTAATTAACACGTCATCACGGGGTTACGGCGTTCGTCGTTCCGGCTGTTATGCTCGACGACAACCGAGACGACAACCGGACACGACGCCGTGCCGCTTCCCTGACAGTCGCAGCCGAACCAACCTGCCACCAGGAGCGAACCCATGGAAACTCTCGTCCAAGCAAGACGGAAGACTCGCAGGAAGCCCTCCAAACCGTATCCCAAGTTCCCGCTGACCGCCCACAACAACGGCCAGTGGCGCAAGAAGTCCGAGGCCAAATCCATTGTCTGGGCCGACCCGCAGGGCGCCCTGGGGAGCTACCTCAGCGTAGCGGCGGACCTCCATGCGGGGCGCCAGCCCAACAAGTCAAGCGTATCTGAAAACGCGGCGACGGTCAAGCTCGTGGCGAATCGCT
>CAYWTX010000608.1:0-3668 GCA_964461295.1 uncultured Planctomycetaceae bacterium | reverse complement strand
AAAGCCCGCGCCAAGCCCTTTGCGCCACCGCGGTTTGCCTCGTTCACTCTCGCGCCGATTCCGGAACGTGCTGCTCCACGAACGCCACCAGGGCCTTGAAATTCGTCAGCTTCCACGAATCCAGACGGATGCGTTTGCCCGCCTTGTCGTACAGGTCGAGCATCCCCTTGTCCTCGAATCGCGACGCGTCCAGCCGCGCGATGTCCGCCCAGGGCGTCTGCGGCTTGCCCGCGTAGCCGATGCCCGCGGCATCGGCTACCATCACGCGCCGCAGCATCGACACCGCCCACGCGCCGAACAGGCCCCCTGCCGGCAGGAACACCACCGGCCCCCAGTTGTTCAGCAGGTACGCCCCCGCCTGGTTGGCGTGCTTGGCGTCCCACGCCTCGGGCGGTTTGCGCATGTCCGTCAGACACCACGCTCCCATGCCAACCAGCATGAACGCCACAATGAACATCCGCACGGCGGCGTCTTTCGCAGCCGGAGCTTCCACGCGCTGTGCGCCTGGCTGGGCCGATGCGTCGTCCATGTTGCGCTCCTCTGGTTGAACTGAGCCTGCAAGGCGAGGATACACTACCGGGCGCCCGTTTGCCAAGTCGGAAGCGTGACAGTCGGAAGCGAGAAGGGGCTGCACGACCACAGTTGCACCTTGGCCTCTTCAGCCTGAAGGGCTGATGTATGACAGCCCTTCAGGCTGAAGAGGCGATGCAGGAACGGTCGTGCACCCGCCAGAAGATGGGTCTCGTCGTCCCATTGGGACTCCTCGACCCAGCCTATCCAGGCAGGCCGGTGAAAGCTGATGGCTGAAAGCAGGTAGCTGATGTCCTATACTCCCCCGCATGATGGACAATGCCGAAACGTCGCCGCGTCTGCGTGCCGCGGTGCGGCTGCACCTGGCCGAGGGAGTCGGCTCGCTCGCCTACCGGCGTCTGAGCGAGGCGTTCGGCGGGCCGGAGGGCGTTCTCGCGGCCGCGCCGATGCTCTGGCGGCAGGTGGAGGGAATCGGCGAGAAGACCGCCCGCGCCATCGGCGAAGTCGCCGACGCCCAGGTGGACGAGGAGTTCGCCCTCGCGAGCGAGCGAGGCGCGCGGGTGATCGACGTCGACGACGCGACGTACCCCGCGGCGCTGAAGAACATCCACGACCCGCCGCCGCTGCTGTACGTCTGGGGCAGCCTCGAGCCCGCCGACGCCGTCGCCCTCGGCGTTGTCGGCGCCCGCCGCTGCTCGCACTACGGCCTGGAGCAGGCCGAGCGGTTCGCCCAACTCCTCGCCCGCGCCGGCTTCACCGTCGTCTCCGGCGGGGCTCGCGGGATCGACGCCGCCGCCCACCGCGGCGCGCTCGCCGCCGGGGGGCGAACGCTCGCCGTCATGGGCTGCGGCCTGTGCAAGACCTACCCGCCGGAGAACCGCAAGCTCTTCGAGCAGATCGCCTCCGAGGGACGCGGCGCCGTCATCTCCGAGCTGCCCATGCGGACCGACATCCGCGCCGGGAACTTCCACTCCCGCAACCGCGTCATCTCCGGCCTGTCGCTCGGCGTGCTGGTGATCGAGGCTGCCCGACACAGCGGCTCGCTCATCACCGCACGCGAGGCCATCGAGCAGGGCCGCGAAGTGTTCGCCCTCCCCGGCCGCGTCGATTCCGTCATGAGCCAGGGCACGAACGACATGATCCGCGAGCACTCCGCCGCCCTGGTGCAGAACCTTGAGGACATCCTCGACCAGCTCGGGCACGTGGGCCGAACGCTCCGCCCCGACCAGCCGCCCGGCGAGCACCCGCTCGCGGAGGCGGCGAACCTGAGCGACGTGGAGCGCCGGCTGGCCGAGTGCCTGGCCGGCGAGACGCTGGGCATCGACGAACTGGCCCGCCGCGCCGGCCTGCCGGTCGCCCAGGCGGCCGCGAGCCTGACGATGCTGGTCATCAAAGGCATGGTCGCCCAGCAGCCCGGACAGGTGTTCTCGCTTCGGCGGGCGAAGTGATAACTGGCCGATCCGGTTCTCGCGTGCGCGACCATGCACCGCCTTGATGATTCCAAGGAGCACCGTTCCGCTCCGGACTACGCCGGGGCTCGACGGCGGTTTCTGTACCAGAGCGACGAACGCGACCTCCTCCGGGTCAAACCCCATCCGGGCGCGAAAGGGCGTTCCTGCCCGATTTCGCAAGTCGAGGAGGCGAACATCGAGCAACGATTGATTACCTGGGGAGTTGGGGTGCCGGTCTCTCTGCATCTACGACGTATTGTGCTTTCGGTGCGTCGAGTAGTCCCTGCTCCACCGCATCATTCCTCAACTTCCTCGCACGCGTCTCCTCCCTGATTCGGTCTGCCTCAGCGAACTCACGATCTGCCATTGCCAACTCGTGGACGGATCCCGCCCCAGCACGACGACGAATTGCCTCGGCTTTGGCACGGTTAAGTTCCGCCGACGCGTTGAACTGCTCACCCTTGCCCTCTACCATTCGGACTGCTGCCTCCAGGAGCCTCCGGGCATGAGGGGTACGCCGGAACCAGTCGCTCACTCTCCTGAATAGAGCAGGGCAGGTTGGCTTCCCAGGTTGTCGATTGTTGGTCATTCTACACTTACTATCGGCCCCTATCCACACGTTTTTTTTGTAGTTCCCACCTTTTTCTGCAGTTTTCTGCCAAGGGACCGCCACCAGTAGACCGATGTTATCGTATTGGTCCATACTGACCTGGCGCAGAATGATGGGATGCGGGTGTTGACGATACGGGTTCCTTGGGGCAACTCCTCCTCCCCGATACTGAAACGCCCTCGAAGCTCTCGTCGCCAAGCCGCTTGTACTGCTTGTTTCGATTGCTTCACGTGCTTCTCGATGCACGTCCGGAGGTAACCGTTCAGGCCCTTACGTGGCCTGAGGCAGGAGGGATGGAACGGGAGCTTGGCCGTGGAAGACCAACACCGCATCCCGCATGAACCGCCAGGCCGACCGGCCTTGCTTGCGGCGGGTGCCCAGCACCGTCCAGATTCGTTCGTTCCATTGCCGCCCCATCAGCGAGCGGCTCCCCTGCGTTGCCCTTCGACGACGCCGGGCGGAAGCTGCGGCCAGACGGTTTGCCCGCAGATCGAACAGCGACAACCCTGGAGGTGGCATTCGGTGATCTCGATCGGATCCTCCCGCAGTTCGGCCACTTGGTGAATCCTGGGCTCGCCGACAGGTTCCATCGTGCCCGGGTGGCCGTTGGGGCAGGCGGGCGGATGGAGCGGCTCGACGTGATCGATCTGGTCGGGGCGAAACGGCGGGCGATTCGCGCCGGGATGGCCGTGTTGTCCACCTTGGCGGCGCGGACCCTTGGGGCTATCGGGTTTGGGCGGCTTGACAATGTCGGAGGACGACGGCTTGGAGGAGTTGGAGGAATTCTTGGAAAGGCGAGCGACTTGTTCGGTCAACTTGGCGACCTGGCCGGTCAGTCGGGCCACGTGCTCGCGAAGCTCGGCGTTCTGCTTCTCAAGGTCTGCGATCCGTCGCAGGTAGGATTGTTCCCGGCCCGGTTCCACCGGCCGCTCCTTGTGTCAAGGCCCAGTAGAAATGTCCGCTACTTCGCCCCAGTAGAAATGTCCGCTCGGCTCCGGCGACACTTGTACGATTGTCGCCATGGATGGGAGGAGGATGGACGTTTGGGTTCATTGGGTGTAGGTTCTTTGGCGTCG
>CAYWTX010000607.1:0-17782 GCA_964461295.1 uncultured Planctomycetaceae bacterium | reverse complement strand
GTCCGCCTGCAAGGCCAGCCGTGAGATCCGATAGGATGTCCCCGAACAGGTTCGTCGTTACGATGACGTCGTACTCCTCGGGCTTCTTCACGAGCTGCATGCACATGTTGTCGACGAGGCGCTCGTCCGATCTGATGTCCGGGTACTCCTTGGAGATCTTCCTGAAGACCTCCTGGAAAAGACCTCCTGTGAACTTCATGATGTTGGCTTTGTGAACCCCTGTGACCCTTTTCCGCCCTTCTCGGCGCGCGTACTCGAAGGCGTAGCGGACGATCCGCCGGGAGTTTTCCACGCTGATGGGCTTGATGGAAATGCCGGTGGTGTCCGCGCCGGTCCTGATTTTCTTGTCGGTCGCGATGCGGTTGATGAACCCGATGAGCTCAGCCGTGGCGGGCTTGCCGGCCTCGAACTCGACGCCGGCGTAGAGGTCTTCCACGTTCTCGCGCACGAGGACGAGGTCGATGTTGCGGTAGTGGCTGCGGACGCCGGGGTAGCTCTTGCAGGGGCGGACGCAGGCGAACAGGTCCAGGGCCTGGCGCAGGGCGACGTTCACCGAGCGGAAGCCGCCGCCGATGGGTGTGGTGATGGGGGCCTTGAGCGTGGCGTTGGTGGCCCGCGCCGAGGCGAGGGTCTCCTCGGGCAGGGGCGTGCCGGCCGTCGCCAGGATGTCCACGCCGGCCTCGCGGACCTTCCAGTCGATGCTGCCGCCGCCTGCGGCGGCCAGGGCCGCGTCGACGCATCGCCGGGCCGCCTCGGCCAGTTCAGGCCCCGTTCCGTCGCCGCGAATCAACGTCGCCGTGTACTTCGCCATCGGGAGTTCCTTCCGTCCGTTCGTGGAGGCGGAAGTGTATCCCCAACGCTCGCGACGGTCAACGCACCGAAAGGGCGAGGGGAGCGGGTTCGACAAGACAGACCCCGTTGGCGCCCCCCCAGCCCCCCCGAGCCGGCGCGCGAAACGGCGCGTACACGCCCCGGTTTCCCGGGCAGCGCGGCTGGGTGATGCTGAAGTGCCTCCGCCTCTGCTCAGCCGCAGCAAGGCGCGGCACCTCTCGCCGCGCGACAAGCACAACCACTGGGACGTGGGCAACCAACCCCCCGAACTGTGGAACCAGTTCAAGACGGGCTTCGCCCCCGGCACGCACGCACGTGCGCGCCCGCATCCGCGATCAGCGCCCAAACCGCCTGCGCCATTCCGCGTGGATCGCGCGTCCCTCCTCGACCGACGCCGCGGGCGTGGCGCGGACGATGCCTCGGCCCCCGCGGCGCGGCACGTCGCGCACGGCGGGGGCGGCGAGGAACTCGTCCATCAATCGGGGCGTGGACAGGTCGCTGTCGCCGACGATCGCGATGCGGCTCTGCGTCGCGGCCGGGGCGCCCGGACCCCAGAACACCTCCGACCCCTGCCAGTTGTCCACGGCCAGCACGCAGCCGGTCTCCAGCAGCACGGGCAGGACGTGCGCAGCCGGGGCCGGCGACGTGCAGAAGTGCAGGCAGATCGGCCCCAGCGCGGAGGCGAGGCGCTCGATCACCGGCAGGGCGAGCCGACGGATCAGGTCGGGCGACATGTTGACGATGCTGTCGGCCGGTAGACGCAGGCCGGGGAAGTGCATCCCGCGGTTTGTCACGGCGCCGGTCCATGCATCCGAAGTCCCACGGAGCCGTGGCGTGTCGCCACGGTTGGGTTCTGGGAGGGCGCCGGTTTGCTCGCGCATCGCATCGCGCACGAGTTTCGTCACCTCGATGAACAGCGTCGTCAGGCTGTCGAGGAACGCGGCGACGGCGTCGGCGTCGGTCATGCAGGCGACGAGGAACTCCTCGCCGCCCAGCAGCAGTTGGGCGAGGTCCAGCGGCGAGGCCGAAGCGGGAAACGAAAGCGCCCACCCCTCGGGCAGGCCGCGGCGCGCGGCGGCCGCCACGGCCAGCACCTCTTCCACGACGGCGCCCGCCGCGGCGGGGCGCGGGGCGCCGGCGGCCTCGTCGGCCGAGCCGAACACCGGCTCGGGCACGGGGTCCGACCCATCGCCGAGGAACTGGATCCGGGCGCCGTACAGCCGGGGGATCGTCACGCACTGGTACATGCCGTGGTTGACGCTGGGCACCCAGTCGCTGTCGACGGCGAGTTTGGGCGCCATCGCGGCGGCCGCCTTGGCGAACGCGGCCTCGGGGTCGCTCCAAAGCTGCTCGCGGCTGGGCGGGCCGGGGCACGGCGGCGAGACGATGAGTGGGATGTAGTCGGTGCGTCCGGCGAACACGTCGGCGTACAGCGCGATGAGCGATTCGCGGCGGGTCATTTCGCACCCAGACGGTCCATCACCACGCGGCGCATCACGTCGCGCGGGGCGGCCCGGCCGGTCCAGATCTCGAACTGCGCCACGCCCTGGTTGACGAACATCTCCAGGCCGCTGATGCAGGTGCAGCCCGCCTGGCGGGCCTGGCGCAGCAGCAGCGTCTCGACGGGGTTGTAGATCGTCTCGAAGACGACGCGCACGGCCGGGGGGATCGCCGGCAGCGGCGACTGCTCGACGTGCGGGTGCATGCCGACCGACGTGCAGTTGATGACGATTTCCTGATCGATGGCGTCCAGGCGGTCGGCGCCGGCGGCGCGTGCGCCGAACTCCTCGGCCAGTTTGGCGGCCCGCTCCAGCGTGCGGTTGTAGACGGTGACGTCGGCGCCGTGGTGGCGTAAGGCGGCCAGGATGGCCCTCGCCACGCCGCCGGCGCCGAGCAGGGCGACGCCGCGCCCGCCAAAACCAGGGACGCGCCCCGGTTCTCGGCCGGAAGAATGGATCCCCTCGCCAACCCAATGCTTTCCTCCGGCCGGAAACCCCGGCGCGTCCCTGGTTTTGGCCATTCCCGCGCACAGGGCGTCCATGGCGGCGGCGTAGTCGGTGTTGTCGCCCCGCAGTTGGCCCCCGGGGCCGAGGGTGATCGTGTTGATCGCGCCGATCCGCCGGGCCAGTTCCTCGCAGCGGCCGGCGCCCACGTACGCCAGGGCGTTCTCCTTGTGCGGGATCGTCACGCTCAGCCCGCGCCAACCCAGCCAGGGCCGCCCCAGGATGCCGTCCATCAGCCGCCCGAACGCGCCGGCGCCCGGCTGCACCAGCAGCGGCAGGTAGACGCCGTCCACCCCCGCGGCCGAGAACGCGGCGTTGTGAATGGCCGGACTCATCGAGTGGGCGACGGGGCAGCCGACGACGCCGAACACGGCCGTCGCGGGCCCGACGCGGTCCCAGCGATACAGCGAGCGCATCTCCTCCAGCGCGGGTTGTCCCGGCGCCGACTCGGCCCCGTGCGACAAGGCCGCGAACGTGCCGAACGCGCCGAACTTGGCGGCGAGGATGCGGCTGGGCACGCCCGGTTCGCCCATGGCCAGGGCGACGGTGTCGCCCGGCGAGGGAGCATTCGCATTGTCAGCGGTTCCGCGTACGGAAGCGACCGGGGCGACACGCTCGGAGGCGGTACCCGGTTTGGGAGCGACCGGGGCGACACGCTCGGAGGCGGTCCCCGGTTTGGGAGCGACCGGGGCGACACGCTCGGAAGCGGTCCCCGGTTTGGAAGCGACCGGGGCGACACGCCCCGGCTCTGTTGGTCCCTCGCAAGCGTGAATCTGGTCCAGCGCGCGGAAGGCGTCTTCCGGCCCGGAGGCGGCGAAGGCGACCTTCGCCACGGCGGGTCGTTCGCCGCGCAGTGAGGCGAAGATGCCGTCCAGGTCCGGCGGGCACCTCCCGAAGTCGTGGTGGCTCAGGATGATCCTCGCCCCCCGCGGGCGCGACGCGGCCGGGACGTCCATCTCGATGTCGAGCCATTCGGCCCCCAGTTCGGAGGCGAGTTGCAGCGTGTGCAAGCGGGCGGTCTCGTCGCCCTCATGGCGCCCGCCCTCGCGCCGCGGGCGGTACGTGACGATCGCCGGCGGTCGCGGGCGGGCGAGCAGCCGCCGCAGGTCCGCTTCGGTCGGCGGCGCGGCGAGGAAGTCCAGCCGCAACTCGACGACGTCGGCGCCGCGGCTCGCGGCGGCGTCCATGTCGCGCCGCATCGCGGCCACATCGGACGAAGTCAGGGGGCAGATGAGCTTCGTGCGGTTCATGCGTCATTTCACCCCGTCGGGTAGCCGCACCCGAACGGCCCCAAAGAGGCCAGTGTTCGGGAGTGCCACCCAGCGAGATCCTCAGTCGATTGGGCCAGTCAACCAGTCAACCAGTCAACCTCTTTTGCGCGGCTTGTTCGCCTCGTCGAGTTCCCTCTTCGTCGGCGCGCGGATGGCCGGCTGCTTCGCGGCCGTCGCCACGCGGTTCAGGGCGGCGACGATCTCCACGCCGGCGTTGGCGGTCTTGGTCTCGAACGTGCTCTGTGCGTTCTCCTCGATCTTGCATCGCGCGGGGTGGACGTATTGCCGGGCGGCCTGGAGCCGCAGCCTCTCCCCGGCGCGGTTCAGCACGTCGTACAGCCGCTTGGCCCGGTCCTGGTCCATCTTCGCGGCGGCCGCGGTGGAGATCGCGGCCAGGATGTCCAGGAAGACGCCCGATCCGCGTTTCTCCTCCTGGAGCATCCACTCGGCGAGTTGCTCGTCGTCGTGCGTGTCCCCGGCCCGCAGCATCGCCTGGAAGGTCTTGATCTCCAGGGCGTGGGCCAACTCGTTGTGCTTCGCCACGATGCCGTCGCGGTCGAGGCGGGTCAGCGGGCGCTTCCTGCCTTCAGCGCAGGGCGCCGACGCGGGGGGCGCCGCTCGCGCGCCACCCGTATACGGCTCGAACCTGCGGTAGTCGGTCCTCACCTGGGCGTGGATGCCCTTGATCGCCGGCAGCATGCCGCGGACGACCTCGGTCTTCGCCATCAGCACCTGCCGCATCAGCCGCTCGGCGGCGTATAGCTCCCCGTCCTTCTGGAGCCTGATCGCCCTCACCGCGCCCAGGAGAACCGGCACGGAGCCTTCGTCAAACGTGACGGCCTTGAGGTCGCGCTGGATGGCGGGATCGACGGCCTCGTCGGCGAACCACTTCTCCCCGTTGTCGCGCAGGCGGGCGATGAGGGCGTCGATCTGCTCGCGCGAGAAGGAGGGTTGTGTTTCAGCGCCGATCACGAGCGAGGGATCGCCGAAAGCGAGAAACAGCGCCGCCAGGCAAGCGGCTGTGCACGTTCGCACCACCATGTGGATTCTCCGCGCAAGATTCGGGCGTCCCCGCACCCGGCGAGGGACGCCCGACTATGGTAGCCGAACTCCGCAAAGTCTATTTCGTGAAATCCTTCAGCTTCTTGCCCAGCTTCTCGATCTGCTCGGCCGGAACCGTGAACGTCCCCGGCGTGGTCGACGCCTTGGCATAGCGGTCCTTGGTGGCCGTGGCGCCCGTGTGCGAGACGGTCAGGTTCATTGCCTTGCCCGCCTGGTCGGTCAGTTCCAGCGTCAGCCAGGGCTTGTTCAGGCCGTACTTCGCCTCGTCGCCGCTCTTGTTGGCGACGAACCGGTCGGCCTTGAGGTCCTTGGCGTCCTTGAGGTAGTTCGTCACCTTCTCGGCGTCGATCTTCACGTACGGATCGGCCACGCTCTGCCAGGCGTCCTGCATTTTGCGCAGTTCCAGCGATTCCTCGCCGGCGGTCAACTTGAGGCCGCGAATCTGGTCGGGATCGATGGTCCACACCGGGCGGGTGCGCAGCTCGGCGGCCATCTCGTCATACAGCGTGGGGGCGAACTCGCCGACGGCGACGATGCTCCCGCCGTCGATCCAGGCGTAGGAGTGCAGGCCGACCTTGGCTACCGTCAGCTTGTAGGCCTTGGCAATCGGCGGCTTGGCGGCCGGCTGCGTGGGCCGCGTGGCCGGGCCGGTCGCCGGCTTCGTGGCCGGACCGGTCGCCGGCTGGGTCGAGGCCGCCTCGGTGGGGGCCGGCTTCTCCGTGGTGAACACCACCTGCATGATCGCGGGGCTCTTGGCGTACTGATCGGGGGCCATCTTGCCCAGGGCGACCACCTTGTCGGCCTTGAGGTTCTCCAGGCGGTCGATGATCTTGTTGACGTTGTCCTTGTCGGCCGCCGCGGCCAGCGGGGCGATGAGCGTCCAGCCGCCGTTGGCGTCCTTGGCGAGGTTGAACGTGTCGTCCGTGCGGCGAAGCTCCAGCTTCGCGACCTTCTCCTCGGAGGGCAGCTTCAGGATCTGGGCGTCCCAGTACGTTGCCCCTTCGGCCAGGAGTTCCGCCGCGTCGGCCGTGGGCACCACCGCGATCGACTTGCCCGCGGCGGTCTTCACGAACGTCATCTCGCCGCTGGCGCTGCGCCCGCCGACCAGCACCGTGACGGCGTCATTGGCGCCCGCCTCGCGAAGGACGATCGTCCCGACGGGGCTCGCCAGCCCGTATACCTCGGCCGCCGCGGCGTCCTCCTTGAACTCGGCCGCCTTCAAGCCGGCGACCTTGTCCAGCAGCTTCTTGACGTTGTCCGCGCCGGCCGGGCCATCGATCGGCGCCGTCATCCGCCACAGCCCGTCCTTACGTTCCAGCTTCACCTTGCCGCCGGGCAGCGTCAACTCGACGCTGGCCACCGCGTCGGCCAGCACGTCCACGACCTTCTTGTCGCGCAGGTCGTTGAGGGCGGGGCCGAGGTCCTTCTGGAGGTCCTTGTCCACGGTGAACACCTCATTGGCGCCGCGCAGCCTGGCGTACAGCTTGTCGCCCAGCCGCGAGGGGGCGCCGATCTCCAACACGTGCTTGGCCCCGGGCTTGGGCGGCGGCGCCGGCTGCGAGGCCTGCGTGGAAGGCGCCGAGGCCGGAACCTCCGCCTCCATCTCCACCTCGACGGTCAGGGCGGGCTTGTCCAGCCCGAAGGGCGAAAGGTTCTTCGGCGCCTCGGGCAGGAACTCGCTGGCCTTCAGCGACGCGACCTTGTCCACGACCTTCTTCACGGCCTCGGCGTCCGCCTTGGCCGACACCGGGCGCACGATGCCCCAGCGCCCGTCGCGCTTGGCCAACTCGTAGTTCTGCGCCCCGGCGACGGCGACGCGGACGACCTTGTCGGCCTTGAGGTCCAGCACCGTTCCGTCGCGGAAGTCGCTGACGGGCTTGTCCAGCTTGCCGCGGAAGTCCACCTTCACCACGTACGTCGTCTTGCCGCCTTCGAGCTTCACGTACGTCTGGTCGGCCTCCATCGGCCGCGGGCGACCGATCAGAAGCTTCTGCGTCGTCTCCTTGCCGTTGTCGGCGCGGTACATGGCCGTCACAGTCCACACGGGCTTGTCCAGCCCGCTGGTGGCGGCGTCGATCTCCTGGGCGGTCGTGCCCTTGAGGTCCTTCAGGCTGTCGGCGATGCCGTCGACGCGCCAGCTCTCGGCCTGGCCGGCGACCGGCTCGGTCAGCCGCCACTTGTCGGCGCCCTTTTCGAAGACCATCTTCTGCCCGCGCCCCTCGACGACCAGCCGGGCGATCTTCCCGGGCGGCGCCTTGAGCACGTCCTGCTCTTTGGGACCGTCGTTGTCCTGGGACTTTGGCTTGAACAGATCGCTGCCGGAGAGCACGACCAGGAAGAGGCACACCAGCAGGATGGCGCCGAGAACAATCGCTGTTTTCGGTTTCATCGTCTTGGACTCCGTCAGGATTATGAGTTCAGTTCGCGCAAGACAAAACGAAGATAAAGACCAACAGGCCTGCCCGCTGAAGCGGGCGGGCCCCGAAGCGCCGCTCTCTACGAGCGGCGGCGCAACAATACGATTCCGCCCACGCCCACCACCGCGCCGGGCAGGACGATGCAGTACAACGCGATCAGCAGGCCCTTGGTCACCGGCCCGATCTCCCGCATCGTGGCCGTCACGGGTCCGGCCGCGATCAGGTTCTTCCGCCCCACGAGCCAGTAGACGCTGTTGACGACGAGGTCGGCGTCGGCGCGGGGCGGGTCGGTCACCGAGATGGTGCCCTTCTCGTCGAACACGGGCACCGGCTGATCGAGGTAGCCGTCCATCATCGAGCTGCCGACGCCCATGACGACGATCCTCGCCGGGGCGGGGGCGGCCTCGGCGGAGTTGGCGTCCTTCGTCGCGGGCGTTGCCGCCGCCCTCGTGGCCGCCACGACCAGCTCCATCGGCGGAGGCAGGTCGCCGGCATTGTAGTCGGGGAAGATGTAGCTGCCATCGCCGCCGCGAATCTGGCGGTCGAGGCGTTCGATGCTCTTGGTGGCCCAAGTGGCCTTCATGTGGGCGGGCACCCGCAGCACGGTCTCGATCGCCACGCCCTTTGGGGGGGCCTTGGGCTCGCCGCGGGCGTCCTTGCCCCGCTCGATGGGGCAGGCGAACCGCCACAGCACACGCTGGTCGGCCAGCGGCTCGCCGATGGGCTGGCCGGTGAACGCGCTCAGCGCCAGGTAGCGGAACCGTTGCGGGTCGAACTTGTAGCGCCCGGGGTTCCGCTCATCGGTGACGGCCGGGATGACCAGGTACTCTGTCCGCAGGTCCAGACCCCACTCGTTGCGGAGGTAGTCGTTGAACGCGTAGTTCTGCGGCGCCGGCGGCGAGAACATGTTGCCTTGTCGCGGCCAGAGGAACGAGCCGAGGAAGATCGCCGGCGTGCCGGAGTTGATCGCGTCGATCACCTTCTGGGCATGTTCGGGCTTGAAGCCCGGCATGGGCATCTGCTGCTGCTGCTGCTGGAACGGGTTCTGTTCCTGGGGCGGAGGGGGCGGCAGCACCAGCAGGACCCTCGGCGGGGCCTTCTTGCCGTCCTTGGCGTCCGCCTCGTCGTCCTTGGGCATCTCCTCGCTCAGGTTCCATTCCTTGACCTTGAAGTTGGAGTCCTCCAATCGCTGGCGCAGCGCGTTCAGCGCCCGCGCCGGGATGTCGCTCTGCGGCGGCGGGGGCATCATCCGCGCCATCTCCGGCGGGACTTGCGCCTCGAAGTGGGCGATCAGCACCGTCGCGAACGGCTCGTTGGTGATCGAAAGCAGGCGGCTGCCGATGGCTGCGTCCGCGTTGAACGTCCGCTGCTCGCCCTCGTCGGCGACCGGGCCCATCGGTCGCGTCTGTAGCACCCAAGCCTCGTCGAACGACACGACCTTCGCGGTCTTCTCGGTCTCCAGGATGACGATGTTCTCGCGCGAAACGTCGCTGACCAGCGAGGTGTCCTTCACTTCGGGCAGTTTCTCGGCCGCGGCGAGCAGTTCCTTCACCTTGGGCAGGATGTTGTCGAACAGCTTGCCCTCGGCGGCGGCGGCGAACGCCTTGCGGCTGGCGGCGTCCACGGCGCCGAGCTTCTCCAGGGCGGCCTTGGCCTTCTCGCCCGTGGCGGCCATCTCCTCAACCGCCGTCGCCGCGGCGGGGCGGAGCTGCTGGTCGATGTACTTCGCCTGGTATTCGCTCTTGGTGGCCTTGATGACGCCTTCGGTGTCGGCGGCCTCCTCCGTCATCTCCCGCGCCTTCATCGCGTAGTACTGGCTGATCGGCAGCGATCCCTGCATGCCGCCCTGGAGCATCACTTGCAGCCGCAGGGCCGGCAGGGCCCGGATGAACTCCGCCTTGCCCTCGCCGGCGATGCCGTCCAGCTGGCGCGCCGTGGCGGCAGCGAGCTGCGCCGTCCGCCGCAGGCCGGCGACGTACTTCTTCATCGCCTCGGCCGGGTCGCCCTGGGCGGCGCCGGCCTTGCCCAGGCCGTCGGCCACGTCCTTGGCGGCTGCGGCGACCTGCTGCAGAGCGGCCGTGGCGACCTGGCGCTTCTCGGCATTGCCCAGGGCGTCGGCGGTTTCCTTCAGGCCCTTGATCACCTCCGTCAGTTTCTCCAGATCGCTCTTGAGTGGGTTCAGCCCTTCCTTGGCCTCGCGGGCCAGCTCGGCGTAGTCGGGCAATCCCGGCCCGGCGAGGCCCTTGTCAACCTTGTCCAGCGCCTGCTCGAGCTTGCCGGAATCTTTCTTCAGCGCGTTGGCCGTCTCGACGCTCAGGCCCCACATGTTCAGGAAGCTGTTGGGTTCCTGGTTGCGCCATTCCTCACCGGCCTTGGCCAGGACCGCCAACAACTCCTTGCCCTGCGCCTGGTAGCCCTTGAGGTACTCGGCATGCTTGCCGGCCTGGCCGCCCAGCTTCGCCCGCAGCCGCTCGATCAGCGCGGCCTTCTGCGTGTCGTTGGTGACGTTGACGACCTCGACCTTGTGGCCGTAGACCTTGGCGTCTTCCAGCAGTTCCATCACGCGGTCGCGGCGCTCGGGGGTCTTCTTGGCCTTGTCGGTGGAGGTGTAGACGACGGTGAATCGCAGCGGGTCCTTCACCGAACTCAGGACCTTCTTGGTCCGTTCGGAAAGGCTGTACTGCCCCAGCGTCTCCATCGAGCGGTGGAAGTAGTTCTTCTGGGCGTAGAGGTTGACCACCATCACCAGGGCGGCCACCACGCCGACCGTCACGCCCACCATCGAGCCGTAGCGCAGGCGGGTGTTGGGCGCCGAGGCCGCCGCCAGCAGGCCCGCCACGCCGGCTGTCAGCACCAGCACCGGCAGGATGACCGCCGCCAGGTGTATGCCGGCCTTCCACCATTCCGGCTGGCCCCACAGCACGGCCGACACCAGGGCCGTCACCTCGGCCAGCATGACCACCAGGTAGAACCCCAGCAGGAACTTCTGGGCCCACACCTGCTTCATCAACAGTTGGATGCTCACGCCGACGGCGACGGCGCACAGCACGGCTCCGCCGATGAGCAGCACCCAGCCCTGGAAGCTGGCCAACTTGACGGTGAACATGGCGATCACCGCCGCGGCGGCCAGCAGCACCGCCAGCACGGCCGACGCCGCCGCGGCCGGGCGGCTGAGATTCTCGTTCAACTGTTCCGCGGGTTTCGTGGACGTGTTTATCGCCATCGTCGGCTCTCCAACACTTTGACGCTGAGGAACAGCATCAGGACGGTTGCGCTCAGGAAGTACACCAGCCCGCGCGTGTCGAACACGCCGCGCGAGAAATACGTGAACCACTTCATCGCGTTGAGGTTGTCGGCCACCTGGTCCCACGGGCTCACGCCCAGCCGCACCACCATCCCCATCAGGATCGCCAGGCAGCCCAGGATCACCGTCGCCACCACCACGGCCACCAGCAGGTGGCGAGTCATCGCCGAGGCCAGCAGCCCCGCCGAGATGAACGCCGCGCCCAGCAGCACCATCCCCAGGTAGCCCATCACCGCCACGCCGAAGTCGGGCCGCCCGAACACGATCGTCAGGCCCAGCAACAGCAGCGTGCTGGCCAACAGGAGGAGATAGAACGCGAAGACCCCCAGGAACTTGCCGATGACCACCTCGGTCTCCGTCACCGGGCTGGTCATCAGCGTCTCGATCGTGCCGCTGTCGTATTCCTTGCTCAGCAGGCCCATGGTCAGCAGCGGCACGGCCGCGACCATCAGCAGGGCCATGATCTGGAACAGCGGGCGCAGCGACGCCTCGCCGCCGATCTGCAGGCTGCCGAAGAACAACGCGGCGCTGGCCAGAAGAAACAGCGCCCCGATGATGTAGGCGATCGGCGAGACGAAGTAGGCCAGCAATTCGCGCTTGGCCAACGTTAGCGTTTTGCCCATGCTCTGGACTCCTGTCTGATGCTCGTTAACGGGCTAACCAGTTAACGAGTCAACCAGTTAACGAGTCAACCAGTTAACCAGTTAACCAGTCAACCCGCCCATCCGGCGAGTTAGCGAATCAACGTCTTCTCTAGCCGACGGCTTTGTCCGCCGCCTGCTGCATGTTCTGCTGGTAGGTCACCTGCACGAAGAAGTCTTCCAGCGAGCCCACCGCGTGGCGAAGCTCGCGAAGCTGCCAGCCCTTGTCGGCCACCAGGCGGTAGATCTCGGCTCGCCGATCGGCCTTGCCGTCGCAGTCGATCGCCATCCGCGTCCACTGCCCGATCGCCTCGGCCGAGACGTCCTTGATGCCTTCCTGGGCCTTCAGCGCGGCCGTCATGTCCGGCGCCGAGGCGCCGCGGAGTTCGGCCACCACGCGGGCCGTGCCGGTCGCCTGCTTGCGGAGCTCGTCGGTGCTGCCCTGGGCGACAATCCGCCCGCCGCCGATGATCACGATCTGGTTGCAGGTCTGCTCGACCTCGGCCAGGATGTGGCTGGACAGGATGATCGTGTGATCGTGCCCCAGTTCCTTGATCAACTCGCGCATCGCGCGGATCTGGTTGGGGTCCAGGCCGATCGTCGGCTCGTCCAGCACCAGCACCGGCGGGTTGTGCAGCATGCACTCGGCCAGGCCCACGCGCTGCTTGTAGCCGCGGCTGAGCTCGCCCACGCGGCGCCGGCACACGTTCTGCGGCTTGCTCAGCCAGCAGCGCTCCGCCACGCGCTCGATGACCGCGCGGCGGTTGGCAACCGGCACGTCGCGAAGCGCCGCGCGGAACATCAACAACTCGTCCACGCGCATCTCGGGGTACAGCGGCACGGCCTCGGGCATGTACCCCACGCGCCGGCGGACGTCCAGCGACTGGCTCAGCACGTCGAAGTCGTCGACCTTCACCGTGCCGGACGTGGCCGGCTGGTAGCAGGTCATGATCTTGAGCGTGGTGCTCTTGCCGGCTCCGTTGGGGCCCAGGAAACCGACGATGCTGCCCTTCTCGACACGGAAGGAGATGTTGTCGACGGCCAGCACGTGCCCGTACCACTTGGTGAGATTCTTCACTTCGATCATTCGTTGGCTCCGAATTCAGCTTCCGGCGACCAGCTTCCGGCGACCAGCAAGATGTCTCGCCAGTCCTGGAAGCAGCCGTCATGGACTGGGAAACCGTAGAATGTACGCAGAAACCGACGTCGGGTTCAACCCTTATTCGTCAGCGAAGTTCGCTTTCCCGCACAGGCGTCGCGTATCGACTTCCTTTTCCCGCGATGCGGCGAGGCGTTCAGCAACAGGGCAGCGCCCGGCGCCGGCCCGCCTCGCGGCGCTTCTCATCTTCCGAATGCTTGCGTTTCTTCTTCTTGCGATTTTCGCGGTCCATCTCGCTATGCAACGACAATGCCAGTGGCTCTGCAACGCACGAAACTCGCGGAAGTTCCGTGGCTTATCGCTACGATCCCCGCGCGACCATCGGCTCTGGCATGCTGTCAGTCTGGCAGTTACACTCGCGAAGCTTGCGGCCCGGCCGCAGTATAATCCCTCCACACTGCCGAAGGAAGGAGCATTCGTGAACGCCACCGCCGCTGCCGCTGTCGTCGCTGACGTGGACGTACTCATCGTGGGCGGCACCACGGCCGCCGCTGCCGCCGCGCTGGCCGCCGCCCAATCCGGGTGCCGCGTCCTGCTGGCCACGCCGCGAACCTACCTCGGCGAAGACGTGACTGCCTTCGCCCGCTTCGCCGACCCAGCCGGTGAGCCGGCCGGCCTCCTGGCGCGGCGCCTGTTTGCCCTCGGCGTGCCCACCCCCATGCACGTCAAGGAGACGCTCGAACGCGAGCTGCTGCACGCCGGCGTCGAACTGCTCTACGGCTGCCAACCGGGCGGGGCGCTGATCGCCGGCGATGGGCGTGTGGCCGGTGCCGCCATCCTGTCGCGGGCCGGGCGGGCCGCCGTGCTCGCCCGCGCCGTCATCGACGCCACGTGGACGGCGACCTTCGCCCGCCAGGCCGGCTGCACGTTCCGCTGCACCGGCCGGCGGAATGTCCAGTTCGCCTGGACGTTGGCTGCGCCTCAAGCCCCACCCGGGGCCGTCCCGGCCGGCAGCGTCGCCTGGCGAGCAGACAGGAACACGGCGCGGGAACTGCCGCTGTGGCGGCACTGGTTCGAGGCGGCGCTCGACGTGGAGGACCCCGCGAGCCTGGCGGCCCTCGAAGTCGATGCCCGCCTGCGGCTCTTCGACCCGCGGCAGTTCTTCACGGCAGACAATGTCTTCTTCCTGCCGCCGGGTCGGCTGGAACGTAGTGTCCGGGGGCTGTGGGTGCTTCCACCGGCCGGCGATCTCCCCGACGACGAGGCCGCGAAGTTCCTTCAGCCCTGCAAGTTCATGGAGATCGGGCAGGCCGCGGGCCAAGCCGTTGCCGCGGGCCTGCCGCCGCGATCGGCCGGCGAGTTGACCCTGCGCTGCCGCGGCGCCCAGCCGCTGGCGGGCCTGCACCTGGACGGGCGCGATCTGCGCGGCGCGCGGGCATCCGGTCTGCCCGCCATCGAGCTCCCCGCGGCCATGCCGGTGCTTGGCGAGGTCGACGTGCTGGTGGTGGGCGGCGGCACGGCGGGCGCCCCGGCCGGGATCGCTGCCGCTCGCCAGGGGCGCCGCACGCTGGTGGTCGAGGCCCTGGCGGGCCTGGGCGGCCTGGGTACGTGGGGGCAGATCTCGCGCTACTACTTCGGCCACCGCGCCGGCTTCACCGCCGATGTGGACGCCGGCGTGGCCGCCATGGGCCCGCCCGACCCCGCCGCACGCCCGGGCGGGTGGCGCGTCGAGTGGAAACGCACGTGGTGGCTGAGGGCGTTGCGCGAGGCGGGCGCCGAGCTGTGGCCCGACACCATCGCCTGCGGCGTGCAGGTCCAGGATGGCCGCGTGTCCGGCGTGGTCGTCGCCGGCCCGGCCGGATGCGGGCTGGTCCGCGCCCGCTGCGTGGTGGACGCCAGCGGCGCCGCGGACATCGCCGCCGCCGCCGGCGCGGAAACGATCCAGCCGGGGCTGGAGCGCGCGGCCGTGCAGGGCACGGGCCTCTCGCCGCGCGAGCCGGGACGCGACTACGCCAACAGCGATCACACCTTCGCCGACGACGGCGACGTGCGGGACGCGACGCGCAGCTTCGTAGCCGCCAGGCGGAAGTTCCGCGAGCGGTTCGACCTGGCCCCCATTCTCAGCACCCGCGAGCGGCGACGCGTCGTTGCCGACGTCATGGTCCAACCCGAGGACATCTTCGCCGGCCGCACCTGGCCCGATGCCGTCAACATTGCCTCCAGCAATTTCGACACGCACGGCTTCACGATTCACCCGATGTTCACGGCCGTGCCGCCTGGCAAACAGGAGTACCGCGCGGTCGTGCCTCTGCGGGCGCTGCTGCCGCGCGGGCTGGAGGGCGTGCTGGTCACCGGCCTGGGGATCGGCGCCCACCGCGACGCCATGCCCGTCCTTCGCATGCAGCCGTGTGTGCAGAACCAGGGCTACGCGGCCGGGCTCGTCGCGGCCGCGGCCGTCGCCACCGGCGGCCGCATCCGCGACGTGGACTTCGCGCCCATCCAGCGGCGGCTCATCGCCATGGGCGTCCTCGACGAGGCGGCCTGCGCGCCCGACCCGTTCCCGCTGGGCGGCGCGGCGCTCGATGCCGCCGTTGCGGCCGAGCCGCACGCCCACCGCGACCTGGCCGTTCTGTTCGCCCATGCCGACCGGGCCCGCCCGCGCCTGCGCTCGGCCCTGGCGGGCGCTGGCGAACCCGCCCGCCGCGAGCGCCTGGCCGTGCTGCTGGGCCTGATGGGCGACGCGGCCGCCTCCGCCACGCTGACCGCCGCCATCGCCGCCCGCGGCTGGGACCGCGGGTGGAACTACCGCGGCATGGACCAGTTCGGCGCCAGCCGCAGCGAACTGGACACGCTGCTCTGGGCGGCCGCGGGAGCCCCCACGGCCGAGTTGTTCCCGGCGGTGCTGGGCAAACTGCAGGCGCTGGCGGAGTGGCACTCCATCGCCGCCGACGTGAACCTGTCGCACGCGCAGGCGATCTCAGCCGCCTGCGCGGCGCTGGCCCGGTTCGACGCCCAGCGGCAGTTTCCGCCGCTGCTGGCCCGCCTGCTCACCTTCCACCTGGTGACGGGCAACCACCAGACCGATTGGGACGCCGTGTTCAGCGATCAACCCCGGGCCGTGAACCACAACGAGGCCCGCAGCCGCGCGCTGCGCGAACTGGCCCTGGCCGTGGGGCTGTTCGCCTGCGGCGACCACGACGGCGCCGCTGGAGTGGTGCTGGAACGTTTCGCACGCGATTGGCGCGGCCCGCTGGCCCACCACGCCCGCGCGGCGCTGGAGAGCCGGTAGGACAGCCGATGCGGCACCGGCGATCTGCATCCACCATCTTTTGCATTGCGGCCGGCGCGTGTATCATCTCCGGTCGTGGTCGGTCTGCACTTTTCCCGGAAAGACAGGAGACACCCCATGAGCCAGTCCGAAGCTGCTGTTGCGAAGAAGCTGCCTGCCGCGACGAAGGCGGCCGCCAAGGCCGTCACATTCGGCGTGTGCGCCACCAGCGATCCGCGCATCGACAAGGAGTCGCGGCAGCGGTGCGTGAATATCGTGCAGATGGTGGCCGACGTCGTCGCCAGGAACGTCCGCATGCCCGACGGCTCGCCGGTGGAGGTCGTCTACTCGCCCGTGCTGATCGACGGCGAGAAGCAGGCCGACATCGTGGCCGGGCAGTTCCGTAAGGCGGGCGTGGACGCCATCGTGCTGGCGCCCGACACCTGGGCGTTCCCGCAGCTCACGCTGATCAGCCTGCTGAGCCACTTCCCCCCCGACATGCCGGTGAACATCACGTGCGGCAACAGCGGGCCCAAGCCGGGCGTCGTCTTCGCCCACGCGGTGAACGGGGCGCTCGCCCAGATGGGCCGCCTGGCGGCCCTGAATGTCGGCACCTGGCCGGACACCGGCCAGGACCCCGGGATGACCAAGGAGACGGCCGCGGCACTGGTCGATTGGTGCTACGCGGCGTTGACGCGCGTGGGACTCATGGGCCGGCGCGTGGTGGTCTTCGGGCACGACTCGATGGGCATGGAAACGGCCATGGCGCACGTGATCGCCACGCGGCGCACCTTCGGCCTGGAGATCACGCGGCTGGACATGAAGCTCCTGGCCGACATGCTCGCCAAGGGCGCCTACGACGCCGGCGAACTGGCCGGCCTGCGGGCGTGGGTGGACAAGCACGTGGGCAAGCGGCTGGTGCTGCGCGACGAGGCCGACAGCCGGCGGTTCGACACCTCGCTGGCGATGTACCTGATCATTCGGGACCTGATGGCCGACCTGAACGCGGTGGGCGGCGGCTTCATGAGTCAGCTCGAGTGGGGCAGCGATCCGCGGGGTATTCCGCTGCCGGTGGCCGACGCGATGGAGAGCCTGTTCAACTCGACGTTCGACCACAACGGCGGGAAGGCGGCCCTGCCGTACGCCACCGAGGCCGACGTGCAGGGGCTGTTGACGATGCTGTTCATGACGTGGCTGTCGGGCGGCGCGCCGCCGCTGTTCATGGACTTCCGCAAGGTGTGGGAGCCGTGGGAAATCCAGGCGATGGCGAAGAAGATGGGCGTGGAGTTCACCGGCGAGGAACTGTGGGCGAAGCGCGGGTTCGTCGACGGCGACAACAGCGGCTCGGCCAGTTTCAACTGGGCGGCTAAGCCGGGCGCCGCGGCCAGCACGTGCATGAAGGGCGTGAGCATGCCGCTGGCCGACCCGGGGTACTTCCCCGGCGGCGGCAACAGCGTGACGTTCATGACGCCGGGCGGCATCGAGGGCCTCGCGGCGCGCATGACCTACTTCGCCCCGAGCGACAAGTTCAGCCTCGTCTGGGACGAGGCCGTGACGACCGAGATGCCGGCCGAGCTGGCCCAGGCCGTGGCGAGCACAAGCACGCCGACCTGGCCGCACACGTTCGTGGTGCCCAGATACGCGACGATGGCGGAGTACAAGCAGTACGCCCCGGCCAATCATTTCCATATGACGTGGGGCCTCGGGCCGCGCCGCCTCCAGTACTGGATGGACCTGGCGAACGTGCTGAGCGTGGCCCCGTGGCAGGCGCGGCCGGCGTTCATCGAGGGCACCGACCGGCCCCTGCCGCTCGTGTACCTGCTGAACGGCGGCGAGACGGCCACGAAGATCCGCCTGGCGGGGAGGTAGCCGCAGCCAGCACGGCC
>CAYWTX010000606.1:0-2574 GCA_964461295.1 uncultured Planctomycetaceae bacterium | reverse complement strand
CTTTCCCTCGGCCGATCGCGGCCGCTTCGCTACAGATCCTTCGTCGCCCCCGCGGTGCTGATCCACACGCGCCCCGTGCCGATCTCCAGGTACATCGTCCGCGGCCAACTGCCGCCCGTGTCCTCGCCCTTGATCAGGACCCCGTTCTTCCACAGCAACTTCTTCAGGATCACCAGGTTCCGCTTGCCGATCGCGAACCGGTCGCCCTCCGCGTCGTGCACATTGGCCCCGCCGGCTACCTTCACGATCAGCCGGCACTTCAGCCCGCCGGCGTCATACAGCGACCGGAAGAACTCCGGCACACCCGTATCCACGAACATGAAGGGGTAGGCCTTCGCCTTCTCCGGGTTGATGTCCGATGTCGGCATCATCACGTGCAGGAGTCCGCCCACGCCCGCCGCCGGGTCGTGCGCCGCGATCCCCAGGCAGCTTCCCAGGGCGTGCGTCACCACCACGTCCTGCGCTTCCCGGCTTATCCGCATGTCGCCCACGCCAACAATGTGTTTCACGGCGCCATCCCTTGCGGCCGGCGGTATACCGTCGGCTGGACGTATTGGAACTTGTGTCGAATGCCCGTGAGGCTCTCCGAGTGCCCGATGAACAGCACTCCGCCAGGCCGCAGCAGGTCCCAGTATCGCCCCACGATGCGGCCCTGCGTCGGCTTGTCGAAGTAGATCATCACGTTGCGGCAGAAGATCACGTCGAACGGCCCGCGCATCGGCCAACTCTCCATCAGGTTCAGCCGCCCGAACGAGACCAGGTTGCGCACCGCCGCCTTCACCGCGTGCAGCCCGCCGGCCGCGTCGTGCGGGGCAAAGTACTTCGTCTTCGCCCAGTTCGGCACGCTCGCCAGCCGCTCGGCCGGGTACAGCCCCTGCCGGGCCCGCGCGAGCACCTTGCAGGAGATGTCCGTCGCCAGCACCCGCACGTCGCGCAGAGCCGCCTCCGGCATCACCTCGCAGATCGTCATCCCGATCGAGTACGGCTCCTCGCCCGTCGAGCAGCCCGCCGACCAGATCCGCAGCGGCTGCGACCGCCGACCGCCCGTGACGAACTCCGGCAGCACGTTCTCGGCCAGGAAGTCGAAGTGATCCTGCTCGCGAAAGAAGCTCGTCTGGTTCGTCGACAGCGCGTCAAGCATCGCCCGCAACTCCCCCGAGCCGGACTCCGCGTGCACATAGTCCAAGTACTGCCCGAAGCTGCGAAGTCCGAGGTGCCGCAGCCGCCCGCCCAGCCGCGCCTTGACCAACTCCTTCTTGCCGTCGTGCAGGCTGATCCCGCACACATCCCGCACCAGCGATGCGATATCCTGGAACTGCGATTCCGTCAACTCCTCATGCTCCAGGACGGCAGTTGCCATGGGACCGCTCCTCCGTTGGCTCCAACTCATCGAACCACCGCATACGCCGATGCCAGTTCCCTCCCGCTATCACGTTCTCTTTCCGACGACGCGAACCTCTTTGCTCAGGCGCCTTCCGAAGTGGCTCGGACGCTTCGCGCCGGCTTCCGGTCGCCGCCGGCAATCCCGAGGCACCGCGGGCTTCCCGCGTACGGCAGTTCCGCGGGCGGCATCGGAGCCGCCCGGGGATTGCCGTTTCCTGCTCGCATCAGAACGACGCCAGTTCCTTCTCGTCGCCCATCGGGATCACTTCCTCCGGCGTGGCGTGCGGCATCTTCGGCGAACCGGCCTTCGTGTGCACCGTCTTCTGCTTGGCCTTCGCCACCGACGCCTTGGCCTTCGCCACCGACGTCCGCGCCGCTCCGGCGCCGCCGCCGCTGTCGGCATGGAAGTCCAGGGGCTTGGGCTTCGCGACCTCCGTCGCCTGTGCCCGCGACCCGCCGACCAGCTTCCGCAACTCCGCCACCATCCTGTTCATCTCCTCGGCCTGGGCGCTCAACTCCTCGGCCGCCGACGCCGATTCCTCGGCGTTGGCCGCGTTGCTCTGCGTCACCTGGTCCATCTGCCCCACGGCCGTGGAGATCTGCTCGATCCCCTGCGCCTGCTCGTTGCTGGCCGCGGCGATCTCCGCCACCAGGTCGTTCACCTTCCGCGACCCATCGGCGATCTCGCCCAGCGAACCGGCCACTTCCTTGCTGATGTGAACGCCGTTGTCGGCGTTCTTCACGCTCTCCTCGATCATCGAGGCCGTGTTCTTCGCCGCCTCGGCCGACCGCTGCGCCAGGTTGCGCACTTCCTCGGCCACCACGGCGAACCCCTTGCCCGCCTCGCCCGCGCGGGCCGCTTCGACGGCCGCGTTGAGCGCCAGCAGATTGGTCTGGAACGCGATCTCGTCGATGGTCTTGATGATCTTCGCCGTCTGGTCGCTCGACTTCTTGATGTCGTCGATGGCCTTGCTCATGCGCGTCATGGCCTCGGCGCCTTTGTCGGCCGAACCGCGAGCCGCCCCGGCCAGGCCCTTGGCCTCGGCGGCGTTCGCCGCGTTCTGCTTGGTCATCGAGGCCATCTCCTCCACGCTGGAGGTCGTCTCCTCGATCGCCGCCGCCTGCTCGCTGCTGCCCTGCGCCAGGCTCTGGCTGGCCGAACTCACCTGCCCCGCCGCCGACGCCGTCTGC
>CAYWTX010000605.1:0-2120 GCA_964461295.1 uncultured Planctomycetaceae bacterium | reverse complement strand
GCAACGGAGAAGGCGTCGCCTTTGCGGGTTCCCAACGGAGCCGTGCCGTGTCGGCACGGTTGCCTCCGGACCGGTGACCGTCTCCATCGCGTCCGCGGGCGGCCGGGGGATCGCAACGGAGAAGGCGTCGCCTTTGCGGGTTCCCAACGGAGCCGTGCCGTGTCGGCACGGTTGCCTCCGGACCGGTGACCGCCTCCGTCGCGTCGGCGGGCGGAAGCGGTCCCTCATTCGCACGCGACCGTCCCTAAGGGACGGCTCTGTTGGGTTGCCGAATCGCTCACCGGGTTCGTTGAGCTGGTCCCGCCTCCGTCGCGTCGGCGGGCGGAAGCGGTCCCTCGTTCGCACGCGACCGTCCCTAAGGGACGGCTCTGTTGGGTTGCCGAATCGTTCACCGGGTTCGTTGAGCTGGTCCCGCCTCCATCGCGTCGGCGGGCGGAAGCGGTCCCTCATTCGCACGCGACCGTCCCTAAGGGACGGCTCTGTTGGGGAATGGGTCGGGCCGGCACATGGAACCTGGCATCGCCGGGTTGCTCCGGGGCGCGGCGGCGGGTATCGTCGCGACGCATGACGCTGAGTGCAGATCAGGTCGCCGACGTCCGAGCCGGGCGGGGCAAGTTCGTCGCCATGGCGGCTGCGTATTCGCTGGGGGCTTTCAACGACAATTTCTATCGCATGGCGGCCATGCAGTTGGCGGTCGCGGCGGGGATGGCGTACTTGCAGAACGTGATGATGGTGCTGTTCGCGCTGCCGTTCGTGCTGGCGGCGGCGCCAGCGGGGTGGTTGGCCGACCGGTTCGCCAAGCGGCGGGTCGTGATCGCGTCCAAGGCGATGGAACTGGCGGCGATGTCGCTGGGGGCGGCGGGGCTGGTGTACGGCAGCTGGGCGCTGGTGCTGGCGATGGTGCTGACGATCGGTTTGCAGGCGGCGATGTTCAGCCCGGCGCTGAACGGCTCGATTCCCGAACTGTACCCGGCGTGGTATGTGCCCGCAGCCAACGGCGTGCTGAAGGCCGTGGTGACGGCGGCGATTCTGCTGGGGGCGATGTCGGCGGGGCTGGTGGTTCATTGGCGCGGTCCGGCGGCGGTGGCGGTCGGGGCGTTGGTGGTGGCGGGGGCGGGTCTGGCGGCGAGCCTGGGCGTTCCTCGGCGGGCGGCGGCGATGCCGGCGGCGCCGTTCCCGTGGACGGGGCCGGTGCAGACGGTCCGCGTGCTGGGCGGCGCGTGGGCGGACCGCCTGCTGGGCGGGACGATCCTGGCTGACGCGTTCGTCTGGTTCCTGGGGGCCTGCCAGCTTCAGCTCATCAACGTGCTGGCGATCGGCGAGTTGGGCGGCACGGAGCGCGACGCGAGCGTGTTGGCGGCGGCGGAACTGGCGGGCGTCGCCGTCGGCGGCGTGGTGGCGGGCAGGGCGATTCAGGTGGGACAGATTGCCAGGTCTGTGCCCGGGGATCACAGTTCAGGAGAACTGTGCCGCCGGGCATGGCAGCGCGTGCTGGCGCCGGCCGCTTTGGCGACGGGTGCGGCGCTGGCGGCCGTGCCGGCGGCAGCGGCGCTGCCGGAGGGCCTGCGATACGCGGCGCTGTGCGCGGCGTTTTTCGCGGCGGGCGCCGGCGGCGGAGTCCTCATGATCCCGTGCGAGAGCTTCATCCAGGTGCGTCCCGCGGCCCAGCGGCGGGGATCGGTGATCGCGGCCGCCAACGCGCTGGCGTTCCTGGGCATCCTGCTGTCGGGTCCGACGGCGTGGGTGCTGGGCGCGCTGGCGGCGCCGTCGACGAGCGTGGGCGTGCTGGGAGCGGTGGCGATCGCGGTGGCCTGGCTCATCCGGCGATGGGAGAAGAGGTCCCCGAATGGCCCGGGGCCGGCGAGAGCGCCTGTAACGCCATCGTGAAGTCATGGGGCGTTCCTTGGGTCGAGGAAGCCCGATGCACATCGGAACGGCGCGAACCTGCAACGTAGCCGCCTCGCGGCGAGCGGCCACCGGTGTCAAGGCCCAGTAGAAATGTCCGCTACTTCGCCCCAGTAGAAATGTCCGCTCGGCTCCGGCGACACTTGTACGATTGTCGCCATGGATGGGAGGAGGATGGACGTTTGGGTTCATTGGGTGTAGGTTCTTTGGCGTCG
>CAYWTX010000604.1:0-2175 GCA_964461295.1 uncultured Planctomycetaceae bacterium | reverse complement strand
TGTTCGGTGCTGTCGAAAGTTGGATGAAAACGATGAAAAGGGAGAGAATGTTGTCAGGTTTGACAGTACGCGCAACAAATTGAGAACCTCATGAAATCGATTTTGCCCGGTCTCTTGACCGGCAGTCTTCTCCTGCTGAACGTTGCGATGGCTGGTGAAACCGGTCCGTCCGCCGGCGCCGTTGCCCAGGATGTGCCGTTGGGCCACAAGGATTTTTATCCCTCACCCCAGCGCCCGGTCGGGTTTCGCGGCGACGGCAATGCCTGTTTCCCCGGCGCGACGCCGGTGGCGGAGTTCTGGGACGGGACGCCGGCGCAGGTGGACCGGCCCCTGATGGCGGAGAGTTACGGAATAAAGATGGACTTGAAAGGCAAGACCACCGCCAAGGTCTGGGACGTGACCGACGAGAAGTCGAAGAACCTCGTGTGGAAGACGCGCCTGCCCGGTTGGTCGATGGCCGATCCCGTCGTGGTGGGCGACCGCGTCTTCGCCGTCGGCGAACCGGACTGGTTGACCTGCGCGGACGCCCACAGTGGCAAGGTGCTCTGGCAGACGCGGGTGTTGCCGCTGCTCTGTGACGGAAAAACTCCGGAGGAGGCGGCGCGGCTTCAGCAGGTGATCGACATTGCCGCGGTTTTCTGGATTCTCCGGGGCCAGGCTGGAAATTCGCTGTTCACCTGGTCTCTCAGTTCGCCCGAGGCGGTCATCGCACCGATGACAGCGAAATTGGTCGAACGCCTGCCGGCCTGGCGCAAGACCATCCAGGACGCCGACAATGACCCGAAACTGCTGGAGGCCTTCGACCGCAGCGCGGCGGCCATCGCCAACCGGGCCAATGCCGACTATAAGACGTTGAAGCAAGACATCGCGGCGTTGGTCGACGCCGTCGAAAAGAAGTACCGCGTTATGGTGGGGACCGAGTGGTACGGTTATGTGGGCAACGCCATGAGTACGCCGGTCAGCGATGGCGAGCGCGTCTATGTCGTGTACGGCCAGGGCCAGGTGGCGGCCTATGACCTGGATGGCCGCCTCGTATGGGCAAAGCGTTTTGCGGAGAACTGGCACAAAGCCCAGACCTGCAACCTGAGTCCGGTGCTCTGCGACAACGTGCTCATCATCAAGTTGCCAGACGGCCGGACGTGGCGCGCCCTCGACGCCCGAACCGGCGCACTCCTCTGGGAACGCAAGGATACCCCAAGATTTCAGACAAAGTTCCCGTCGGCCCGGGTGGTGCGCCTGCGCACCGCACAAGGCGAACCGGTGAACGTGGTTGTCTACCCGGACGCCCAGCAGATCCGCCGGGCCGAGGATGATCGCGTCCTGGGCGAGTTCCCAGACACGCCGCTCCCAGAGTACGGATACCGCTTCCTGGTGCACCGCGACCTGGTCCTGACCGCGGGATGCATCAAAGGCAAGAGAACCGCCGTCGTCTACCGGTTGCGGGCCACCGCCACGGATCGCGTGGACCTGGAGAAAGTGTACGATCTGCCTGGTGTCTATATGCTAAACGGTTTCCTCACCGCCACGCCAGAGCACATCGTCTTGCAGACGAGTGAGCGTGCCCCGTTCTCGCTCTACCCCTTCGCCGGCGGCGAACCGCGCACCACCCCGGTCCCTAACGCTTTGCGGGACGGCACGGTGGTGGTCGCCGGCAGAACCTTGCTGTCGCTGCTGGACGCGGATGGCGGCAACAACGCCTGGTGGCGCGGCCCCCGGCCTGATGGCAGTGGCCAGGGCGGCCAGGGACGGATGACTGACCGCAAGGCGATGGTGCGCATCGTCACCGCCGACATCACCAATCCCGCCGCCGTGCGCATCCTGGGTGAGCGGAACCTGTTGCAGGAGGCAGGACCGGCCGCGGATATCTACGTCGAGCAGTACCTGAACGGCATGGACCCCTTCCTGTTCGCCGGGTGCTACCATGGGTCAGCCTCCTGGTTCGGCGGCCTGATGGGTTCGATGACGCCCTCGGGCAACCGGGTCTTCATCCAATCCGCCACCCACCTGCGCTGCATCGGCGACCCGGCGGTGAAATACGATTGGAACCCGCAAAGCCGGCCCGCCCATATCACCAATGCGTTGAAGACCCAGATACCCTCAACTAAGGAGAAGTGAGACCATGAAGGGCCCGACCGGCACAGTGGCCGTGCCGGCCCAGTATTGAGAAGTCAGGAA
>CAYWTX010000603.1:0-13262 GCA_964461295.1 uncultured Planctomycetaceae bacterium | reverse complement strand
CGACGCCAAAGAACCTACACCCAATGAACCCAAACGTCCATCCTCCTCCCATCCATGGCGACAATCGTACAAGTGTCGCCGGAGCCGAGCGGACATTTCTACTGGGGCGAAGTAGCGGACATTTCTACTGGGCCTTGACAGTGAGCCGCTTGCCTCCTTGGCAGAATCGGCGACGCGCGGTACGCTGATGCCTGGAGGCCCGGCGATGAAGTTGGAGCAGTTGCGTTACCGCAAAGGCGAGCTGTTCTGGTTCGGCGTGTTCCTGGGGGCCACGCTGTACTTCCTGGTTTTCGGCTGATCGCCCGCTTGTTCGCCCGCCTCGCCGCGGATAGAGTCGCCCGCCCATGGGCGTCAATCTCCGCTTCGCGGTGCACTACTTCGTGCTGTTCGCCATGATGGGGATCGTGCTGCCCTACGTGCAGCTCTTCCTGCGAGCGCGCGGGTTCTCCGATTCCCAGGTCGGCTACCTCCAGGGCTTCCTCGCCCTGGCCAGCGTGGCCGGGCCGCTGCTCGTCGGCCACCTCGCCGACGCCCTCGGCCGGCGCAAGCTCGCCCTCATCGCCGGGCTGGTCGTGGCCGCGGCCGTGCTCCTGCCGCTGGACGCCGCCAGTTCCTTCGTCGTCGCGGCCGTGCTGCTGGTGTTCCTCGGACTCTTCGGCCAGACGTCCATCCCGCTGACCGACACGCTCGCCTCGGCCGAACTGAGCGACCCCGCGCACACGTACGGGCGCGTGCGCGTCTGGGGCAGCATCGGGTTCGTGGCGGTTCTGGCAGCGGCGGCGATGCTGCACCTGGTGAACGAGAAGTCCAGCACGTCGATCATGCGGGCGATGCTGGTGACGACGCTGGCCTGCCTGCTCAGCTCGATGCTGCTGCCGGACAGCCACCGTCGCCGCACGCCCCTGGCGGCCGCCGCGGCCGCCGGCGCCGCGCCGGCCGTCGGCTGCTTCGACGGCCTGTTCTGGCTGTTCGTCGCCGTGGCCGTGCCGCACCGGCTGGGCATGTCGGCCTACTACTACTTCTTCACCAACTACCTCCGCGACGTGGTGCACCTCGACCCGGCCGGGTGGGTGTGGGCAATCGGCCCGGCGGCCGAAATGCCGATGCTGTTCTTCGGCGGCCGGCTGATCCGCCGCTTCGGCATCCGCGCGCTGCTGGTCGTGTCGCTGGCGTCGGTCACGGTGCGCCTGGCGGTGTACGCCATGCTGCCGACGCTGTGGGCGATCCTGCCGGCGCAGCTCCTGCACGCGGCGTCGTTCGGCACGTTCCACGCCGTGTCGATCGAGTTCCTCCGCCGCAAGGTGCCCGCCGCCCGCCGCGGCCTGGCGATGGCCATCTACGCGGGCCTTGCGGTGGGCCTGCCCAACTGGCTGGGCAGCAGCGCCGGCGGCGTCATCGTGGAACGTCTCGGCTACACGACACTGTACCTGCTGTACGCGGCCGTGCCGCTGGTGGGCCTGGCCCTGCTGGCTGCGGGCGGCAAGCGGATGAACCTGCCCGAGCCGGCGACGGCGTGAGCCCGTGCCGCCCAGCTTGCTTCGCCGCGCGGTATGGGCGCGGCGGTCCCCAGACGCCGGATTCGGGTTATACTTCCGTTATGACCACACGAACTCTCTCCCTCGCGATGGTGGCCTTGCCGGCGCTCTGTGCCGGCGCCCCCGCCCCCTCGACGACCTACACGCCGCTGGCGCCGAAGTCTGGAACATGGCAGGGCTCGACGTTCTGGGAGGGCCCGCAGTGGTGTCGCGTCGGCAAGGACTGGCAGCACCCCGGCAGCGAAAGCGCCGTCGTGCGGCGGTTCGTCGCGCCCGCCGACGGGCGCGTGACGATCACCGGCGCGGCCCGGAAGCTCGACACCAACGGCGGCGACGGCGTGCGACTCATCGTGCGTCAAAATGACCGCGAACTGTGGAAGGCGGAGATCGAAGCGAAGGACGCCAGGGGCGTCGATCCCAACCTTACGCTGGACGTGAAGAAGGGCGACGCGATCCGCTTCGTTGTCCACAAGAAGGGCACGCACTTCAACGACAGCACGCACTGGGACCCGGCCGTCGCGTACGCGGGCGGCAAGCGGCACCTGGCGTCGGAGGGTTTCTCGACAGATAAGCAGGGCGACGGCGGCTGGTGGTATGAGATGGAGGGCGGCGACGGCAAAGAGCCGATCTCGAATCGGGCACCCGCCAAGAACCCTTCGGCCCGCCAACCAGGGGCGTTGGCGGCGTTCGCGCCCGTGCAAGGCGACCTCGACACGATGGTCGAGCACGAGTGGCGGTGGGAAGATCGAGTAAACGCTGATTCCCTCGCCAGCGCCTTCTCGGCCGCGACGAAAGCCCACGCGGAGAAGGCGCGGGAGCTTCTGCTGGACCTGGGCACCACGTCGCCCACGCTGCGCGAGGGTGCCCGACAGCTTGCCGACTTGGAGGCCAAGCTCGCCACGCTGGGCGACGACAAGGCCGAGGCCGAGAAGCTTTACCTCGCCGTGCGGCGCCTGAAGCGGCAAATCGCGCTGGCCAATCCTGCTTTCGACTTCGGCAGGCTGCTGTTCTGCAAGCGCGTCCCCGGGCGCTACAGCCACCTGGTGGGACAGTACTACGGCTTTTACGCGCGGCCGGGCGGCGGGCTGTTCGTGCTGGAGGAACCGGGCAAGTCGCTGAAGGTTCGCGACGTCCTCGACGGCAAACTGGCCGGCGGCAGCATCATGGAGCCGCGGCTGAGCTACGACGGCAAGCGCGTCGTGTTCGCCTACGTGCAGTGCACCGGCAAGCCGCACGACATCAACAAGCTGGACAACAAGTCCATCGACGAGGACTTCCACCACATCTACGAGGTCAGCGTCGATGGGACCGGCCCCGAAGGGGCAAGCCCGCGGCAGGTAACGTCGGGGCCATACGACGACCTGATGCCCACCTACCTGCCCTGCGGCGACATCGTGTTCTCCTCGTCGCGCCGTCAGGGTCACGGCCGCTGCTTCCATCCGCGATTCGGCACGCGTTGGCAGGTGTACACGCTCCACCGCGTGGACGCCAACGGCGGAAACGTGCGCCCGCTGTCGCGCCACGACACCAATGAATGGCACCCCGCCGTCGGCAACGACGGCATGCTGCTGTACGCACGTTGGGACTACATCGACCGCGACGCCGTCACCCACCAGAATCTCTGGGCCACGCGCCCCGACGGCGGCAACCCCTTCGCCCTGTGGGGCAATGCCGTGCTCAGCCCGCACTGCACGTTCCAGCCGCAGCCCATCCCCGGCAGCGACAAGATCGTCTTCACCGCCTCGGCCCACCACGCGCACACCGGCGGCTCGATCGCCGTCGTGGATACATCCGTCAGCAACAACGACCACGCCGCCATCCAGCGAATCACGCCGGCCGTCCCCTTCCCCGAGGCCGAGGGCCGCCCGCGGGAATACTACGCCTCGCCCTGGCCGCTGAACGAGAAGTACTTCCTCTGCTCGTACAGCCCCTGGCCGCTGACGTTCGAGGCCGGGCCGGAGCGGCCCAACGGCCTGGGCCTGTACCTGCTGGACGTGTTCGGCAATCGCGAGCTGCTCTACCGCGACGCGAACATCGGCTGCGAGACGCCCATCCCGCTACGGGCTCGCACCCGCCCGCCGGTGCTGCCCGACGTGGCCCCCGGCGCCACGGCTGGCGCCGCCCCCGCCGGGCAGATGCTCATGCTGGACGTCTACCGGGGCCTTGAGCCCGCCGTTCCACGCGGCGCCGTCAAACGAATCCGCATCGTGCAGATCTTCCCCAAGACCACTCCCTACGGCAACAGCCCCGCCATCGGCGCAGCCGGCGAGGAGACCGCCCGCGCGATCCTCGGCACCGTGCCCGTCGAGGCCGACGGATCGGCGTACTTCACGCTCCCGGCCGGCAAGGGCGTGCTCTTCCAGGCGCTCGATGGCAACGGCTTCGCCGTGCAGACGATGCGGTCGCTGACGTACGTGCAGGCCGGCGAGCGAATCTCGTGCATCGGCTGCCACGAGCATCGCCGCACCTCGCCGCCGCAGACAGCCGCCCTGGCCGCGAGCCGGGCGCCGTCGGCGATCGAGCCGGGCGAATTCGGCGGCAGGTCGTGGTCCTACGTGCGCGCCGTCCAGCCGGTGTTGAACAAGAGTTGTGTGAAGTGCCACGGCGAGGGGAAGGGACCGCCGCCCAAGGGGATCGACCTGCGCGCGACGCCGGTGAATTCCGGCGGCGGCACCGTCTACACGCGGTCGTACGTCTCGCTCACGCGGGGCAACCTGGTGCCGCGCTTCCCGCAGCGCAACCGCATCGAGGTCACGGCCCCCGGCGGCAGCATAGGCTCGCCCGGCAGCAAACTCATGCAGATGCTCCGCGCCGCCCACACCGGCCCTGATGGCCCGCGCGTCAAGCTGTCCCCGGCGGACCTGGCGCGGTTGGCCGCGTGGATCGACATGAACATCACGTTTTACGGCGTGTACTCGCGCGAGGAGCAGGCCCGCCAGTTCGGCGGCGAGGACGTCCCGATGCCCGCGATCCAGTAAGGTCCACCGCCTTCACCGTCATCGGCGCCAACTTGTGCCGCCCGGCATCGATCCGCTTGCCGCTCCACGCCGGCGTGCATGACACGCTCGCCGCCAGCGGCGAACTCGTCAGGTTCATCAGGAACAGCGTGGATCGCTTCCCCGCCGTGCGCAGCGTGCACCAGACATTCGGCTCGCTGCACTCGATCTTCCGCTCCAGCCCCAACCGCCCCAGCACGGCCATCAGCATCCGCTCGTGCTCGCGCTTCGCCTGGTACCACCGCAGGCCGACGAACACCGCCCGCCCGCCCCCGGACGTCGCCGTCTCCCACGCGATCGCCGAGCCCGACGTTTCCTCCACGCCGACGATCTCACCCCCGGCCGCCACGACGTCATTCGCCGCCGCCGCGAACAGGCCCTTCCAGTTGCTCCACACGTTCCGCACGCCGGCGATGCTCGGGCGCGTCACGTCCGCCGCAATCGCCCGCGCCGCCGGCCAGCCCAGGAAGTCCCGCAGGATCGTGCACGGCCGAAGGTGTTCGTCCAGTTCGGCAAGCACGGGGCAGATGACCGCCCGCCCGCCGTTCCGGAGGAAGCGGACCACCTGGCGCTGCGCCTCGGCCGACATCATCGCCGAGCTCACCACCACCGCGGGCGTGTCCGTGTCGGCCGCCCAGGCCGCGTCCGCCGCGTCGCGCAGCGCCGGCGACAAGCCCGCGCAAAACGCCGTCGACACCACGCCCTTGACCACGAACTGCCACGCCTCGTCCGGCGTGAGGCTGAATCCGCCGCGTTCCCTCCACCACGCATTCGCGTGCGACCACGCAAACTCCGCCGCCACGCGGAAGTCGTACTCGCCCGCCGCTTCCACCAGCCAAGGCCGGCGCTTGAGGAACGCCCCGACTCGCTTCTGCACGCCATAGAGCAGGCGGACCTCGCCGCCACTGCCGATGCTCGCGCCGTAGTCGTAGTCGTCCGTCGTCGTGCCCGTGCCGGGCGCGTTCGGCCCGCCCGTGAAGATGTAGTAGTTGTGTCCCTTCATCCCCATCGCGAGGTTCGTCATGTACGCCGCCTCGGCGTCGTGCGGGTGCACGGCCGGCCAGTCCGACAGGCTGCCGCCGGGCATCTCCCACACCGTCGGCGCCATGCCCCACTGCTCCAGGATCTGCAGCGAATAGAAACAGTTCGCCGCCCACTGCGGCGTGGGATTGTTCTGCGCCCAGTTCTGGTCCAGCGTGTAGTAGTGGTCGCTGCCCAGCAGGAAGGCCGCGCCCGTCTTCCGCACCGCGGCCACCACGTCGCGGAACATCGCGTTCATCGCCCAGTTGGCCGAGTTGTGCACGATCGGCACGTCCACGCCCCGCTCTGCCAGCCACGTCGCCAGCGTCGCCGCGTACTCGCCTATCGTCTCCAGGTAGAACTCCCAATAGTCCCTCGCCCGCCGTATCGCATGCACGTCGGCCGTCGCCGGCCGCGGCACGGGCCGCGCGTCCTCGAAGCTGCCGAAGTTCGTCCCGTACGCCTCGTTCATCGCCGCCACGCCGCCATGGCGCCGTTCCAGGAAGCGAGGGTACCGCCCGCCTGAGTGGCCGAAGCCCATCGTCTCGGCGTTGTAGTCCAGGCTGCCCATCCACTGGTGGATGCCGATCAGTTCATTGTCCACCTGCGCCATCGCGATGGGCCCGCCGCGGCTCACTGTGTGCCTCGCCAGGATCGGGCAGACCTCGTCGTACCAGCGCTTGCTCTTCTCCAGCAGCAGCGGGTGAAGGTACGACACCGACGACGTGCGGAACGGCTTGCCCTCGGTGTTGTGCGCACGCAACTGCGGGTAACCCTCGCACAGCCAGCCCGGAAGGCCGTCGTACACCAGCTCCGAGTACTGGTACGGTCCCGGCCTCGCCAGCACGTACATGCCGACCTCGCCGGCCGTCTCGATGAACGCCTCCAGTTCCAGGTGCTCGCCGGCGAAGACGAACTCGCCCTCCCTCGGCTCGTGAAGCAGCCACGGCACATACGTGGCCACGCAGTTTCCCCCGGCCGCCTTGAGCAGCTTCATCCGCCGCTTCCAGTGCCTTCGCGGCACGCGGAAGTAGTGGAACTCGCCGCTGTAAAGGTACGCGGGCTTGCCGCCGACGCGGTAGCAAACGCTGTCGAAGGTGATGGGGTGCATGGGACCTTTCTACCCGATCTGCTTCAGGTCCGCGCCGAGCACGCTCGCCGCGATGGCCGCCAGCGCCTTGACGCCGCCGGCGAAGTGGAACGTCCGGTGGGCGTGCGTCAGCGATGCGCCCGGCCCCAGCTCCGCCGCCGGGCTGGACGTCTCGATCTCGTAGAACGGCCCGAGCTGACCGGCCCCCGGCTCCGGCTCGCCGTCGTTGTAGCTGTTGATCGCGTCGCCGCCGAACGGGTCGTCCTGGATCTTCCACAGGCTGTTGACGTAGGGCCGCTTGCCGGCGTCTCTGGGCTGGGTGAACTGCACGACCGTGAGCACCTCCGCGTCGGGGTCGTAGCTGCCGATCACGCCCTTGGACCGTCGCGGGCTGATGCCGATCTTGCTGCGGTACCGGCCGTCGCAACTGAACAGCAGCAGGTCCTCGCCCACCCGGCAGCGGTCCGGCGGCAGTTGGCCGAAGTAATCCGTCGTGGCCCTGACGCCCAGTTCCGCTTCGCCGCCGGCGCGGAACGGCACGATGACTTTGCCGCGCGGCAGCGGCTTGAACTGCCCCAGGACCCACACGCTCAGAAGGCCCCCTTGCCGCGTCCAGGGCGAGCGGCCCGTGTTCGTCAGCACGTTGCGCGACTCGAAACCCACCATCTCCACGCCGGCGGGGACCTCGGCGCCCAGCATGCCCGCGGCCGCCTCGGCGTCCAGCATGCTGACGGTCCGCTGCACGCCGCAGTCGAACGTGAAGCCGGCGTAGTTGGTCACGCTGAACCGCGTGGACATCGCCACGGCCCGGTCGGTCTTGCCGATGACGGCGAACGCGCCGCTGTTGAAGCCGCGCGGCGTCTTCCAGTGCGCCAGGTCGAACGACTCGCCCGGCTGGAACCACAGCGCGTACTGCCCGGCCTCGGGCCCCAGCCAGAAGCGGTCCTCGCCCCCGTAGTTGTTGAAGGCGGGATCATCCTGGCCGGCGGCGATGAACTTGCCGTTCAGCCAGCCGAAGCCGTGCCCTGGCGCCCCGCCCAGGCTCGAGGTCATCACGCGTCCCTGGTAGGCCGGCGCGACGGCCACGCCGGCGCCGCCCTCGCCGTCGAGTTCCACGATATCCGTCCGCTCGCGCAGGAATTCCACGTCCCGCGAGTAACTGTTCCCGCTTTCCGCCATGGATCGTCCTTTCAGTGGAATGGAATCGCGCGGCCCATCAGCTTGCTTGGCGGCGCTTGTCTCACGCCAGAGAGATTCGCACATTCGCCTCCCGCCAGCAAGACCGTGGCGGCCGCTACGGCTGCTTCGCACGCTCGATCGCGCGATCCAGAACTTCCTCGTACGCCTCGATGCGCCCCTCCTCCACCCATCGCTTGGCCCCCTTGCCGCGGAAGTACAGGATCACGGTCGGGTACACGTCGATCCGCTGATCCAGGCGGATGTCGACCGTCGCCGCCCGATTGTACGACACCTTGAGGAACTTCACCGACGTGGCGTACTTCTCGGCCAGCTTGTTCAGCGTCGGGTAGATGGCCATGCAGTGCGTACACCCCTGGGCATAGTAGAGCACCACCGCCGGCTCCCGGGCGCCCAGCACGTCGCGGCCGAACTGCTCGGCCGTCGTGACCTCGACAAAGCTCGCGTCCGTTGAACACCCGCCCGCCATCGCCGGCAGCGCCGCCGCCGCCGCAAGAACCAACCACCACGTCGCCTTCATCGCACGAACTCCTCGCGGCCTTGGAGACCCGCCCGCGGAACCGGGCAACTCGGACTTCGGCATCCGGCCCCACGGCGTCCGATGTCCGCTCAGATCTTCGCCGTTCTTACCGCCCGGCCTTTCCGCGCCGACTCCACGCAGGCCAGCACGGCCGCCAGGCTCCGCGCGCCTTCCTCGCCGGGAATGGCGTTCTTCCGCCCGGCGCAGATGGCCTGGATGAACTCGTCGCCCACTCCGCTGGCGTACTGCCCGCCGGGCGCGTTGGTCTGGATCTTCCCCGCGTCGATGTACATCCTCTCGCCGTTGGCGTTCTCCACCACCACGCTGAACTGCGGGTTCTCCAGGATGCGGATCACGCCCTTCTCGCAGTAGATCCGCGTGGCGTTGTTCTCGCTACAGCAGTAACTCCAGCCGCTGAACATCTGCCCCAGCGCTCCCCCGGCCATCTGGAACACCGCCATCGCCGTGTCGTCCACCTGGCAGAGCGGCTTGTTCAGGTTGCCGATCATCGCCGTCGCCCGGACGACCTCGTCGGCCAGCAGCCATCGCACCAGGTCGATCTTGTGCACGCCCAGGTCGCCCAGCGAGCCGATCACGGCCTGGTTCTTCTTGAAGAAGAACCCATTCACGCCGTCGACGCTCCAGCCTTCCGGGCCGCCGTGGGCGAAGCTGGTCGAGAACGCCAGGCATCGCCCCAGCCGCCCGCTCTGGTAGATCTCCTTCGCCCGCACGTGGCTGGGCGCCATCCGCTGGCTGTGACCCACCATGAGCTGGCGCCGCGCCTTCTTCGCCGCCGCGATCATCGCCCTCGCCTCCGGCACGCTCACGGCCATCGGCTTCTCCACCAGCACGTGCAGCCCCGCCTTCAGGCACGCGATGCTCTGCCTGGCGTGCAGGTAATTGGGCGTGCCGATCACGGCCGCGTCCAGGCCGAGTTCCAGCGCGTCGCGGAAGTCCTTGAACGCGTGCGGGACCTTGAACTTCCCGGCCTGCTCCTTGGCTCGCTTGAAGTTCACGTCCGCGCAGGCGACCACTTCGCATCGGGGATGCGCCGTCAGTTCCGGCAGGTGCCTGCGCTGCCCGATCGCGCCGCAACCGACGATGAGTACGCGAACCTTGCCGCTTTTCATGAAAGTCTCCAGGTTGAACTGGGAACAAATGATATCCGGCAAATGTTCGTGGTGGGAGGAAATACTAGGGCATCGCGTTCTCAGGAGGCGTCGCCCGTGGCGCTTGGATTGCGTAGAGACGTCCCGCACGGCGTCGGCGCAGAGTCGCTCAGGGCGATCCAAACCGGTTCAAGGAGAAAGCCTCAACTTCCTCTGCGCCAGGTATAGGTCCGGGGGAGCCGCCTCCTGGACCGTCACCGTGCCCTTGTCGCCGGCAATCATGTGCCACAGTTTGGTGTTGCCGGGCACCGACAACCCCTGCAAACCGACGATTGCTCCCAAGGGGTACTGTTCGGGCGAGCCGAGGGCGACACCGGCCTGCTTCCCTGCCGACTTCACACGCACGTTCCATGTGGCGATTCGCCGACCACAAACAGGACCCGCGTCACCCCCGCCGCCGCCGCCGCCGTCGCAACTGACGATGGCAATATTCGTCCGGATTGAGTCGAAGGGCATTCCGCAATGTAGATCGAGCGTCCCGTGTTCCATTACCCCGTCGCTCCAGACGTTCCCGCTGGCCATATCCTGCGAACCGATCCCATGGTGAGGCTGGTTCTCGATCCTGAAGTTCGTCATGAGATTGTCATGGCTGAACGCTCGCCAACTGGTGGCATGGTGGCATGGAGCGCCGGTGGTTCTAAGCGACGTGATCGTATTGTTGGATGCATTTTCAAGAATCACGCCGTTGTCGCCGTTCTCAATGACTACGTTGCGAACCCAGCAGTTGCGAGCATTCTCCAGGAAAATGCCATTGTAACCCGGATCCCGCAAATGGCCCGGCCTGCGGTGAACCGGAACATGGATCGTCAGGTTCTCGATGCCGACCTCCTCGACGCACTTCGTCCACGGTCGGAGCTTTACGACCCACCCGGAGCCAATGTCCAAACGCAGAGGCTTCTTCAGGGTAACCTCGGCACCCTCGACCTTCTCCACCTCGTTATACCACTCCCATTGCAGATTCCCATCCCACAGCCAATCCCACTTTTCCCAAGGGAACTCGCTCCCTGACGGATGCCCAAACAGATGAACGGCCAGCGATTCTCCCCCCACCCAGGTCAATACGACAGCCTGCCCGGGAACCGGCCGGAATCCGCCCTGGCCTTCCGACGAACCGATGCGGATCGCGCGTTCTCCTATGCTGGCCGCCGCGGTGACGTGGGCTTCGGGAGCAGGCGATTCCGCTGACGGGGGCGGTTGCACCCACACCAATCCGCCCCTCCAGGACCACGACATGTGCGAGCCTCTGAGGTCGGAAAGAGACTTCGTGAAACACAAGACGCTCTGCTCAGGACTTTCGCCACGAAGCACAACACCGGAAACGTCCAGCCTTAGTACATCGCTTAGCAGGTACCGACCGGGCGGCACAAGCACAGCCCCCCCGCCGGCTGACTTTGCTCTCAGTATCGCCTTGCGGAAAGCCGCTGTGTCATCGGTTCGCTCGTCGCCTTTCGCTCCGCATTCTCTTACGTCGGCCACCGCCGCCGGCGATGGAAGGTCGCTTTCGCCGCATCTATAGCCGGCCCAGGCGCAATTCGGCAGGACCGGATGTCTGTAAGGGTTGCGCACAAACTCCCGCCAGAGGGCCGATGTCTCCTCCTGCATGCCGGCAGGGCCTTTCCCGGGCCACAAGGCAATCGCGGTTACTATCTCCAGAATACCCAGGCCGCCAGCGACACACACCGCCCACAACGCCAGGACAGGGACCCTCTTGCGGGCATCCTGCCCCGCGGACTTGGGCAACCCGGGCTCGTGACGATTCATTCTCATTCCCTGAGCAAAGTCCCCAGAAGACGATCGAATTGAGCGTCGGGCATGGGGCCAAGATAGCGAACAGGAAACTTGCCGCCCGAGTAATCCGGCGGGATCGGGCCGTCATGCGTGAGACGGTCATACGGAGTCGCGTAGGCCGTGTAGGCGGGAAGATCCTGCTGCCGCCAGCTCAACTTGCATTGCCCCACCGCATCCTTGGCTCGCCCCGGCCGCCCGCAGGTTCCCACGATGCCCGTGGCCAACACCTGCCGGTTGTACAGGCCAACCATCCTCAAAACAGACAACCCATTAGATTTATGGTGTTTTGTGTAAGCGTCATTCCTCTGTTTCAGCGATTCATCGACAACCGTTCGCACCAAGGCATTGCACTGCATCAGTTCCAGGTTCCCGGCCAGGAGAACGAGCGCCAGCACCTTGAACCTGGCGCCCATGAGAGTCGGCGTGCCATCGGGATTGTCGCTGACTTGGAAGCCTGGCCCTCCCTCGTTAGCCTTCGGTTTGTAGTCTGGCGCCAGTTCGGAAGCATATCCGGACATGAAGCCCTTCATGAGAGTGAAGTACGATTCCAAGCCCTTTCTCAACTCGGCATCCACCAACTTGCCTGCCTCCCCGCGTTCCACCGCCCTCAATTCCTGGAGCACCTTCATGAAGCGCCGGTTGCTCATGATGCTGTCCACGTCCCATTGGCCTACGGATTCCGACAATGGGGTTTCGATGACAAAACCGCTGTCGAACATGACCCCGGGGTAGTAGTACAGATCAACCTGCGACAACAACTGCCTGCTCTGGCCCGGCGGTTCCTGGCTAAGCACCTTGATTGTGGCGTTAAGCTTCTCAGTGATAGGTTTGCGGGAGGCCTTGGCCGCATCGATCTGCTTGCGTTGGCCCTCCTCCGCCCACTTGGGCACAACCGCTTCCGTCCCAGGTAGACCCGGTCCTGAAAACGGTTTCTTGAACCAGTGTTCCGGCTCATCGATCGCGTTAGTGCCATTGGTCCCCCTATGGGCGAAGTACCATGCGGCCGCCACCAGGAGTGCGCCAACCGCACATGCTCCCGCTAACCAGGATCTGCTACGCTTCATGTTGGTCCTTCCCCACACGCGAAACCGCGTTCGGCCTTCGTTCACGTCACTTTGGATTATAAAGGTTGGAGAAGTCTTTGCCAGGCGATTCGTACGTTCTCTCATAGACAGGACCAGAAGAAAATTTCTCCTGTGTCGTTTGGACCGTATCTCGTTTCGTTGTGCCGCACCCTACCTGGCTATAGATCGCCGTGATCTTTATGCTATGTGCATTTGTCGAACTGATGCTATTGACAACAGGCTGACTGGCCCGTGTGTAATCATCCGTTCTGACGCGACCTATCCCGCTGTCATTGGCCTGAACCACGTGGTCCTTGCCCGTGGCAAAACCATGGCAATCCTTCACCGTAGTGGAGCTCAATTGCATCTTGTACGTGGGGAAGGGGAATGGTACGTTCCAGTAGAGGTCAGATTTGGCTACTGTGACGTCGTGCTGGATTGTCTTCCCGCTCCCGTTCGGGTCCGGGAAGGAGCGATTGATCGGGAACTGTTCTGGCATGTGCGCATGCGTATATTCCCCATTCTGGCTAGTTGTGTGAGTACACCAAGGCGCCTCGCCAGCCACATAAGCACAGGCGGGCGCCTCAGGGGAGTCAAAGACATATTTAACGTCCTTTTCGATGTATGCAACAGTGACTGTGAACCCGTATGGGTTGGCCGCAAGTGCCACAGACGCCCAGGAGATCCCGACAATCAGAACAGCAACCCGACCCGCTGGAAGAAGCGTTTCCCGCATGGGAGTTCCTCATATAGTGCAGTCGATGAAGACTGCTGGTTTTTCTTCCACTTGTTCTTGCCCCAAGGGGGGCGCACTGGGTGGATGTAGTTCCACTTGTTCTTCCGTCGTGGTGGATATTCCTCAGGGGGCGCAGCCCGTCGACCC
>CAYWTX010000602.1:0-9171 GCA_964461295.1 uncultured Planctomycetaceae bacterium | reverse complement strand
GGCATGAAGGGGCAAGAGCGAGGGGACGACATACGCTTAACATTCTTTTTTTCGGAGGGTTACGCACTCAGGCTGTAACCCTTACCGGCCCTTCGGGCCTAGTCGATCCGCCTCCGACGACGCGGCTGAATCGGTCAGTGTGAGATGTGTAGTACAACAAGGGCGTTGCCCTGGGCTGCATTCCGTCAGCCCGTTGGGCTGAATAGAAGGCAACAATGATGCCACAGTCGCCCTCTTTGATGAAATTTCCGCCCGCGGGGGGCGACTACGGATCGGGCGGCCGAGCGTCGGCACGCCGGTTCGCGGAGAAATGCCCAGGAACAAGGAGCCGATCATGCTGAGATGGATCAAGTACGGAGTGATTGGAGCGGTGGTGCTGTCGGTGGGTTCACTGGTGGTGTTCGGCACGGACGCGTGGAGCTACGTGACCAGCGGCGCCCGCGCGGTTCGGAGCAGCATGAGGGACAACGTGCCCATCGAGTTCGAACTCCAGCGGGCGCGGGATCTTGCCGCGCAGATCGTGCCGGAGATGCAGGCCAACATTCGCCTCATTGCCCAGGAAGAGGTGGAGATCGCCAGTCTGAAGGGCGAGATCGCCAAGAGCGAGTCGGGCGTGGTGGACGAGCGGACCCGCATCGGGAAGCTGGCGTCGCTGATGGGCTCTGACAGCACGGTGTTCAGCATCAACGAGCGGACGTACTCGCGGCAGGCCGTGCGCGACGACCTGGCGAGGCGGTTCGAGCGGTTCAAGGAGGCCGAGATGGTGCTGGAGAGCAAGCGTAAGCTGCTGGCCACGCGCGAGGGAAGCCTGACCAACGCGATGAAGATGCTGGACAGAACCAAGCACCAGAAGGCGATGCTGGAGGACAAGATCGAGTCGCTGGCCGGGCAGTACCGCCTGGTGCAGGCGTCGTCGGTGGGCGGCAAGTTCCAGATGGACAGCTCCAAGATCGCCCGTACGCAGAAGGCGATTGAGGACATCAGGAAGCGGCTGGACGTGGCCGAGCGCGTGCTGGCGCACGAGGGGCAGTTCACGGAGAACATCGAGGTGGACGTGGTGAACGAGAAGGATCTGCTCAGCCAGGTGAACGAGCACCTGAGCGGCGGGGCCAATGCGGTCGCCGCGGGGCGGTAAGGGGGGGAGGTTAACTGGTGGACTGGTGGATTGGTTGACTGGTTAACTGGTTGACTGGTTGACTGGTGGACCAGTCCACCAGTCAACCGGTTAACCGACACCGTGTACAATAGGCGTTCTGCAATTGGGAGCCCCTCACAGTGCGGATACTGCGAATCAAGCAGGCGGAGGCGGCGCTCGACGACGGGCGGCTCGACGAAGCGTGCGAGCTGCTGGCCGACGAGGACCTCCGTAGCGTTCGGCAGGGCCAGGAACTCGTCGGTCGGCTGGTGCGGGCACTGGCCGGTCGCGGCGAGGAGCATCTGGCGGCGGGGCGGACGGCGCCGGCGGCGGCGGACTGCACCCGTGCGGAGCAGTTCGGCGGGAACCTGGCCGAGGTGGCGGCGCTGAAGCAGCACGTGGCCGCGCGGTTGGAGCATCGCGCGGGGCAAGGGCAGGGGCGCATGGGGCGGTTGGCGGGGGCGCGGCAGCACGCGGCGGCGGGCCGGCTGTCCATCGCGGAGCAGTTCCTGGACAACGTGGGCGCCCGACCGGGAGATAAGACTCTCGCCCCGGCGGGCGGGGGCGATGGGGGGAGCGGGGGTGAGGGCGGCGCGGTGGGCCTGCTGCGGGCGGAGTTGGCGGCCCGTCGTGCGGCGGCCGCGGCGGCCCTGGCCGCGGCGGAACTGGCCATCCAGCGGCGGGACTGGCCGGCGGCGGTGTCGGCCGTGCTGGACGCCAGGCAGCATCGGGCGGCCGATGGGCCGCTGGGGAAGTGCGTGGCCGAGGTGGTGGACGGTGCGGGCGCGGCGGCGAGGTCGGAGCTTGCGGCCGGGCGGCCCGACCGGGCGGAGTTGCTGCTGGGCAGGCTGGAGTCGCTGGCGGCGGGGAACGTGGAAGTGGAGTCGCTGGTTGGGGCGTTGGAGCAATGCCGGCGTGCGGCGCGATGGGCGGCCCGGGCGCGGTATCGCCAGGCGGTTGAGGCGCTGCGGTTGTTGCGGCAGATGTTGCCGGAGGCGAAGTGGGTTTCGGCGGCGATCGAGCAGGCGGAGAGGGCGGCGGGCGGGGCGGAGGCGATGGCGTGCGGGCCGCTGGGGATGATGGGAAGTGGTAGCCGGGAGCCAGTAGTCGGCAGCCGCGAAGAGGGAGGGGAACAGCCGACGACGACAACGAGGACGAGGACGAGGACGACCGGGAAGGAAACGGATGAGGCCGGACTGGCTACCGGCTACGGGCTACGGGCTACCGCCGCTCTGCCGGAGCGGTTTGTGTTGCAGGTGGACGGGGCGGGGAGCTTCCTGGTGCTGCGGGGCGAGCGGGTGACGCTGGGGCCGGTGAGCGGCGAGCAGCGGTTTGACGTGCCGCTGATGGCCGCGGCCCACAGCGTGCCGGTGGCCATCGAGCGGTCCCAGGGCGACTACTTTCTGAAGGCGGCGTCGGCGGTGGCGGTGAACGATCAGCCGACGACGGGGCGGCTGCTGGGCGAGGGAGACCGGATCGCGATCTCGCCGCGGTGCGTGGTGAAGTTTCGGCTGCCGAACGCGGCAAGCAGCACGGCCGTACTGGAACTATCGTCAGCGGCGTTGCCGAACAGCGACGCGCGGCGCGTGGTGCTGCTGGACCGCGAGTTGGTGATCGGGTCTGGGGGGGCCTGCCACGTTCGAGCGTCGGGCGCGGCGGAGCGGATCGTATTGCGGCTGTGCGAAGGCGAGTTGATCGGCCCCGGCGGGCGGGCGATGAGGATCGGCGAGCCGGCGAGCATCGGCGGGGTGGGAATGGTGATTACAAAGGCGTAAGAATGTCCAATACTCAACGCCCAATGCCCAATAACCAAGGAAGAGAAGACAGGGCGGGAGCTTGAGGGCGTGCGACCGCTTCGGTTGGGCGTTGGGCATTGGGTGTTGGACATTGGATATTCGGAAATCAAGAACGATGGACCATGCCGATGACAAGGTGAACGTGCTGAGCGCCCCCGGCGGGACCGCGAGCGGACCGCCCGCGTGCGCCGCGTGCGCGATCGCGACGGGCGCGTACCAGTACAAGCACGGCGATCGCCCGCTGGAGGGGTACACGATCCAGCGCGCACTGGGGCGCGGCGGGTTCGGCGAGGTGTACTTCGCCGTCAGCGACGCCGGGCGGCAGGTGGCGCTGAAGGCGATCAACACGTACGAGCAGATCGAGCTTCGGGGCGTGGGGCAGTGCATGAACCTCAAGAGCCCGCACCTGGTGACGATCTTCGACGTGAAGCACAACGCGGCGGGGCGGCCCTTCGTGATCATGGAGTACGTGTCGGGACCGTCGCTGGCGGAGATATTGGCCGAGTCGTCGGGGGGGCTGGGCCCGCAGAAGGCGGCGTTCTTCCTGCGCGAGATCGCCAAGGCGCTGACGTTCCTGCACGAGGCGGGGATCGTGCACCGCGACCTCAAGCCGGCCAACGTCTTCTACGAGGACGGGTACGTCAAGATCGGCGACTACGGGCTGAGCAAGGCCATTGCCGCCAGCCATTGCGGCGGGCAGACGATCACGGTCGGCACGGTGCACTACATGGCCCCGGAGATCGGCGAGGGGAATTACGACCGGGGCATCGACATCTACGCGATGGGCGTGGTGCTGTACGAGATGCTCACCGGCAGCCCGCCGTTCGTCGGCGACTCGATCGGCGAGATCCTGATGAAACACCTGGCGGGCAAGGTGGACCTGAGCGGCGTGGCCGAGCCGTTCGCGACGGCGATCGGCCGCGCGATGGAGAAGGACCCCTCCCAGCGGTTCCGCACGGTGCAGGAGATGGTGGAATGCGTGTACGGATCGCAGCAGGTGCGGAGCAGCGTGTCGCTGTTCTCGCCGAACACGCTGACGATGGTGGCCGGCCGCGTGGCGGGGGAGATGGCGATGCCGGCGATGCCTGCGCCGCCGGCGCTGCCGAGCCCCCCGCCCGCGCCGCCGGTGCCGCAACCGGCGCCGGTTCCAGCGCAACACGCGGCGCCCGCGGCGCCGCCGGCGTTGCCGCCCGGCGCCGTCGTCGAAGCGGATGGGAAGGTCTGCCTGCTGGACCCGGTGCGGCGCGGGCAGCGGGTGGTGCTGGCGCTGATGGCGATGGCGATGATGGCCGTCGGCACGGCGCTGGTAGGCGGCAAGACGCCGTGGCAGGGCGAGGTGTGGCTGCGCCTGGCTGAGGCCGCCGCCATCATGATGGGCGCGTTCAGCGGAGCGGCGCTGGCGAGGCGGTGGGTGAACCTGCCGTCGGACTCGCCCATGCTGTGGCGGCTGGCGTACGGCACGCTTGCATGCATCCTGGCGGCCGTGCCGTTGTGCGTCCTGGTGTTTGCCTTCGAGCGCGAGATCCGCATAGCCGCGGGCCGGCCTGAAGCGGTGCTGTCGACGCTGGCGCCGGTGTGCATCGTGCTGTTCGTGCTGGATTGGCGCAAGTTGGCCGACGCGAGGCGCAAGGACCGCATCTCGGTGCGGATGGCGCTGTGGTACGGCCTGCTGGCGGGCGTTCTGGCCGAGGTGCTGGACGGCACGGGCGTGCTGGCCGGTGGCGCGCTGGCGGGGATCGTGCTGAGCGTGCAGGTGGCGGCCGAGCACCGGCGCGCGGCCGAGGGCATGCCCTGGGACCGGAAGGGGAAACGAGGAGCATCACGATGAGCGGTTTCATTGCATTGCCGTTCTTCCTGCTGGCCCTGCTGCTGCTGGGCGGGCTGGTGGTGACGATTATCGTCGTGGCGGCCGTGTCGAAGCGGTTCCGGTCGGCGATCCTGAGCTTCGGCGCGGTGGTCCTGGTCGTCCTGGTGGTGGGTTGGATGCTCGTTGGCGTGCAACGAAGGGTGCCCGTCGGGATGGAGTTGTCGGGGCCGACTGCGGTCGTCGAAAGCATGCCGCGGTACAGCGTGAACGTCGACGACGGGCGGGGCAACCGCGTGGTGGTCGACAAGTCCAGGGGCATCGAGGTCGCGGACAGCCGCGGGCGGAAGGTCAGCATCAAACGCGCAGAGATTGTGCCGCCGTCGGGGGCGGTGGAGGCCGAGGACAACTGGTCGGCGTTCCTGGCGGATGTATATCCCTCGGCCGAGACGGCCGCGGAGGCGTTGAGCCGGGAGTTGCTGTCGAAGGTCTGGCCGGACGGCAAGGCGCCGGCGGGGGCGGCGATTCGCCTGTCGGGCGGGCTGGGCCGCCCGTCGCTGCTCCGCGTGGCGGAGAAGGTGCGGAGTTTCAGCGGCGCGCAGATGGCACTGACGATTGACGAGATGGAAGCCGCGGTGCATAAGGCGGCGCTCTCGCTGACGTTCAACCTGCACGGGGACTCGTCGAAGGGCGCGACGCTGGAGGCGGCGCGGCGCGACCCGGACGGCAACCAGGAGACGCGGAGCGTGAAGGTGGTGGAGGCGGCGTGGGCAGCGGACTTCGCGGACTTCGGGCGGACGGCGAGCCAGCCGTACCTGCTGGCCCAGACGCACGCCCCGGCCGCCAGCGCGCAGGAAGCGTATGATGCGGCGCTGAGCGACGCGGCCGGGCAACTCGATTCGCTGGTGCGCGAGCGCGTGCGGCAGGCGCTGAATCGGCATCCGGAGGGGCGGTCGATGACGACGCCGATCGGGATGACGCTGCCGGATCTGAGGAATGGCGTTGGGATTCTCGATGGGTTTGCGCAGGTGTTCGATCGGCCGTACGGGAAGGTGTACCGCCAGATACTGCTGGTGGATTGTTCGGAGGGGACGGTGCAGGGGATGGCGAGGTCGGTGACCAAGCGGATGGTGGGCGATGCGGTGGCGGCGGAGCGGGTGGTCGAGCAGCAGCGGTGGACGTGGGCGAAGATGGCGATGTCGATCGCGGCGCTGGTGGGGCTGACGATACTGGTGTACGCGCTGCTGAACGCGGCGACGAAGGGATATTACAGTTGGGTGCTGCGGATCGTGGCGGTGGTGCTGATCGCGGGGGGGATACTGTTCGTGGTGATTGCGTAGGAAAAGCTGCCAGCTTCCAGCGGCCAGCTACCAGCAACGGCAGGATGCCGGCGTGCTGAAGCGGCGGCTCATGCTGGAAGCTGGTAGCCGGAAGCTGGAAGCTTGTCAGAGTTGACACAGGCCGAGCAGTTCCTGCTGGATGGCATCCGGCGGGGCGACGGCGGCGCGTGGGAGCAGTTTGTGGACCGCTTCCGGGGGCGCCTGCTGGCCTTTGCGGCGCGCCGGCTGCCTTCGGCTGCCGACGCCGAGGACGCGTTGCAGGACACGTTCGTGCGGTTCTTGCGGGCGCTGCCGACGTACCGCGGCACGGCGGCGCCTGAAACGTACCTGTTCACCATTCTGCGGCGGCGGATCGTGGACCACTACCGCGGGCGCGGGCGAAGCAGCGTCTGCCTGCTGCACGACGTGATGGGCGAAGGTCGCGGCGAGAGCGAGCCGCCCTCGGGCCTGTCGAGCTTCGCGTCGAGCGATCCGACGGCGAGCTTTCACGCGCGGCAGAACGAGCACGACGAGTTGCGGCGCGAGGCCCTGGCCGAGGGCGTGCGCGAGCTGGTCGACTCGCTACGGGAGGATCTGAACTTCCGCGACCTGAAGGTCGTCGAGCTGTTGTTCTACTGCCAGCTCGCCAACAAGAACGTGGCGTCGGTGGCCGGGGCGGATGAGAAGCACGTGGCGCTGGTGAAGCACCGGGCGATCAAGCGGATCCGCCAGCGGGTCCAGCGCGAGTTGAAGGCGGCCGGGCTGAGGGCCGAGGAGGCCGAGACGCTCGGCAGCGACGCGATGCTGACGGGGGTGTGGGAATCGCTGCGGCTGAGCTGCCCGAAGCGGAGCACGATCGGGGCGTTCGTGCTGGGCTCGTTGGAGCGGGCGTGGGCCGATTACGTGGACTTCCACCTCAACCGGCTGGGTTGCCAATTCTGCCTGGCGAACCTGGAGGACCTGAAGCGAGCGACGGAAGACGCCCCGGCCGCGTCGGCGGCGCGGAGGAAGATCTTGCAGTCAACGGTGGGGTTCCTGAGGAAGGCGTGAACGGGCGGGCGGAGGCGGAGCACGGACGTACACCGACGCAGACGGACCAGCACGGACGGGCATGGAGGGGCGCGCGGAGGGGCATGGAGGGGCGCGCGGACGGGCATGGAGGGGCGCGCGGAGGGGCATGGAGGGGCGCGCGGAGCAAGCTCCGCCGCTAAGCGTCGGTGTTCCATTCGAGGGGGCGCGGAGGGTATCATCAGTTCCCGAAGGAGCATGGACACACAATGCCGATCTACGAATATCAGTGCGGCGCGTGCGGGCACGTGACGAGCTTCCTGGAGTTGAAGGCGCGCGGCGGCGGCCACGTGTGCGGGAAGTGCGGCTCGAAGAAGACGGAGAAGAGGTTCTCGACGTTCGCGGCGCAGGCGGGCAAGACGCCGGCGTCCAAGTGCGGCTCATGCACGGAAGGAAGATGTCCCATGGCGGGGGGATAGGAGGGAGGGAAACGGCCGAGGACGGGGACGACCGGGACCGGGAGAAGGGAATCGAAGGCGGGTGGCGTTACTCGTCCTCGTCGTCGTCCTCGGCTGCTTCCGGTTCGACCCACGCGGGGAGAAGGATCGATCGATGGCAGACGCATCTCCGCTTCGCAGTGCCCTTCACTCGCGTCACGTCGCGGCGGGGGCGGTGATGGGCGATGTTGGGGGGTGGGAGATGCCGCTGCACTACGGCGACGCGGAGGCCGAGTGGAGGCGGGCGCGGGACCGCTCGGCCGTGATCGACGTTTCGTGCGTGGGACGGTTCCGCATTCGGGGCGACGGGGCGTTGAGGCTGGTGGAGCGGGCGGTGTCGGCTGAGGCGGGGCGGCAGGAGGATGACACGGCCGTCGCGGTGCGAGTCGGGGGCGTCAGCGGCGTGCTGGTACGGCTGGAGGACTCGTGGATGCTGCTGTGCGGGCCGGGGGAGCGTGCGGAGGTGGGGGCGGCGTTGGCGGCGCGGGGGGAGGAGTTGGGCGCGAAGGTGGAAGACCAGACGGCGAAGACGACGATGTTGCAGGTGATGGGCCCTGCGGCGGGAGCGGTGCTGGACCGCGTGCTGCCGGAGCGAGTGTCGCTCCTGCCGGCAGGGGCGGCGCGAGCGGGAGCATACATGTTGGCGAAGTATGTGGCGATCCGCGCGCCGGGGGCGAGCGTGTGGTCGCTGGAGGTGATCGTGCCGAACATCCTGGCGGGGGCGGCGTGGGATTACATCACCCGCAAGGCTGGGGCGGACGCGATTGCGCCGGCGGGGTGGAGCGCGAGGGAGAGGATTCGGAAATAGCAGGATGCACGGGATGCACGGGATAGGGGATTGGCAGGGATGGAGGGGATGAAAGGGATAAGCTGGAAGGGAGTTTCAGGGATGCAGGGGATGGGAGTCCCTTTTCCTCTGCGTCCTTTGCGTTCTCCGCGGTTATTCTCTTTCCTGAATGAAGCGGGCGATTCCATACATTGTGCTGATTGTCGCGATTGCCGGGATCGCCGCGGCGCTGCGGGTGGCGGCGCTGAACCTTCGGCCGATGCACGCCGACGAGGCGGTACACGCGGAGAAGCTGCGGGGGCTGATGGAGCGGGGGGAGTACCGGTACGATCCGCAGGAGTATCACGGGCCGGCGCTGAACTATTTCACGCTGCCGGCGATCTGGCTGGCGGGTTCGCCGGCGTATTGGCAGTTGCAGGAGTGGCACCTGCGCGTGGTGCCGGCGGTGTTCGGCGTGGCGATGGTGCTGCTGGTGGGCTTGCTTGCGCGGGGGCTGGGTCGGGCGGCGGCGGTCGTGGCGGCGATGCTGACGGCGGTGTCGCCGGCGATGGTGTTCTACGGCAGGTACTACATCATGGAGGTGCTGCTGGTCTGCCTGGGGCTGGCGGGGATCGCGGCGGGTTGGCGGTGGGTGAAGAGCGGGCGGGCAGGTTGGGCGGTGCTGGCGGGCGCGGCGGCGGGGCTGATGCACGCGACAAAGGAGACGTGGGTGCTGATGGGGGCTTCGGCGGGGGTTGCGGCGGTGGTGGTGTGGTTGGTTGGGCGTTTGGAGGAGAAGACGGGAAGCGGAACCCGGAGCCCGGAAGTCGGAGCCCGGAACCCGGA
>CAYWTX010000601.1:0-2362 GCA_964461295.1 uncultured Planctomycetaceae bacterium | reverse complement strand
ATGAACGATGCCAAGTGGATGATGAAGGATGGCGGGACAGAACCGGTGCCGGGCGGGTGGGAGCATTTGGCATTCCGCATGTAATGCCCAACCTTTGGAGTCGCGTGGTCAATGGTGAGTGAACCGAGCATCGTCGTGGCGCGGAAGCTGACGAAGGTCTTCAAGGACTTCTGGAACCGCGAGAAGGTGACCGCGCTGTCGGAGCTTGACCTGGAGATCGAGCCGCGGGAGGTGTTCGGGCTGCTGGGGCCCAACGGCTCGGGCAAGAGCACCACGCTGAAGCTCATCCTCGGCCTGCTGTTTCCATCGCGGGGGGCGGTGTCTGTGTTCGGCCGGCGGCCGAGCGACGTGGCGACGAAGGCGCGAATCGGCTTTCTGCCGGAGGAGAGCTACCTGTACCCATTCCTGGACGCCCGCGAGACGCTGGACTTCTACGGGCGGCTGTTCCACCAGGGGCATCACGAGCGCAAGCGGCGCGTGGAGATGCTGCTGGACATGGTGGGGCTGTCGTCGGTGGCGCACCGGCGGATCGGGGAGTACTCCAAGGGCATGCAGCGGCGCATCGGCCTGGCGCAGGCGCTGATCAACGATCCGGACCTGCTGATCCTGGATGAGCCGACCAGCGGAATGGACCCGCTGAGCACGCGGCAGTTCAAGGACCTGATCGTCACTTTGGCGAGACGAGGCAAGACGGTGATCCTGTCCAGCCATCTGCTGGCGGACGTGGAGGACGTGTGCGACCGCGTGTGCATCCTGTACGGGGGCAGGCAGCAGGCGTTGGGCAGCGTGGAGGATCTGCTGCGCAGCACCGAACATACGCAGATCACCACGGAGCGATTGGACGACGCGACGCTGGCGAAGGTAAGGGAGGTGCTGGCCCGCGCCGGGCGGGAGGTGGTCGAGATATCCAGCCCTCGCGAGCGCCTGGAGAACGTGTTCCTGCGGATCGTGAAGGAGGCGCAGGAGCGTCGCGTGCGGACGGGGGGCGCGACGGCCGGCGGGGGAGTCGCGGAATTTCTGCGCGGGCAGGAGGGGGACGGGATCGCGGGTGGGCGCGGAGTGATCGAGGAACTGGTGGGCGCTGGTGGCCGGGCAGGAGAGGGAGGCAAGGAGATCGGGACTCCTGCCGCCGGCTCGGCAGGGCGTTCGGGAGGGGAGGGAGCAACGCCTTCGGCGCCCCGACCGGAAGTCGAAGTGATTGACGACCTCGTGCGTCCGGGGAAGCCAGCACAGGAGAAAGAAGCGACGGGCGCGATGCGAGTTGAGGACGCTCCGCGGCCGCGCGGTCCTTCGGCGCCCACGGACCGCGGCGTGATCGACGACCTGCTGAAGAACGCCCGCGACGACGGCGCGAGCAGGGATGCGGCGAAATGACCTGGTCGCTCACCGTTATCGGCGCGGTTGTCAGCCTGGCCGTCGCGGCGGCGGCCATACAGCCGTCGGGCCTGCGCATGGTGTGGACGGTGGCGCGCCAGACGTTCACGCAATGTGTGCGGACGAAGGTGGCGGCGGTGTTCTTCGTGCTGCTGGCGGCGTCGCTGGCGGGTCTGCCGAGCGTGATGGAGGGGGACGGCACGCTGGCGGGGCGCATCCGCGCGTTTCTGGACTACAGCACGACGATCACGGCCGTGCTGCTGTCGCTGGTGGTGGTGTTCCTGTCGGCGGGGGCGATCAGCAACGACGTGCGGGACAAGCACGTGTTCATGGTGTGCATCAAGCCGGTGGCGCGGTGGCAGTACGTGACGGGGCGGTGGCTGGGGGTGGTGCTGCTGGCGGCAGCGTTGCTGTGCGTGTCGGCGGGGATGATCTACGCAACGGCGCAGTACCTTCGCGGGCGGGACGACCTGGTGTCTCGGCCGGAGGACCGCCGGGCCGTCGAAACGGAGATCTTCGCGGCGAGGACGGAGGTGTCGGCCCGGCCGCCGGACGTGATGGGGGAACTGAAGCGGCGCGTGCGGGAGAAGCAGGCGAGCGGGGCGTGGGGGGCGACCATCGAGCAGTACAAGTCGAACTACAAGCTGACCGACTTGCAGGCGCAGGAGCGGCTGCTGGCGGACATGAAGCGCGATCTGTCGGTGGAGCAGCAGTCGGTGGCGCCGGGCAAGTCGCTGACGCTGCGATTCGCGGGGGTGCGGGCGGTGGAGAAAGGCTTCGCGGGGGGCGGGCAGGTCACGGCGGTCGACGCGCAGGGGGGGGCGATGCGGATCGAGTGCCCGCGGGCGGTGGCCGAGCGATTGCTGGTGCGCGGGCCGGTGGTGGTGAACGACCGGGTGGGCCTGGTGCAGCGGCGGTGGAGCACGGGGTTCCTGGCGAGCTTCGGCCTGGAGGACTTGCGGACGGCTTCGCTGGTGGGGTTGAAGGC
>CAYWTX010000600.1:0-5101 GCA_964461295.1 uncultured Planctomycetaceae bacterium | reverse complement strand
CTACGCCAAAGTACGTCAAGCCCTGAAGGGGCGGGACAAACGCCGCGTGAGGCCCTTATGTCGCCCTTACAGGGATTGTCATCTGAATCGCCACATCTCCCCGGGCGTTGCCCTGGGCTGTCATATCTCAGCCCTTCAGGCCCAAGAGGCGATGCAGGAACGGTCATGGACCCAGACGGGAATCGCCGCTTGACAACGGGTCGGTTTGCGCGTATAGTTCTTGCATCGCTCGGTTCGTGAAGGGGTCAATGCACGGGCTGGAGCGGTTTAGAAGAGAACTCCGTGACGGTGCGGCAACCGTAGCAAGGTGCTGCGGCTCTGCCAGCTTGTGCCCGTCACTTAACGCCTGATTGGGAGAATCCCATGATCAAGGCTCGCCTGCTGACGCCGGGTCCGACGGACGTTCCGCCGGAAGTCCTCATCGAGATGGCCAAGCCCATCTTCCATCACCGCACCGAGCGGTTCATCTCGATGTTCAAGGAAGTCAACGCCGCCCTCAAGAAGGTCTTCCTGACCGAGAGCGACATCTACACCATCGCCGGTTCGGGGACGGCCGGGATGGAATCCGGAATCGCCTGCGCCGTGCCGCGCGACAGGAAGGTGCTCGTCGCCAACGGCGGCAAGTTCGGCGAACGCTGGGTGAAGGTCGCCAAGACGTACGGCCTGAAGGTCGACGAAGTGAAACAGGAATGGGGCACGGCGATTTCGCCGACGGCCGTGAAAGAGAAGCTCGCCACCGGCGAGTACGGGGCGGTCATCGTCGTGCACAGCGAGACGTCCACCGCGACGGCGTGCGACCTGGAAGGCATCGCCAAAGTCGTCCGCGACACCGACGCGCTGCTGCTGGTGGACGGCATCACGTCCGTCGGCACGCTGCCGCTGAAGTTCGACGAGTGGGGCATCGACATCCTGGCGGCCGGCAGCCAGAAGGCGTTCATGCTGCCGCCGGGCCTGGCGTTCGCGGCGGTGAGCAAGAAGGCGTGGGCGAGCATCGAGAAGATCACGCCGCCGACGTTCTACCTGAACCTGAAGGCCTATCGCAAGGCGATGGCCGACAACGACGTGCCCTACACGCCGGCGATCACGCTGATCCGGGGGCTGAAGGTTGCCCTGGACATGATTCACCAGGTGGGCGTGGAGAAGATCTGGGCCCGCACGGCCCTGATGGCCCGCGCGTTCCGCGAGGCGTGCGTGGCGATCGGCATGAAGGTGTACAGCCGCCAGCCCAGCGATTCGGTGACCGGCATCCTGTACCCGGCGGGGGTGGACGACTCGTTCCGCAAGAAGCTCGAGAAGAAGTATGGCGTGAACGTGGCCGGCGGGCAGGACGAGTTGAAGGGCAAGGCGTTCCGCGTGTCGCACATGGGCTACGTGGACCCGCTGGACACGATCGGCACCATCGGCGCCATCGAGTTCACCCTGGCCGACCTGGGCGTGGACGTGCCCGTCGGCGCCGGCGTTGCCGCGGCTGCCAAGGTCCTGCGGAACTGGGCATAAAGGAGACCCACCCATGAAAGTGCTTATCGCCGACAAGTTGAGCGAAGTCGGGACCAAGTGGCTGCGCGAGCAGCCGGACGTCGAACTGGAGATCAAGCCGGGCCTGCCGCCGGCGGAACTGGCCAAGATCGTCGGGCAGTACGACGGCATGATCATCCGTTCAGGCGTGAAGATCACGGCCGAGGTGATGGCGAACGCCGGGCAGCTCAAGTGCATCGCCCGTGCGGGCGTGGGCGTGGACAACGTTGACGTGCCCGTGGCGACGGGCAAGGGCATCATCGTGATGAACACGCCGGGCGGCAACACGCTGGCCACGGCCGAGTTGACCGTCGCCCTGATGTTGGCCCTGTCGCGGAAGATCGCGGCCGCCAATGCCTCGCTGCGAGGCGGGCAGTGGGACCGCAAGAGTTTCGAGGGCACGCAGGTGGCGGGCAAGACCATCGGCATCGTGGGTCTGGGCCGCATCGGGCGGGCGGTCGCCCAGCGAGCGGCCGGGCTGGAGATGCGCGTGATCGGGTATGACCCGTTTTTTGCCGGCGGCACGGACGAACGCGTCGAGGTGGTCAAGGACCTCAACGAGTTGTGCAAGCGGGCGGACTACATCACGGTTCACGTACCCAAGAGCGCCGAGACGGCGGGCATGATCGGGCGCGAGCAGTTCGCCGTGATGAAGCCGACGGCGCGGCTGATCAACGCCGCCCGCGGCGGGATCATCAATCCCGAGGCGCTGCTGGAAGCGGTGAAGGAGAAGCGCGTGGGCGGGGCGGCGCTGGACGTGTACATCGCCGAGCCGCCGACGAACGAGGCGGAGAAGGCGCTGATCCAGCTTCCCAACGTGCTGGCCGTGCCGCACCTGGGCGCCTCGACCGAAGAGGCCCAGGAGCAGGTGGCGCTCGAGGCGGCCCAGCAACTCGTGATGGCGCTGCGGGGCGGCGAGGTCCGCAACGCGGTGAACGCGCCGGGCTTCGACAAGGCGATCCCGCCGATGCTCCGGCCGTACGCCGAACTGGCGAGGCGGATGGGCAGCATCCTGACCGGCATGACGCCGGGAGCGCTGTCGAAGGTGGAGGTGATTTACCGCGGGCTCATCAGCGAGATGAACGTCGCGCCGATCACCACGCACCTGCTGGTCGGGCTGGTCGGACCGCACATGGAGCAGCCGGTGAACGTGATCAACGCGCCCATCTTGGCCGAGCAGCGAGGCGTGGAGATTCAGCAGACCAAGTCGGCCAAGGTTCGCGAGTTCGCCAACCTGATGGAGGTGACGGTGTACACCGACCAGGCGAAGCGGTCGGCCATCGGCACGATCTTCGGCAACCGCTTCCCTCGCGTGATCGCCATCGACGGCTATCGCGCGGAACTGAAGCCCGAAGGGCACGTGGTGGTGATCGTGAACGAAGACAAGCCCGGTGTCGTTGGGCGCTACGGCACGATCTTCGGCAGCAATCACATCAACATCGCCGACATGACCTTCAGCCGCAAGATGAAGCAGGGCATCGCGATCGTCGGCATCAACCTGGACAGCCCGCCGACCGACAAGGTGATGAAGGAAATCCGCGCCGCGGAATTCGTGAAGGAAGCCTACTACTTCAACCTGCCCCCGCTGCCGCCGGAGGATCGGGAAGAGGAGTAGCTTTGCCTTCGGCGATGGCGATCGGCAATTGGCGCGACCGCGAACGAAGGGCCTCCTGGTGATCCGGGAGGCCCTTCTGTGTTGCGGAGTGCGGGATGTAGGGCTTTGGCCGTATGCAACGGCTGGAGCCTGCTCTCAGCGGTCCGAGACGAGCAATGTCTCCCGCCCGCCATGTGCGCGAAATCTCCGCTCGCGGGGCGATGAGGTCCCACGGGTGACGCCGAAGGCGTGATAGCCGCGCGTCTGCATGCCTTGGGTCCTGGATGCACCGCGATTCGTTACGGCGAACTCAGGAGTTGAGCAGGCGCCGAACGGCAATGGCCAGGTCTTCGGGGCTGAAGGGTTTGCTCAGCATCAGCACCGGCGGATTGCTGGAGGGGGGCTTCTGCGAAGGCTGGGGGTAGCCTGATACGAGCAGAACCTTGAGTCCCGGCCGCTGCCGCTTGAGTTGGTGGGCCAGGGCCTGTCCATCCGGGCCGGGCATGACCACGTCGGTGACCAGCAGATGGATCTCGCCGGAGCAGTTTTCGGCCGCGGCGCGGGCGGCGCGGGCGTTGGGCGCTTCGATGACGTTGTAGCCGCACTGTCGCAGGACGCGCGCGACGAAGTTCCGCACGGCGGGTTCGTCCTCGGCCACCAGGACCGTTTCGCTGCCTCGCGGCAACAACGGGGCGGCGGGGGGCGGCGCGGCGGCGGCCGGTTCGGAGGAGGCCGCGAAGTGCAGGCGGAAGGTCGTGCCGCCGCCGGGCCGGCTCTCCACGGCGATGCTGCCGGCGGACTGCTTGACGAATCCGTACACCATGGACAGGCCCAGGCCGGTGCCCTTGCCGACGTCCTTGGTGGTGAAGAACGGCTCGAAGATCCGTTGCCGCGTCCGCTCGTCCATGCCCGTGCCGTTGTCGGTGACGACCAGCAGGACATACGGGCCGGGCGCCACGCTCAGGCGTCCGGCTTCGTCGTCGCCCAGCGTGACGGCGGCGGTTTCCATCACCAGCCTGCCGCCGTTGGGCATAGCGTCACGGGAGTTGATGGCGAGGTTCATGACGGCCTGCTCGAGTTGGGAGCGGTCCAGGCGCGTGGCGGGCAGGTTGCCTTGGGTGCGAACGACGAGCTGGATGCGCTCGCCGAGCATGCGCGACAAAGGCCCGTCGAGGTCCAGCAGCACGCGGTCGAGGTCCAGCGCCTCGGGCTGGAGCACTTGCCGGCGGCTGAACGCCAGGAGTTGGCTGGTGAGTTGGCGGGCCCGCTCGCCGGCATGGCGGATCTGGATCAGGAAGCTGCGGGTCTCCTCGTCAAAGTGGGTGTAGCCCAGCAGCAGTTGGCAGTAGCCCAGGATGACGGTGAGCTGGTTGTTGAAGTCGTGCGCGACGCCGCCGGCCAGTTGCCCCACGGCCTCCATCTTCTGCGCCTGGAGGAACTGGGCGGCCAGCGTCTTCTGGTCGGTGATGTCGAGGAAGACGACCATGCCGGCGACGATCTCGCCGGCGTCGTTGCGGACCGGGGCGGCGTTGGCGACGATCCATCGGTCCTGCCCGTCCTCGCGCCGGATGATCGCCTCGACGTTCCGCGAGGTCTCGCCCTTGAGGATTGCGCGCGACAGGGGCAGGTCCTCCGATGGGAACGGCGTTCCGTCCGGCCGGTACGTGTTCCATCGCAGCGAGTGAGCGGGAATGGCGATGTCGGTGACGTTGGCGGGCTGCCCGCCGCGAATGGCCATGGCGGCCGAGTTCACCACCCGGATGCGTCCGTCGGGCGCGTCGGCGATGAGGATTCCGGCCGGCGACTGCTCGATGGAGGCGCCGAGGAGGGCGCGGGCCTGCGAGAGGTCTCGCTCGCCGCGCTTCTGGTCGGTGATGTCCATCGCCGTGAAGGTGACTCCCTTGGCGTGATCGAGGGGATCGATGGGCGAGGAGCTCAGCAGAACGTCGATGACGCGCCCGTCCCTGCGTTGCCACCGCGTCTGCACCGTGC
>CAYWTX010000599.1:0-3964 GCA_964461295.1 uncultured Planctomycetaceae bacterium | reverse complement strand
CCGCTGTAGCGCGTGTCGCCCACGTCCTGGCGGTAGCTGGCCCCGGCGATCAGCACGTCGGCGCCCGCGATGTACCGCCCCATGTTCCGCAGGGCGTCGCGAGTCAGTTCGGCCACGTGCAGCCCGCGCGTGTCGTTGATGTCGATGGCCGTCGTGGACATCTTGAACACGCTGTCGCCGTCCTCGAAGCCCAGGATGTGCTTGTACGCCCAGTAGCCCAGCCCGCCGTCCTTGGGCAGGCAGTAGCCGCCGATGCCCGGACCCGGGAAGATCATGTTGCTGTGCGTCGGGCGCATCTTGATCGCCTTGATCACCTTGATGATGTCCACGCCGTTGCGCTCGGCGAACAAGCTCCACTCGTTCAGGAACGCCAGCGTCGTCGCGCGGTAGCTGTTCTCGACGATCTTCGTCGTCTCCGACTCGATGGGCCGGTCCATCACCGTCAGCGGGAACTTCTCGGTGTTGAGCACCTCGCGGAGGAACTTCTCCACGCGGCGGCGGGCTTCGGCGTTGCACCCGCTGCACACGCGCCAGAAATCGCGGATGCTGCTGACGTACTCGCGCCCGGGCATCACCCGCTCGAAGCTGTGGCTCAGCAGCGGCGTCGCCCGCATCCCGCGGGCCGCGAACGCCTTCTTCATGATCGGCCAGGCCACGAACTCCGTCGTCCCCGGCGCGACGGTCGTCTCGATGAGCGTCAGGCACTTGGCGGGCACCTTCTCCCCGATGGTGCGCATCGTCGCCTCCAGGGCGCTCATCTCCGCCTCGCCCGTCTTCATCTTGCCCAGGTCGTGCTTGGTGTAGTCGCACTGCACGTCCACCACGACCACGTCGGCCAGCTTGAGGCAGTCGCTGTCGAACGTCGCCGTCAGCGTCTTCTTCTCGTTCACGCAGCGGGCGATCATCGGATCGACCTCGGGGTCCTCAGCCTTCACCGGCGACTCGCCGCGGTTGAGCATCGGAATCTTCCAGTAGCTCCGCGAACTGGGCCGCTGGCAGCCGATCACGAACTTGCTCGGCTGGCCCTTCTTCTTGCCCGTCTTGTGCACCGTGTCGGCCACGATGGCGGCCATCACGGCCCCCACGAAGCCCACGCCCATGACGACGACGATCTCCCTGCCGTCGGCGCGTGCGGCCGCCACGAGCCCTTCCAGCCGCTGCATCTCGGCGGCGTAGTCCTGCTCGTTGGGAAGAGGGAACGATTCACCGGACGGACTCAGAGACACTTTCGACATGGTCCAGTTCCTTTCCAGGGCTGCTGGTATGATCCTAGAGGTTACTCGCATACTGCCCAAACCGTCAACCGGTGATTCGGTTTGTGCAATCCGAGGGCTGGGCGATTTGGCGGCCAGTTCCCAAGACCTTTCGGAAACGGATGACGTTACACGACCTGTAGGACCCGCATGGGCGAGAAGAAGAGGAAACCTTCGTGCTGTGAGGAATCAGGCGCCCGCCGCGCCGCGGCGCCCTGTTGCGGCGGGCCGACCGCGCCGTGCGACTACACCCGGGCCGGCACGCACTGGCTTGCCGGCAGCGTCGCCGTCGCCGGCCGTAGCGTGCCCCGCGCCGCCACCCAACTGCAATTGGCCGACTCCCTCGGCGCCCTGGCCGTGCGGCTGAGCGTCGGCCGCATGAGCTACGCGATCCAGCCCGGCCTGTACGCGGTGGGCTCGCCCGCCGCGGGCGATCCGGTGCTGGTGTCGGCTAACTACAAACTGAGCTTTGACCGCCTCCGCGGCGTGCTCGCGGGACGGAACGCCTGGGTCCTCGTGCTGGACACCCGCGGCATCAACGTGTGGTGCGCAGCCGGCAAAGGCACGTTCGGCACCGACGAACTGGTTGCCCGCGTGGAGGCGGAGGGCCTGGGCGAAGTCGTGTCGCACCGCACGCTGATCGTGCCGCAACTGGGCGCGCCCGGCGTGGCCGCCCACGAAGTGCGGCGCCGCTGCGGCTTCCGCGTGGTGTACGGGCCGGTGCGGGCGGCCGACCTGCCGGCGTTCCTCGACGCGGGCATGACCGCGGCCGAGCCGATGCGCCGCGTGACGTTCGGCCTCGTCGAGCGGGCGGTGCTGATTCCCATCGAGATGCGGCTGGGCGTGAAATACGCCCTGTGGGCGCTGGCGGTGACGCTCCTGCTGAGCTGCCTGGGGCCGGGCGGGTTCTCGCTGCACGGCCTGGGCGGTGCGGGCCTGCGCGGCGCAGCCATGCTGGCCGCGACGTTCCTGGCCGGCACGGCCGCGGCGCCCCTGCTGCTGCCGTGGCTGCCGGGACGGGCGTTCAGCGTCAAAGGCGCCATCGTCGGGGCCGTCGTCGCGACCGCCTGCGCGGCCCTGACCTGGCCCGACGGCCCGGCGGCGTGGCTGGAGGCGGGCGCCTGGCTGGCCGTGGTGCCGGCCGGGGCGTCGTTCCTGGCGATGAACTTCACGGGCGCGAGCACCTACACGTCGCTGTCGGGCGTGCGGAAGGAGATGCGGTTCGCCCTGCCCTGCCAGATCGCCGCGCTCGTGCTGGGCGCCGGCCTGTGGGCAGCCGCCCGGCTGATCGGAGGCGCGGCATGAACGCCCAAAGATACCTTCGCGGCGTGACCACGCTGGGCCTCGACGCCGACAAGTGCGTCGGCTGCGGCCTGTGCGCCGACGTCTGCCCGCACGCGGCGATTGCCATGGGCGACGCCCGCAAGGCCGTCATCGCCGACCGCGACGCGTGCATGGAATGCGGCGCCTGCGCCCGCAACTGCCCCGCCGAGGCCGTGACGGTCCGCTCGGGCGTGGGCTGCGCCGCAGCCGTGCTGAATACGCTGTGGGAACGCGGCAAGTCGAAGTCCTGCTGCGGATGACAACGTTTCTTGCGGATCGGGAACCGATTCGGGAATTGCAGCCCCCCCGTTGTTCATCCCAGTCGCCTCCGGGCCAAGCACACCGGCTGCGCCGGGAGGGATGCTTTCGCTACACCCGTTCCGCGACGCACCTCAGGAGGGACCTGCGGCCAGTTCGGCCTTCACCGGGTTGATGTCCATCGTCGGGCCGTCGAGGTCCAGCACGATCAGCGTATCGACCGCGTCGCGGTGGGGCGCTACCACGAACAGGTGTGTGCGGCCGCCTTCAGATCGCATCCGCACCTGCCCGCCCGTCAGCAACCGGGCCGAGACCACCCGGTGCGCCATCGGGGGCAGGACGATCTCCCGCTCCCCCGGCCAGGTCGGCACATGCAGATAGACCCGGCTGCCCGCCCGCGTGGACGCCAGCAGCAGCCGCCCGGTCTCCTTTGTCGGCACGGTGGTCAACTGCATCCCCTCGCCCAACGCGAGAACGGCGTCGTCCGCCGGGCCGTACAGAGGCATGACCGGCCCGCCTCGCGTACCGTAGATCGACTGTCCGTAACGTTCCAGCCAGGCGCCGGTCTCGCGCAGGTCGCGCACCTGCGAGGGCGGCACTTGCCCCCGCGAGTCGGGCGTGACGTTCAACAGGAAGTTCCCGTCGCACCCGGCGCAGCGAACCAGCAGCTGAATGATCCACTTGCTTCCGCGTGACACGTCGCCCTGGTAGCTCCACGTGTTCTCCAGCGAGTGGCAGATTTCCCACGGATCGCCCAGCACCATGCGGCTGAACTGTTCCGGGTTCTTCTCGCGCGAGGGGTTGCGCACGTCCACGAACGGACCGGCGTTCATCTCGTAGCACTCGTAGTCGCCGGCGTACCACGGCGTGTTGCGGTTATGCAGGTACCGCGGCTGAAGGCGGCGCAGCTCGCGGTAGAACTCCGCCCAGGATGGATCGCTCACGCACCCCTGCCAGTAGTCGAAGAACAGCATGTCCACCTGCCCAAACCGCGTGAACAGTTCGCGAAGCTGGGCCTGCATGAACGGCGTGTACTCGCCCCACCGCTGCTGCCGCGAAGCCGGGTGATGCCAATCCGCCGGCGAGTAGTACCACCCGAGTTTGAGCCCGCCGGCGTGGCAGGCGTCGGC
>CAYWTX010000598.1:0-5639 GCA_964461295.1 uncultured Planctomycetaceae bacterium | reverse complement strand
CCGTCACGAAATAACCTGAGCAAGCCAGTCTTGGTGGCACAGCTTTCCAAGCTGTGCAGCACAGGTCGGAGACCTGTGCCACCTGGGAAACGTGAACAAGTTATTCCGTGACGGCGCCTAAGAGGGAGAAAGGCCGCTTCTGCGACTCTTTCAAGACCTCTCATTGCTCCTCTACCGCAACCGCAGTTTGATCGTCTTGATCTCGAACGATCCCAACGGCAGCGAGACGCTGTTCCCCGCCACCGTCAACGCCTTGCCCGCGTCCTCCAGCAGGTTCACTTCCTCCGCGGACGCCACTTCGGCATTCACCGCCACCTTCCCGGCCGCCGGTTCGCCGGCCGCCTCGTACATCCGCAGAATCACGCCGCCGTCCTCGCCCGCCTTTAGGGCCGACACGACCACCGTCGGAGGCGAGACCTCGACCAGCCCCCACCGCCTGGGCAGCCTGCCGCCGTGCGCCGCGGCCGAGCACGCGATCAGCGGGTGGTTGAGCTCCTGCCCGTCGCGATACACCTGCGCCTTGCGCCAATCGCCCGCGTGCGGCACCAGCGCGTAATCGAACGTGAACTCCTTGCCCAGGCAGAAGCCCGTGTCCGACGACATGCCGCGCTCGTACCCGCCGCCGAACCCGTACGCCGCGATGCACTCGCTCCGCAGCAGCGACAGCATCAGCACGCCGTCCGCGGCGTTGTTGCCCGGCAGGCCGACGTTCAGCATCGCCACGCCCCGCTCCCCGTCGCCCCAGTCCACCCACGTCTGCGCCGGGCACTCGATCCCCTCCGGCCGCTGGATGGCCCCGAACGGAATCTCGTGCGTGAACGTGCCGCCGGCGATGACCGTTGGGAACAGCACGCGATACCGCACGAACCGCTCGTCGTTCCGCAGCACGGTGCGGATCTCGATCCGCCGCAGGCCCGCGTACAGCCGCACCACGGTCCGGAACGGGCCCTTCTCGCCAAGCGTACGTTCCACGGCGAATTCGCTGAACACCGGCCCGCGCACGGATGATCGCTTCGCCTCGGCGCCGGCGTCGTTGCTGAACGCGGCCTGTCCCGCCCGCGGCGGGCCGTGACGCTCGCAGGCCGGCACCGACATCCCGCCGTCCAGGTGGCGATACAACTCCCACAGGTCGCCCTTGTCGGGCTCCCTAGCCACGACGTTGCCCGGCCCGGCCAGCACGTCCCAACCGCCGTCCTTGGCCACCAGGCGCGTGATCGCGCCGCTGGCGGGGTCGATCTCCACGCGGTAGTGCTCGTTCTCCAGCACGCCGTCGGGCGCGTCGCTCGCCGCCGCGGCCGCGGGTGCGGTCTTCACCGGCACGACGTGATACACGCCGCAACCCAGGGCCGGCACGCCCGCCGCAATGAACGCCGCACGCACGTGCAGCAGGGCGCCGTTTTCCGCCCGGTCCGCGGCCACGATCTGCACCGGCACGACTCGGCCGTCGGGTCCCACCACCTTCACGTCGCGGACCTCCGCCTCGCTGAAGCTGACGTTGGCGATGACGACGTCCGTGCGCTGCCAGCCCAGCGGGTTGAACACGACGACCGGCACGCCCTCGCCGGAGGTGTCCACACGGGCCGCCAGCCGTCGCAGCCGCGACGCAAGCTCCTCCTCGCCCAGCCGCAGCGAGAAGTCGTACCCGCGCAGCGTGTCCTCGTACACGTGATCGGTCATCACGCCCGACATCAGGTCGTGGGCGTGGTTGAACAGCGTCGGCTCCCACGCCTGCCACAGCGGCGCGCTGTCGGCGGCCTCGCCCGCCGCACCCAGCAGCACGCCGAGCTTCTCCGCGGCCGTCAGGATGCGCTCCACCTCGCGCGTCATCTGCTTGAGTTCGATGCGGCTGCTGTAGGTTCCCTGGAAGATCGGGTTGCGGTCGGGGCCGACGACCGGGCGCCGCGCCGCGTGCCGCTCGACGGCCGCCTCGTACTCCGACGGCAGGGCGATGCGGAACTCGAACGGCGAGTCCGCCCGCGCGTTGAACTCCCTCGCCAGCGGCGGCACGTGGTCCTCGGGCAGGCAGACGTCGGCCCCCGCCATACCCAGCCGCTTGCGGCCAAGCGCGAACGGGCCCGCCCGATCGAACCTGTCCTGGATGAACCTGGCGAATTCGGCGAAGTTGTCCCTGGAACCCCACGAACTGGTGTAGTTGAGCGGAATGCGGAAGAACGGAATCCGCGTGCCATCGATCCCCTCCCAGGCAAGCTCAGCCGGCAGGGACTTGTCCGGCGTGCCGCGCTGGCTCCAGAACGTCTTGTACCCCGCCAGGCGGAGCAACTGCGGCATCTGCCCGTGATGCCCAAACGTGTCGAGCTGCCAACTGATCTCCGGATCGACGCCCAGCTCGCGGCGGAAGTATCCCTTGCCGTAGAGCACCTGCCGCACGAACGATTCGCCGCACGGCATGTTCACGTCCGGCATCACGTCCAGGCCGCCCGCGATCAGCAGCCGCCCTTCCTTCACCAGTCGCCGGAGCTTCCCGCCCTCGGCGGGATATCGTTCCAGGAACGGCTTGACCAGGCACACCTGGTCCAGCACGAATCGGTACTCCGGGTACATCTCCAGCAGCCGCAGCGCCCGCTGGAGGATCGGCCAGGCCATCTCCAGGTACTGCTCGCGCGTCTTGAAGACCGCCCCCTCCCAATGGCTGTGCGGAATGAAGAAGAAGATGTCCTTGCCTTGTGCAGCCGCTTCGTGAGTCATTGTGCCGTCCTTTCCTTTGCTGAAGGGACGTGCAAAGATACCCCAACGGTCCAACGGGATGCAACGCACGCCGACGACCGGGGTCCACGACCGTAGCTGCGCCTTGGCCTCTTCAGCCTGAAGGGCTGAGATTCGACAGCCCTTCAGGCCCAAGAGGCGATGCAAGAACGGTCGTGCACCCCGACGACCTGCGGAACGAAACAGGGAGAATCCGCCCGGCGGCGATCGCGGCCAATCCGGCGGACGGCCTCGTTTCCCGTCTGCCACAGGTCTACAATTAGACATGTGGACAACGGGGACCATCACGGGCGGATGGCGCGATAGCCGTGCACTTCGGATCGCGGTCCTGTACGCGACGTTCGCCGGCCTGTGGATCGTGATCTCCGACCACCTCCTGGCCGCCAGGGTGCGCGACCCCGACGAGATCACCCGCTGGGCCATCGTCAAGGGCTGGTTGTTCGTCGCCGTCACGGCGGCTCTGCTGTACCTGGAGCGGCGGCATGCCGACCGGGCGATCCGCCAGGGACAGCGGGGCCTGCGCGAAGTGACCGACCGCCTCCGCGCGGTCATCGACAACACCAACGGCATCGTGTGTGTGAAGGACCTGGAAGGGCGGTTCCTGCTGGTGAACCGCTACCTCACCGTGTTGCTGGGCAAAGGCGAGGACGCCATCCTCGGCCGGACCGCGTCCGAACTCTTCTCCCCCGAGGTGGCCCAGGAGCACACGCGAAACGACCGGCAGGTGATCGAGTCGGGCAAGTCGGACCTCTTCGAGGAGTCCTCCGGGCTGGGCGCCGCGCGGCGCGTGTTCCTGTCGGTGAGGTTTCTCCTGCGCGACGCCGACGGCAACGCCTGCTCGCTGGGGGCCATCTGCACCGACATCACCGACCGCAAGCGGCTCCAGGAGCAGCTCCTGCAAGCCCAGAAGATGGAGGCCGTCGGCCGCCTCGCCGGCGGCGTGGCCCACGACTTCCGCAACCAGCTCACCATCATCAAGGGGTACGGCGACATCCTCGCCCGGCACGGCGCCCTCGACGACGAGGGGCGCGAGTACGTCAAGCAGATCCTCGACGCGGCCGAGCGGTCGGCGCAGATCTCCCAGCAGCTCCTGGCGTTCAGCCGCAGGCAGGTGCTGCGCCCGGAGGTGGTGCACCTGGGGACGCTGCTGGGCGAATTCGCCAAGTCGCTGGCGAAGGTGCTGGGCGAGCACATCCGCCTGTCGCTGGAACTGGGCCGCGGAGTGGGCAACGTCCGCCTGGACCCGACGCAGTTCCAACAGACGATCATGAACCTCGTGCTCAACGCCCGCGACGCCATGCCGCGGGGGGGCCAACTGACGGTCCTGGCCGAAAACGCCGACGTGGACGACCGGCGCGGACGCGAACTGGACATTCCCGCAGGACCATATGTCGCCGTCACCGTCAGCGACACCGGCGGCGGGATGGACGGCGCCGCCCTCACGCGGGCATTCGAGCCGTTCTTCACCACCAAGCCCGCCGGAGAGGGCACCGGCCTGGGCCTGGCCATGGTGCATGGCTTCGTCCGCCAGAGCGGCGGGGGCATCACGGCTGAGAGCAGCCCGGGCGCCGGCACAACGCTTCGCCTGTACTTCCCGCGGGTGGGTGAGCCGGCCGACGCGGCCAAGTACCCCGTCGGGGCCGAGGACCGGCCGCGGGGGCTGGGCACGCTGCTGGTGGTGGAGGACGAGGCGTCGCTTCGCCACGTCATCGGCACGGCCCTGCGGGAGTGCGGCTACACCGTGCTGGAATCGGCCAACGCCCGCGAAGCCATCCCCCTGGTTGACAACTACGAGGGGAAGATCGACCTGCTGATCACCGACGTGGTCATGCCCGGCCTGACCGGGCCGGAGCTGGCCAGCCACCTGCTGACGAAGCGCCCCGACACGCCGGTGCTGTTCATCTCGGGCCACACGGGCACGATGCTGGCCGACCGCGGCATCGTCGCCGGCGAAGCGAACCTGCTGGTCAAGCCGTTCGACTCGCGCACGCTGTCCCAGGCCGTCGGCGACGCCCTGCAACGGACGCAGTCCCGGCACGGCCGCCCGTCGTCCCGGTTCCGCTGCGACCGCAAGGAGAGCCTCGATCCCTCGTGAGATCGCCTGTGGCGCCGCCGTCGCGGTTCCGCGTGTACGGGCCCTGGTCCAGGTCGTGCTCGGCGCCGCGATCGCACATGAGCCGGCCCGTGGACCCGCGGCCCGTCGCGCATGGACCCCGCGAAGCGGCCGATTGTGGCGCACGGCCTGGCCTCAATCGGTCCCTTCGGGGGCTCTGGGAGCCCATCTCTCCGCCGCCACGGGCTTGCGCCCGTGTCTACCCTCAGTCGCCCCGCTCCGGGGGCGAAGAGAGGCCGGACCGCAACGACTACGCTTCATGGTGCACCCCGTTGGCGGAGGAGAGGTGGGTAACGGCAAGGGCGTAAGCCCCCGGCTGAATCCTCGACGCCCCGCCGGGGCTGATATGCCGATATGTGCAGTCGTCCCGTTGTGGGCCTTTGTGCGACTTCTGAGGGAGGCGCCATCAGAGCCGTGCCGTGTCGGCACGGTCGCCCGCGAACCAGGGACCGCTTCCATTCCGCCCGCGTGGGTAAACGCCTCCGTCTGGCCCGGGATGGTTGTCGCCATGGCGCAGTCCCAACAGAGCCGGGCCGTGTCGGCACGGTCGCCCGCGGACCAGGGACCGCTTCCATCCCGCCCGCGAAGGACCTCGCCATCGCGAAATCCCATCAGAGCCGTGCCGTGTCGGCACGGTCGCCCGCGAACCAGGGACCGCTTCCATCCCGCCCGCGTGCGAACCAGGGACCGCGTCCATCCCGCCCGCCCGCGAACCAGCGACCGCCTCCCTCCCGCCCGCGAGCCGGACCGCTTCCATCCCGCCCGCGGCCGGACCGCCTCGCCCGCGAAGAATCTCGCCATC
>CAYWTX010000597.1:0-12899 GCA_964461295.1 uncultured Planctomycetaceae bacterium | reverse complement strand
ACGGGCCGAAAGCCAGTCGCAGGAAGGCTTGAGGCCGTCCAAAACCCAGGAATCCGAGGACAATCACCCCCGAAAAGCCAGGCAGGACACTACGCCGCGATTATCTTGGACAGCAGTGCCGGGGAGCAACGGGCACATGCGTCGCGGGGCCGTCCCGCCTGCTCCACCCCCGCCCCGCCGGTGCAATAGCGTGCGTCCAGCGCAACGGGATCGTGTCTGACAGAAGATGCCCCGGCCACGCAGGGCCGGGGCTTGGAAAGAAGCGCGGCCCCCCGCTTATCCAAGCCCCGGCCCTGCGTGGCCGGGGCATCTTTCTTATCTCCCCCACTCCCCCGCTCTCCCGCTCCCCCGCTCTCCCGGTGCCCGGTATCCGGTCCTTCTCTCAACCCACCACGTTGCGACGTCGTCCGCCCAGGAACGCCCGCACGTTCTCGACCGCCTCGACCATCAGGCGGCGGCGGGCAGCCTGCGTCGCCCACCCCACGTGCGGCGTGATGTAGCAGTTCCTCGCCGTCAGCAGCGGGTTGTCCCGCGGCGGCGGCTCGGCGCCCAGGACGTCCAGCCCCGCTCCGGCGATCCGGCCGGCGTTCAGCGCATCGGCCAGGGCGGCTTCGACCACCAGCGGCCCGCGGGCTGTGTTGATGAGGAACGCGGTCGGCTTCATCATCGCCAGGCGTTGTGCGTTCACCAGCCCGCGCGTCTGCTCGGTCAGGGGGCAGTGCAGGCTCACCACGTCGCCGCGGCGGAACACCTCCTCCAGCGAGACGAACTCCACGCCGCCCTGCCCAATCTTCCCTCTCTCGTTCTCGTCTTTGCCCTTCGTCGTTTCCCGTTCCCCCTCGTGATCGTGATCGTACTCGTGATCGGCCGTTTCGCGGTTTCTCCCGCGCGTGTGCGCCAGCACGTTCATTCCCAGCGCCGCGGCCACGCGCGCCACGGCCTGGCCGATCCGCCCGAAGCCCACGATCCCCATCGTCAGCCCGGCCAACTCCACGAGCGGGCTGTCCCAGTAGGAGAAGTCCACGCTCCGGCTCCACTTGCCCGCCCGCACGCCCTGCGAATGCTCCGCCGGCCGATGCGCCAGGTTCAGCACGTGCGCGAACACAAGCTGCGCCACGCTGAGCGTGCTGTAGGCCGGCACGTTGGTGACGACGATCCCCCGCTCGGCCGCCGCGGCTGTGTCCACCACGTTGTACCCCGTCGCCAGCACGCCGATGTACTTGAGTTCGGGCAGACGTTCCATCACCGGGCGCGAGAAGACCACCTTGTTGGTGAGGACGATCTGCGCCCCCGCGACACGCTCATGGACCAGCTCGCTCGGCGTGCGGTCGTGGACGGTGCATTCCCCGAGCGCCTCCAGCTCCGACCAGCTCAAGTCGCCCGGGTTCAGCGTATAGCCGTCGACAACGACGATCCGCATACTCATCGCTCCAGTGGGAAATGCCCCTTGCCGGCTTCCTCTTCTTCGCAGGAGGCGAGATGGTGGTCGAAGGCCTGGCGGAAACACTCCGTCAGGGAGATACCCCGCCGCTTGGCAAGCCGCCGCATCCCTCGCATGCCTCCGCGAAGTAGTCATCGTGCCTGACAGAAAGGTCGCCCGTCTGCGAGCGGAACATGCCGGCAAGCTGCTTCGCTCGCTGCCTGGCTTCGCGCGTGTCGCGTTTCCCCCAGACGCCGAGAACAAGTTTCACGCCTTCGTGGATACACTCGGGAACAGAAGTCTTCCGCTCGCTGGCAAGCTTCTCCAGCCCAGCCGCCTCTTCGTCCGTCAGTTCCACTTCAGTTCGAACCATGTTTGGTTCTCCTCAATCCTCTTCAGTCTAGCGTTGCGCATCCGAATACCGCAACCTGCATTCGCTCTCAGCAGTTCACCGTCGCCGCCGGGCGGAACAGCCCGCCCACCACGTGCCCGCGGGCCTCGTGGCCTTCGTAGCGGCCGGTGAACGTGCCCTCCACGCCCGCGCCGCTCGCGTCGCGCCGCAGGTCCAGCACGTAGGTCGCCTTCGCCGTGGCGGCAGTGAACAGCGTCGGCGTGATCCGCACCTTCATCGCCAGACGAACGCGCCCGCCCGGCAGGTTCGCCGCCTCGGTCAACTCGCCGTCGATGCCGTCGCCGTACACGCGGGCCTCCCATCTGCCGTGCCGGCACACCACGCCCACCCGCACGTTCCCGCTCCGCACGCGGTAGCTGTCCTTCTCGCCCTTGCGCCAGGCCGGCAGCGTGTCCACGAACACCGACCCGCCGTGCAGCGTCAGGAAATACTGCCCGTGCGGCGCCCGCTTGGGCGCCCCGGCCGGCCGGTCCGACGCCACCGCCAGCGGCACGGCCCGACTGTTGATGCGGAAGATCTCCGGCACGTTCGCCCACCGCACCTCCCCTCCGCCTACGGCTACGCCGTGCCAGCGATACCTCGTCATGCCCACCACGCCGCGGTGCGCGAAGACGCGGTCCAACCCATGGCGGATGCGCAGTTCTCGCCGCTCGTCGATGCTGTAGCCGCCCGGCGGCTCGATGGGATTGCGCACCAGGCTGTACGAATCGGTGTCCAGTCCGTATTCGCCGTTGAGCATCGGCATCCGCATCTCGCGGTACGTCGCCTCGTACGTCTCGTACAGGTCCGCCTGGTAGCAGTTCTGGCTGTACACCTCGCCCAACTGCCGCTCCGCCTCGCCCGTCGCGGGCGCCGGCGGGCCGCCGCCCCAACGCATGCCCAGGATCAAGTGATTGGAATCGTACTTCCGGATCGCGTCGATCATCACCCCGTGGTGCCTCGCCACCCACAGCTTCACGAAATCCGCCTGGTCGGCCTGGTAGCCATCCCCGATCAGCAGGATCTCGTTGGCCGTCAGCCTCCGCACCTGGTCGCGGCAGCCCAGGTCGATCCCCCACGCGCGGCCCAGGCCCTTCAGGTCGCCATGCCGCTTCAGCACGAACTCCCACGCCGTGCGATACGCCGCCGTCGAAGGCTTCAACGACAACGCGAACTGGAGCAGCGACAGCCCGCGCGTATTCAGGTCCGGTTCGGCCGCCAGCACCAGCCGGTCCTCCTTCACCGCCCCCGCGTAGCGGTACGCCGGCGAGTTGACGATCAACCGCTCCCCGTGATGCTGCAACTCCATGAACCCGCGCTCGTTCTCCAGGAAGTACCCCACGCAATCGCGGTTGTTCCGCAGCGGGGGGCACAGCCGCTTGCACTTGGCCCCCACGTTCGCCCTCCAACGCGGGTCGAACACATCGGGGAACTTCACCTTCAGCCACGGCTTGACGTAGTAGCCCTCGACGACCTCCGTGAACGGCATGCCCCGGCCGAAGAACTCGCTCGTCGTCCACGCCCCCATGCCCGTGTACCGCCACTGCCGCAGCAACTCCATCCACTGCCGCACCCGCGCCTCTTTCACTCGCGGCTTGTGCGCGCGCCGCCCGCCCGTCCCGCCGTTGTTCAGCCCCGTGATGCCCGTGTAGTAGAACGCCCGCCCGCGCGGGTCCACAAACCACCATCGCCCGTTCACGCTTCGCGCGACGCGGAAGAACCCGTCCCTGCCCCGGATCGTCGATTCGTCAATCTTCACGCTCGCCAGCAGCTTGCCCGCGTCGGCCGTGACCGCGTCCCGCTCCGCCTGCCACAGCGACAGCCGCCAGTCGTGGACCTCGTCGATCTCGCGCGTCGTCACCTCGGTGAACCGCGGCGACAGGCGGGCAAGCTTCCAGTCGATGTACTGCCCGCGATGCCCGTGGTAGGCCTCCACCACCACCGCGTGCCTTCCCTTGCCCAACCGCACGAACTGCCCGTGCGCCACGGCCTGGCCGTTGATCCACATCTCCCCGGCGACGTTCATCCCGGCCGCGCCGATGCACACCCGCACCAGCAGCGGCGAGGGCACGTCGATGCCCATCAGCAGCACCGAACGCGTCTCCGGCTTACCGCCGCCCAGGGCGTGCAGGTCGATCGCGTCGGCGAACTGCGGCCAGGTCCGCTTGAGGATCAGCTTGCCGCCCAGCAGGCGCAGGCCCCCGGCCGCCTCCGCGGCCCGCTCGCCCCCGGCGGCGATGGCCGCCGCCAACTTCTCCCCGGCCCCGGGCTCCACCGGGCACGCAACCAGCCATCGGCCGGGAGCGGCGTCGTTGGCGTACTTGTTGACCGGGCACGCACGCGGCAAGGCGGCAGTCTTACCCCCCGCGATGGTCACAATCTCCGGCTTCACCGGCCGGGGAGACAGGTAGTCGCACTTCATCGTCTTCATCGCTTCTCCTTCGCAACGTGGTGGATTCGCCCGCCGGCGATCCAGGATGCCACGGGCGGAGAGGATACCCCGCTCGCGGCCGAATCGCCAAGGGGAAGCGCCCCAGGGGTCCATGACCGTTCTTGCATCGCCTCTTCAGCCTGAAGGGCTGAGATATGACAGCCCAGGGCAACGCCCTGGGAGATGTGGCGATTCAGATGACAAGCCCTGTAAGGGCGACATAAGGGTCTCACGCGGCGTTTGTCCCGCCCCTTCAGGGCTTGACGTCCTTTGGCGTAGGGTTCCCAGGGCGTTGCCCTGGGCTGTCATATCTCAGCCCTTCAGGCTGAAGAATCCGATGCAGATCCCAAACCCGGTCTCAGCAACTACGGTCATGCACCCGCGCCCCAGGGCACGGGGGCACTTAGGCGCCGTCACGAAATAACTTGTTCACGTTTCCCAGGTGGCACAGGTCTCCGACCTGTGCTGCACAGCTTGGAAAGCTGTGCCACCAAGACTGGCTTGCTCAGGTTATTTCGTGACGGGCACTTACTGGTGGGCGTCGCTACAGACGAAGACCACAGACGCGCCTGCGGGATCGGCCGTGAGGCGGCATGTCACCCTATCTCCGCTGCCGCGCCACGACATCATCCCACGGCACCACGCCGCATCGGGCCGCCAATTCCCCATACAGCCGTTCCATCTCGGTCACGTCGGCGGGGTATCGCGCCGACAGGTCGTCCAGTTCGGTGCGGTCGCGGCTCATGTTGTACAGTTCCCACCCGCCGCCGTGCCTGGCGACCAGTTTCAGGTCGCCGCGGCGCACGGCGCGGTTGCCCATGTGTTCCCAGAAGATCGGCTGCCGGCGCGACCAGGCCGCGCCGCCGAACAGCGCCCTGAAACTCTCGCCCGCCGGCGGCGTCAGCGCCCTGCCCCCGAACTCAGACGGGTAGCTCACCCCCGCCGCGTCCAGGATCGTCGCGACGATATCCACGAAGTGCGCCGGCTCGTGGCGGACCTGCCCCGCCGCCACGCCCGCCGGCCAGTGCGCCACGAACGGAGTGGCGATGCCCCCCTCGTGCACCCAATGCTTGAACAGGCGGAACGGCGAGTTCGACGCGTTGGCCCACGGCAGGTCGTAGCTCATGAACGTGTCGGCCGGGCCGGGCTCGATGCCCACGGTGTTGCCGCATCGCACCGGCTTGCCTTCCAGCGTGAAGGGCAGCTCGCGTTTGCGCGTGCCGTCCTCGGCCAGGAACTCGGCGCTGCCGCCGTTGTCGGAAACGAAGAGGATCAGCGTGTTGTCGAGCTGGCCCAACTCGCGCAGGCGCTGCACGACCCGCCCGATGTTGCGGTCCATGCAGTCGATCTGCCCCGCGTAGGCGGCCATGCGCGAGTCTTCCCAGTCCTGGTGCGGGGCGCTTTCCCATGGGCGCGACTCGGCGTCGCGCGGCGAGATGCCCCAGCGGCGGTCCAGGATGCCCAGCCCGCGCAGGCGCTCGTGCCGCGCCGTCCGCACCTCGTCCCAGCCGCGGCGATACCGCCCGCGGTGCCGCGCCACGTCCTCCGGCAGGGCGTGCAGCGGCCAGTGCGGCGCGTTGTAGCACAGGTGCACGAAAAACGGCCTGCTCGCCGCGGCCGCGGCGTCGATCATGCCGATGGCCGCGTCGGTGTAGTTGTTCGTGGTGTAGAAGCCGCCGGGGCATGGGATCAAGCGGTCCTGCTCCATCAGCGTCGTGAGGTTGTAGTACGACCCGCCGCCGGCCAGGTTGCAGTACACCCGCTCGAAGCCGCGCTCGATCGGCGAGGGGTACCGGGGGTCGCCGACGATCGGCGCCGAGGGATCCAAGGACCGCCCGCGCTGCCCGCCCACGTGCCACTTGCCGCTGTAGCCGGTGAAGTAACCGGCCGCGCCCAGAAGTACGCCCAGCGTGGCGCAGCGGTCGATGAGGTAGCCCAGGAACGCCGGCGTGCCCAGGTTCTTGGTCATCTGCCCCACGCCCGCCTGGTGCGGGTACAGCCCCGTCAGCAGCGACGCACGGCTCGGGCAGCACCGCGCGCAGTTGTACATGGCCGTCATCCGCAGCCCGCGCGACGCCAGCGAATCCAGCGCGGGCGTGGGAATCTCGCTGCCGAAGCAGCCGATGTCCGAATACCCCATGTCGTCGGCGAGGATCAGCACCACGTTCGGCCGAGGCGGGGTTTGCAGTTGGGCCAAATGAGTTCTCCGTTGTCGCCATTGGGCGGCATGCCCGGGGGCTGCATGGCCTTCTTCTCCATCGCAGGCGGGCAGAATCGCCCAGCGAGCACGTCGCATTCGCTACCGGCCGCTCGCCGGCCCTGCTGCGACTCCCAGTGCCGAAGCCGCCCTGGCCAGCACCGCATCCCGTGTCCAGAGCAAAGCACCCGACAGCAGGCAGGAAGCCAGGAGGTGCACGTCGATGAACCCGATTCCTCGGCCCATCAGGCCGCGTTTCTCGATAAGGGCCAGTGCTTCCTGGTTCGTGGCCTCCGCAACGGAGGGCAAGGCGCTGAGCAGCGACAGTATCTCCTCGCGATTGCGGATGCCCCCGCACGCCAACTCGCCGATGATCAAGGGATGGCAGGCAATGCCGTCCGCCTCCAGCAAAGCGGCCAACTGCCCGTCCGCCCGCCGCAGATGGTTCACCCAGATTGACGTGTCCGCCAGGACCATGTCAGCGGCTCCTGCGGCGCGGGATGCCCTTCAGATTCTTCTCGGTTCCGCCCAGTGCAACCAACCGAAGGGCGCTTTCCCGCGAAATCAGCGCGTCCAGCCCCATCCGCACCAGAGACGTCTTCTCACGCACGCCCGTAAGTTCGGCCGCTCGCAGAAGCCTCTTGTCGTCGATGTTAAGCGTAGTCCTCATGCATCACATTATGCCTGTACAGTATGCACCAGTCAAGGCAGGACCTCACGCGACCACGATGGACACGCTGACGTCACCACAGCTTCACTTGGGCCGGGGAGGCCACGATGACGTCCTTCGACGCTTCGGTCCCGTCCGCCGTCTTCCACCGCAACGTCACCTTGCCCGCCCTGGGCAGACCGATCGCCGCCGGCTCGCCCGGGCGAATCACCCAGATGCCGATCAGCCGCTGCCCCATCGACACGGTCACGGTCAGCGGATCGGCCCCGCCGCGGGAGGCCGTGATCTGCAACTTGCGCGGCGACTCCGTCTCGCCGAAGATCGCCCACACCTGCTGCTGGCGGTCCACCGCCAGCAGGTCCGGCGCGAGGTCGCCGTTGAGGTCGCACACCATGCCGGCCGTCTGTCCGCCGCCCAGCGCCTCGGCCGCCTGCAACTTCGATTCCGTGAACGTCAGGCTCCGCGCCACGCCGAAGCAGGCGAAGCCCCGGTTGAAGAACAACCCCGGCCCCGCCGCCGCGTCAAACAGCGCCACGCACTGCCGCCCGTCGCCGTTGAGGTCGCTCGAACAGGCCGCGACGATCGACGCCTCGCCCTGCGCGATCCCGCTTGCCGCCCCGAGTTCGCCCGTCTCGGCCATGATGTTCGCCCACTTGCCGCGCTCGTCGCGGCTCAGCAGCGCCGCCCCGCCCTTCCCCGCCACAGCCACGTCCAGTTGACCGTCCGTGTCGAAGTCGCCGCACACGACCGCCGTCGGCGTCTTCACGGTCTTCACCTTCGTCACGACCGGGGCGGCGAACGTGAGCGCCTTGGCCTGGCCGGCATGGAAGGTCAGTGCCTCGGCCGACACTTGCACGAGGTCGGGCGCGCCGTCCCCGTTGAAATCCGCCACGACGCACACTCCGCCGGGGCCGTCCAGTCCGCGTGCGGCCAGGGCGCCCTTGCCGTCCGGCGCCAGCACCACCGCCCCGCCGCCCGTGCCCGCGACCAGCCCGCCCCCCAGCGCCGCCAGCGACAGGCATTCCGCCAGCTCGCAACCAGGCGCCGGCGCCGCGAACTTGCCGTCCGCCCCGCGCAACAACAGCCACACCTTCGCGCCGTCCCACGACGCCAGATCAACGCGGCCGTCGCCGTTGAAGTCCCCGGCCGCCATCGCCTTCGACTTGCTCGCCAGGGCGAGCTTCCCGGTCACATCCGTCGGCGGCGCGCCCTTGGCGCCGGCCTGGAACACGCGGTCGCCGCCCTCGCTCAGCACGATCGCGCCGTCGTCGGTCACGAGGCAGCCGTGAGCCTTGCCCGCCAGTTTGCCCAGCGACACGTCGCGCCCCCAGTTCATCGCCGACGCCACCGGAAACGCGGGCGACGAATCCTTCAGAACGTACCGGATCGCCGGGATCAACTGCCGCACGCTGCCGCCCCAGACCGTCTCCAGGTCGCTGGGGTCCTTGTCGAGCTTCCAGGCGCCCTTGCCGGCCTCGGCCAGGCCCATCCACGTCGTGCCGATCTCCAGGGCCCCGACCGACACGCCGTCCTGCTTCTTCTTCTGCACGCACACAACCGCCAACGCGGTCTTCTCGCCGCCGAACGCCCCGTTCACCCGCTCCTCGGCCAGGTCCTCCGCCTTGCTGAAGTCCAGCGTCAGCTTCTTCTCGGCCGGGGGCTCCCCGGCCAGCGTCTCCACCACCTCGGCCGTCATCACGCCGTCCGCCGGAACCGACACGCGCACCACCAGCACCAGCCGGCAGTCGCGCATCAGGTCCACGACGGTGTACTTGGGATTGATCAGCGCGCCGGCCGGCTGCGAGACCAGCAGAAGCGCCGCGACGGCAAGACCCGGCAAACCCAGTGCGCGTTTCCTCACTTGGCACCTCCGTCTTGCGCCGCCGCCGGCGGCGCGGACCAATCGCCTTCAGTTCGCTCGCCTGCCAACTCCGCCGCCGAAGCGTACTCGCGGGCGGCCATGCCGGGCCAGTCCAGGCTGATCATCGCCTGCGACAACGCCGAGCCGTTGTGGTCGATGATGCGTCGCACGGCCAGAAGCTGCACGACCGCGTCCGTCACGAGGATGATCCCGATGGCGTCGGCCGCCGACGCCCACCACCGCCCCGGCAACGCCTCGGCGTCGCCGGATCGGAACCCGTGACCCGGAGCCCGCAATGCGTCCGCTACCGCGCCTTCGCGATCCCCAACTGTGAGTGACATTCTCATTCGGTCATCCGATCGCCCATCCTGTTCTGCGAGGGGCGTCTTCGCTTGTAGTTCCGCCGTCAGGCGGGCTGTTTCCCGTGCGAATGTCAACCGGGATTCCGCCTGACGGTGGGACTACGAACAGAAACCCGTCCCGCGCTCCGGGTTCCCGGTTCCCGGTTCCCTGATCCTACCCCTAAGGGGCAGGCCGCTACCATCCCCACGCCGCCCGCGCAACCGCCGGCCTCAGGGCGCCGCCCAAGTGCGACGCCATGTTCCGCCCCTGTCCAGCGCCACGTCCAGATCAATCTTCTCGCCGTCGGCCCCGGCCTGGATCTGTAGCGGGCCGCTCAGGCGAAGGCCATCCACCTTCAGGGCGTGTTCCTTCACCAGGCAGATTGCGCCGGGCTCCTGGGGGACCTTCAGTCCGCACTCGCGAACCCGCCCTCCCTCCGCGGCGAACAGGAAAACGACGCTCTTGCCGTTCACCAACGCCTGCTGGAGGGTGCACTCGTAGTACGCCCGCTCCGCGGCTGAGGCTCCCAGCGCCGGCAGGAGTACGGCGGCGAGCGCAATACCACGTAAGCGAGACAGACAGGCATAGCCCAAGTCGTGCGCCCTGTTTGTAGTCCCGCCGTAAGGCGGAATCCCGGCACCCCTTCGAACCCCAACGGCCCGCCTTACGGCGGTACTACGAACTAAGATTCTCATTTCGCCTCTCCGTGCGCCGCCGCCGGAGGCGGCTTCTGCCAGTCGCCCTCGCTGCGCTCGCCGGCCAACTCCGCCGCCAAAGCGTACTCCCGAGCGGCCATGCCGGGCAGGTCCAGGCTGATCATCGCCTGGGAGAGGCTCGCGCCGACCAGCCCCGCCTCCTCACGCTCGCGCAGGCACCGATCGACCCGGGCCGCCACCTCGCTCGACGCGTTCTGCCTGGCGCGAATCAGCACGACGGCCGACTCCGTCTCTTGCAGGCCCTCCAGGAGCATCTGTCCGCGCGAGGTCGGCACGGCCCCGTCGGCCCCCCCGGCCGTCAGAGCCGGCACGTGCCCGCGCCACAGCCAACTTTCGTTCGGCGGGCAGCCGTAGAAACTCCGCCGCCGCCCGCGATCCTCGAACATCGGCCAGAAATCCAGCCCGATGCGGGCGATCGTGCCGCCGCCGCGCACCACCACCACCCGGTACGACAGCGGCGAGGAAGTGTGATGGATGGCGCAGCGTTGCGCGCCAGCCCCGAGAAACTCGCGGGCCGGCGCCTTCGGCCAGGCGCGGTCGAACTCCGCCAGCCCGCCGCCGCCGGGATTGATGCGGAAGCCCACCTCGAATCCGCCGTGGCTGATGAACTTGCCGTCCTTCACGGGCGGCTCCCCGCCGTCAAAGTGCGAGTAAATCTGCCACCGCATCCCCGGCTGAATCTTCTGAAAAAAGTCCACCACCGGCTGCAACGGGCGGCTGTCGAACGGCTCGCCCAGCAGCAGGAACCGGTCGTCGCACCCGCGCGACTTGATGATCTTCCGCACCCCTTCGATCATCGTTCTCCAGAACTCCTCGCTGCCGGCCTGGCCGAACTGAGGCGCCTCCATCGGCGTCATCTTCCCCGTGGCCGGGTCCAACTGCGTCACCATGCACGGCTTGACCACGTCGCTCTTCATCCCGCGAAACCACGTCCGCGTGCCGAAATCGTGCTTCCACAGGCTCAGCGTCACGATCTTCGGCTTGCCCCACACCTTCGTCTGAAGGTCCAGGTAGCGCTCCAACGCGGCGAACTCCGGCTCGTGGCCCCCGCCCTTGCGCACCCAGCGAACCAGCCCCGTCTTGTGCGTGAGGTAGTTGTCCAGGATCACCGGCACCAGCAGAACGTCGTTGCCCATCTTCGCCATCGTGTCCATCGACTTCTCGATGAGCGCGAAGTGCTTGTCCGACCACGGCTCCACCTTGTAGTGCGCCGCCAGCGTGTCCGGCGACTGGTACAGGCTCACCAGCGTCGCGTTGTCCCGGGGGTCCGTCAGCGTCCACCCGGACACCAGAACCTGCACCGGCACCGGCGTCGTCCGCCCGCCCGCCGTCACCGTCAGCACGCCGGCGTACCAGCCGGGCGCCTGGTTTCGCGGCACGTCCACCAGCACCCACACCGGCTGCACCGCCGCCCCATCCGCCGGCGCCGGCATCAACGCGTTGCAGAACACCTCGTCCTTCTCCTGCGTCGCGTACCGCACCCGCACGCACTCAGCCGGGATCGCCTCCGACCCGCCCACGCGCTTCAGCGGCCCGATGGCCGCCTTCAGCCCGCCGATCGCCCCCGGCCCGCTCACCACCACCTGGCCCGAACACGTCCCCCCGCGAGGCGCAACCGCCCGCATCGGCCGCAACGGCTCGAACGGGTTGCCGCGAGTCAGGCCCACCGGTGTGATCGTCACGCCCCCCCAGAGGAACCCAGCCTGCCGCTTGCCCGGCGTAACCGATATGGTGTCCATCGGCGTGGCGTTGCCGATCGCGACGCCCTTGACCGCCTCAGCGTGGGCCAGCACGCCCTCGCCGATCCTGCCGCTCAACTTCACGTCGCACAGGCCAACCGTGCTCCACTCGAACTGCCTGCCGGTCTGCACCTTGTCAGCCGCGGCGGCATGCAATTCGACGGCCAGCGTGTTGGCGCCCTTGCGCAAGACCGCCGCCGGCACCGCCGCCGTCAGCTTCCGGATTCGCCGCTCGTAGCGGTCGCCGTGCTGCTCCGCGGGCCGGTCGGCCCTGGGCAAAGCCACGCCGTTGGGATCGGCGAACGCCTCGGCGGGATATGCGTCGGCCGGGGTGTTGGGCTCCACGCGCCCCTTGGGCAAGTGTTGCCGGGCGATCTCCTGCCCGTTGACATACACGATCACGCCGCCGCGGTATTCCATCGCGAGCGTCAGGCTCCGCACGCGCGACGCGTCGGCGACGCTGAAGGCGGTCCGCAGGCACAGCAGCGCCGCGGCGGCCGACTGATCGAACCCGTACCCGCCGATGGCCTCCGCCAGGTCGGCGCCGTAGCGTCCCCACCCGCTGTCGTCGAAGTCGCCCGCCGCCCAGTTCGCCGGCGGAGCGGCCGTGTAGGTTGTCGCTGTCGTTCTGCCGCGCTTTGACTTCTGGCTGCACGTCAGGAAGACCCGCCACGGCGTCTCCTTGACAATCGCCTGGACCTCCTCCCGCGGCGCCGCAGCCGGAGCCTTCGGCTCGACGCCAATCGCCAATCCCCCGCCGACAACGGTCACCAGCCACAAACCGCCAAGAACCCGCATGTTCGCTCTCCTGTCAGGATGGGCAAGCCCGGCACGGTTCGCGCCGCGCCGCTCGGACCTGGGCCCTGCCGCCAACGCGTCCGGGACGTGCTCCGAGCCGTCCCGGCCGCGTTCTGGAATAAACCCCGTCGGTCAACCGTGGTTGCGGATGCCCTTGAGGCGGCCGAGCCTTCCTCTTTGCCCCTTGGACCCGGGGTGCATGACCGTAGTTGCTGAGACCGGGTTTGGGATCTGCATCGGATTCTTCAGCCTGAAGGGCTGAGATATGACAGCCCAGGGCAACGCCCTGGGAACCCTACGCCAAAGTACGTCAAGCCCTGAAGGGGCGGGACAA
>CAYWTX010000596.1:0-14412 GCA_964461295.1 uncultured Planctomycetaceae bacterium | reverse complement strand
GGCCGGGGCGCGCATGTAGACGTAGCGGCCGTCCGTCACGTTCACATGTCCGCCGTGGATGCCGAACAGCGCTCCCTCGCGGACGGCGGCGTCCGTCGCCACGGTCTGGCCCAGCGGCACGCCCTGCATGTCCGCCGGCCGCGGGACGCCAAAATATTCCAGCAGCGTCGCCGGCAGGTCGATCGTCTGCACGAGCGACCGGCGGCGCTGCCCGTGGCAGCCGCTGCGCGGGTCCCAGATGAACAACGGCATGTGGGCGACCTCATCGTAGAACGGCATCACGCACTTGGCCCAGAAATCGTGTTCGCCGAGCATGAAGCCGTGGTCGGTGTTCACGATCAGCATCGTGTCGTGCCACAGGTTCCGCTCGTCCATGAGGCCCAGCACGCGCCCGAGGTATGCGTCGCACATCGTCACCAGGGCTGCGTTGAGCACCCGCAGGTGGCGGATGGTTTCCTCGTCCTCCTTGACGCGGTCGTAGGGCGGCCAGTCGCAGATCGGGCGGTCCCACGTGTGGCGGTACATGTCGATGTACTTCTGCGGCACGAAGTACGGCTCGTGGGGGTCGAACGTTTCCAGGTGCAGCAGCCAGTTGTCCTCGGCGTGGTTGGCACGGAGGAACTCCTCGCCGGCGCGGAAGGTCTTTGCCTGCGGGAAGTCCTCCTCGCGAGGCATGTAGTGGCGGTTCATCCAGTCGCTGCGCAACCAGGCGGGGTCGCGCTCGTTGAGCGTCTTGGAGGCGGGCACGGTCAGGTCGGCCCTCCACGGGTCGCCCTCCTGGCCGCGGAATGCGTCCCAGGAACTGTAGCGGGTGTGATACGTGCAGCCGCCTTCCTCCCAGTAGTGGTAGTGGTCGCTGGCCAGGTGCGTGTAGACGCCGCCGGCCTTGAGGATCTCGGGGGCCGAGTCGTCGAACGGCTCCAGCGGCCCCCACGAGCGGTGCAGGAAGTTGTAGCGGCCGGTGTGCAGCTCGCGGCGGGCGGGCATGCAGGGCATCGAGCCGACGTAGGCGTTGGTGAACGTGACGGCGCGCTCGGCAAGCCGCTGGAAGTTGGGCGTGTGCACCCACGCGCACCCGTAGGGCGAGAGCATGTGACGGTTGAGCGAATCGAACATCACCATGATGGCTTTCATAGGGGCCTCCAGCTACCAGCGGCCAGCAAGAGCTATCGCAACGGAATCCGACGGAGCCGGCCCGTGCCGGGCCGGTTGCCTCCATTGAGGGAAGGCTTCCGTCAGAGGACCCCAAGAGGATACCGCGCCGCAGTGCGGAGCAGAACGCGTTTCCCAGGGCGACACCCGGAACAGCGTTTGACCCTATGCAACCCGGATCGCCGAAGTCTGACCAAATGCAGTTCTGGTTGCATCTGGTGACGCCGCCCTCAGAAATCGCAGAATGCGTGTGTGGCTCAAGAACTTGCAGATTCGCATCTTAGCCTCGAAGGGGCGTCGAGGATTTGGCCGGGGGCGTAAGCCCCCGGTATGCAAGCAATTAAGCATGGAGCCCCGAAGGGGCGAAAGAAAGTTCGCCGGCTGGCGAAGTGCTGTTCGTAGTCGAACGTCGCGGTTGTGGCGACTTCTGAGGGAGGCGTTGCATCTGGTAAGATTCAGGAAAACTCCCGTCCAGGCACGGTAGTTTTCTTGAAAACGCCTTCCGGGGGTGTCCCAACCCGCCCTTGCCCCCGTTTGCCAAAAAAATCCCGTGCCAGGACGGGAGTTTTGGGCGCCCTGAAGGCGTTAGAAGGTAGTGTGAACCCCCCCCCCGACGGGCCCGGGGACCTACCCGCTGAAGCGGGCAGGCCGAATCCCGGTATAGCGCGTCTGCGGTCTTCGTTTGTAGCGACGCCGTAAGGCGTTTCTTTCTCGGGGTGTGAGGGAGAGAAACGCCTCACGGCGTCGCTACGAGCGAAGTCGCCCCGTAAGTGTCTCCTTACCCCTCAACAAGAGCTCCCCCTTTGGCCGAAGGGATAGATGTGCTACAGTCATCTCGTTGCCGCGGCCGCCCTTGCCGCGGGAGCTTCCCGACAGGGCGGCCGCGATCGGTTGCCAGGCTTCGGGCCGGCGAGGGATCGTCCTTCGCCAGGGCTACGGAAGGCGTGTCGTCGGCCTCGGCATGCGGACGTGCCATGGAAAGCTATCTGCGAGCCGAAATCTCCGCCTCGGCGGTGCTGCATAACCTCGCCCTGCTGCGCCGCCATGTCTCGCCCGCCGTGCAGATCTGCGCGGTCGTGAAGGCCGACTGCTACGGCCACGGCGTGCGCGAGCTGCTGCCGCTGCTGGGCCGCGAGGCCGACGTCATCGGCGTGGCCACGCCGCACGAGGCCCTGCTCTACCGAAGCCTGGGTCACGAGCGTCCGATCCTGATGTTCTTCTCCGCCTGCGCCCACGCCGACGGCAAGGAACTGCACGAACTGCTGGAGGAGCTGATCCGCCGCCAGGTGATGCTTACCGTCGTCGCGCCGGCGGAAGTCGCCGTGGTGCGGGCGGCGGCCGCCAAGGTCGGCGCCGAGGCCCGCGTGCACGTGAAGATCGACACGGGCATGGGTCGCAGCGGCATCCCGGCCGAGCAGGCCCCCGCCCTCATCGCCCAGATTCGCGCCGCGGGCGGCGTGCGGCTGATCGGCGCCTACACGCACTTCGCCACGGCCGACGAGGCCGACAAGACCTTCGCCCGCGAGCAGCTTGGACGGTTCGGCCGGGCGATCGCGGCGGCCGGCGGACCCAGCGGCCTGTGCCTGCACGCCGCCAACTCGGCCGCCACCATCGACCTGCCCGAAAGCCACCTCGACATGGTTCGCCCGGGCATCGCCCTGTACGGCTACCAGCCGTCCGACGACATGCAGACCCACCTGCCGCTGCGCCCGGTGCTGCGCCTCACGGGGCGGCTGATGCAGCGCAAGACGCTGCCGGCCGGCAGCGCGTGCGGGTACGGCCTGGCGCACCGCTTCGACCGCGACACGCCGGTGGGGCTGGTCCCCGTGGGGTACGCCGACGGGTACATGCGCTGCTTGAGCGGCCGGGGGACGATGCGAATCCGCGGGCGCGATGTGCCGGTCCGCGGGCGCGTGGCCATGGACCAGGTGATCGTGGACCTGTCCGCCGTGCCCGACGCGGCCGTGGGCGACGAGGTGGAGATCATGTCCGCCGACCCGGCCGCCCCGCACAGCGTGGAGAACCTGGCCCGCCTGGCGGGCACGATCCCGTACGAAATCACGTGCCGTCTGGGCCGCCGCGCCAAACGCGTCCTGGTGGAGTGAGGGGTCTTCCCGCTGCCTGCCCGCCGAAGCCTCGGCGCAGGTGGGTGTGACAACCGGTCCTGCGAGCCGAACAGAAAGAAGGGCCTACGGCGGTGTGGCCCCGCACGGCTTTCGTATCTTTTCGGCGTTGCCCCGGGCATCAGTCGGTGCATCGCGCGTCCTGGTTGTCTGCCCCGGAGGTGCCACCAACTTTGCGGCTCTCAATGGGCCCTCTGCCTTCTTGACTGGAATCAGGTATGGACAACCACCCGCTCGACAGGTACGCTAACTGGCCAAGAATGCATGGAAGGAGCGGGAAGATGCACACGTTCGATGGGCTGGCTGGCGTCCGGGTTGACGAGTGGGCGCGTAAGTGCGCCGAACGGACGCCGGCGATACGAGTTATTCGCTGGGCCAGGAATGGCTTGTTCTCGGTGTGCAAGGACGGTTTTCTCCGTGCCAACGATCCCCTTAGAAGAGCGAAGACGCGCGCAGCGGAAGCTACCATCGGCCAAGGCGAACCTGTATACTTCTACGCAGGACGTGCAATGCCCCATCCCGTGTGCCCTGGGGCCTTCGTTGCGTCCCCGCAGCACGAACGAGGCTACGCGGGCGTCGCCTCTCCGTTTGACACTGGAGGCGTCGTTCACGGACGGTCACGCCTTCCCGCTGGAAGCACCGATTCGAGCAAGAGAAAATACACTAGAGAACATTCGGTAGACTTGGGCCGGTTCCGAGCGTATTTTGCCCGGCATCTATCTGCATTTTTCGAGCAACCGGCGCAGTATTGGGACGGCCAACCGGCGAGACCGATTGATGGAGTAGACTTCAGCGCCATGCCGGAAGCGTGGCAAGATTGGACTTTTGAGGTGGGTTACCACCAAGATATTCGTATCGGAGAACTTACGCTTTACACAGACCATGATACGTACGAAGTTCTCATCAACTTGGCTAGTGCAGGAGAGTTGATTCTGCCGATGAATGTTGAGGTAACACCCGACCCTGGTGGTGCAGCGGAAACATTTGCTCGACGTCTCGGAACAAACTGAAGGCCACAAACGTGCTAGAACAGAAAATACTAGCGGTCAACGGGGTGCTCGTAAGCACGCTCGGGTACAAGGCGCCGGTCCTGACAGAGCAGGGCGAGGCATGGGTGCTTGGCGGATCCAGGCGTTTCCCTGCTACTTCGCTACCAGAATTGGCAAGTGAAGGGCTTCTGACACTGTTGGAGGAGCCGGTTCCGTTTTCGGAGGCCCTGCGACAAGGGGCTCAATCGACCGGGCCTGAAGAGCTTGGTCGGGAATACTTCCACCTTCCCTGCTATGTGTTTTACGCGGACCTCGCCGATCTAGCAGCCTTGGAGAAATCCATCGGTGTTCTGCCTGACCCCGACACCGGACAGAGCTCTCTGGCGAGCATCGTGAACCAGTCTGGAGAATGTGTGAAGATCAAGGGGGCCGGACCGCAGATTGCCGCTTGTGCCCTCAATAGTGGCGATTTGAGGACGGCCTTGCAGAACCTATATCATACAACTTATCGCCACCTTATGGACCTATTGGTGTCAGAGTTTCGCTCCGAGACGTTCGAGCAGCAACTCCGAACGACTGCCGATAGGGCCGCTCGTTTCCTCTATCTAACTGCTTTCGACGACAAGTCCGCAAGACGAGCTATTAGCCTGCGAACGGTGACGCTCTGGCATGGTTCGGAGCCGGACCTGTGGATGCACTGGACGCTGGGTGCCGCAAAGGCGTGGTCGCTAACTGGCGGTGTTGAGGCATGGGCCGAGCAGGGAAGAGCAATGATACTCTCACTGCTTGGCCGACGAATTGCCCGCGACGCCAGCATAATGCGAGAGCCCGTCCGCGAGTTCATGAGGATGCTTGCTGAAGGGCGCACCGGCGCGCTCAAGTACACCGCGCGAAATGTCATGGATTTTCAACCTGTATTGGCACAGACAAATATATCTCTGCCAAAGGAGAACCCAAGATATGGGTGAGATCGAAACCACAAGGAAGCTCCTGAAGGCGCTCGCGGAGCAAGGTGACGCCGACACCATCGAAGGTGCCGTAAGGGCGATTTTGCGGGGCAAAGAGGCGGAACCAGAGGCATTCACCATTGCAGAGCAGGCCAAGAGATTGAGGACCGCCCAACAAGCGTTTGCCACTAAGCACGAGTTCAAAGCAGGCGACCTTGTTCAGTGGAAGCCGGGGATGAAGAACCGGAAGCGCCCGAGATACGGACAGCCGATTATCGTCGTAGCCGTGCTTAAGGAACCGGCACTTGACACGAACCCAGAGGAATCCAGCGCGAGCACGCCGTACTTTCGTGAGCCTTTGGACGTCGCACTTGGTCTGGTTGACTCAGACGGCGACTTCCTCGTCTTTCACTTTGACTCAAGAAGATTTGAGCCATTCGGCGGCGAAGGGCCCAAATGAGGCCCCGGGGCCAGGTTGTGGTTAGTTCACCCGCCTGCCCCTTCCCACGTTGGCACTCGCGTGCCGCAATGCCGGCATGTCCGCCGCCGCATGGTCCGGCCCCCATGGCCCGGACTAGTGCAAACCACCCGGAAGTGGTGATATCCGCAATGGCGATATTCAAGCTCGCGCCTGTCGTGCTGGAGGCCCCGATTTCTCCGTCCCCCGTACGGTTGTCTATGGCGGTTACCTCCTGCGAAGGTCTTCCTGTCTGTACCGTTTCCTCTGCCGCATGGACACCGCCTCGTCAACGACGCCGATGCCGAACATGCTGACCACTACGGCGCAGCCGACGAGGCCGTCCAGCCAGTCGTTGTCCACCCGGGCCGGCAGCAGCGAGCATTCGCGCGCCGTTCTAAACGGCACCGTCACGTCAACCCATCGCTCAGACCGGGCGACGTGCTTGCCCAACAGGGTTTGGTCCGACCTAGCCGTACCGTACCGACCGACGCGGCCGTGGGCGACGAGGTGGAGATCATGTCCGCCGACCCGGCCGCCCCGCACAGCGTGGAGAACCTGGCCCGCCTGGCGTGCACGATCCCGTACGAAATCACGTGCCGTCTGGGCCGCCGCGCCAAACGCGTCCTGGTGGAGTGAGGTTGGTTTACCGCCCATCTTCGGCCTGAAGGGCGGATGGAATGCAGCCCAGGGCAACGCCCTGGGACAGGCATTCGCATATGCTTGAAGCCCTGAAAGGGCGATGGGATCTCTCGCTGCGTCGGAACTTTCCGCCGCCCTTTCAGGGCTTGCCGTCAATACGGCCCACTCTCCCAGGGCGATGCCCTGGGCTTCATTCCCTCAGCCCTTTGGGCTGAAGAATCCACCCACCTTCCCTCACGCGGTGCCGCCCGATAGCGGCCCAAGAACACTCGGAATCCATTGGCGTTTCGCCCCCTTTTCGAGGATAATCTTCGGTGGGTGCAAGGTCGTAGCGAACGGCCTATTCGAGGCCGTTCCGTTCATCACTTAAGTGCATAATGGAAAGAGAGTTGCAACTGTGGCCAAGGACGCGGCCCAAGCGGCGGAAAACCAAGTGCCCGTGGCGGACGGTCAGAACGGCCAGCAGGTGTATGACGAAGGCCAGATCAAGGTCCTCAAGGGCCTGGATGCGGTTCGCAAGCGCCCGGGGATGTACATCGGCGACACGACGACGCGGGGCGTGCACCACCTGGTGTGGGAGATCGTCGACAACGCCATCGACGAAGCGATGGCCGGGCGATGCAGCACCATCGGCGTGGTCGTCCATCCGGACGATTCGGTGACGGTGACCGACGACGGCGTGGGCATTCCCGTGGGCATCCACCCCACCGAGAAGATCTCGACGCTGGAGGTGGTGTTCTGCCAGCTCCATGCGGGCGGCAAGTTCGACCACGGCGTATACAAGGTTTCCGGCGGCTTGCACGGGGTGGGCGCCTCGGTCGTCAACGCGCTGAGCGAATGGCTGGAGGCCGAGGTGCACCGCGACGGCAGCATCTGGCAGATGGAGTTCAACCGCGGCAAGAAGGTGGCCGAGTTGAGGGAGATCGGCAAGACGCGGCGGACGGGCACGCGGGTGACGTTCCGTCCGGACCCGCAGATCTTCCCGGACATCAGCACGCGCCACGAGGTGATGAGCACCCGCCTGCGCGAACTGGCGTACCTGAACGAAGGGCTGAAGATCCGCCTCAAGGACGAGCGGAGCGACAAGGAGGAGGAGTGGCAGTTCAAGCAGGGACTCATCGCGTTCGTCAAGCACATCAACGAGAACAAGAACGTCCTGCACAAGCCGATCGTCATCAGCAAGACCGACGACTCGACCCGCCTGGCGGCCGACATCGTGCTGCAGTACAACGACGGCTACTCGGAGACGATCTTCTCATTCGCCAACAACATCAACACGGTCGAGGGCGGGGCGCACCTGTCGGGCTTCAAGGCCGCCCTCACGCGGACGATCAACGCCTACGCCCGCAACACCAACCTGTTGAAGAACGACGACAACCCCGCGGGCGAGGACCTGCGCGAGGGCCTGACGGCCGTCGTGTCGGTCAAGGTGCCCGAGCCGCAGTTTGAGGGCCAGACGAAGACCAAACTGGGCAACAGCGAGGTGGAGAGTTTCGTCACGCAGGCAGTGAACGAGCAGTTGGCGGCCTGGCTGGAGGAGCATCCCGGCGACGCCAAGCGGATCGTGACCAAGGGGATGGAGGCGATGCAGGCCCGCGAGGCGGCGCGCAAGGCGCGCGACCTGACGCGGCGGAAGAGCGCCCTGGCCAGCGGTTCGCTGCCGGGCAAGCTGGCCGACTGTCGCAGCAAGGACGTGGAGACCACCGAGTTGTTCCTGGTGGAAGGCGACTCGGCCGGCGGGCCGGCCAAGCAGGGGCGCAACTCGGCCACGCAGGCGATCCTGCCTCTGCGGGGCAAGATCCTGAACGTGGAGAAGGCTCGGCCGGACAAGATCCTGGGGCATACGGAAATCCTGGCGATGGTATCGGCGCTGGGTTGCGGGATCGGCAACAACGAGTTGGACCTGGCGCGCCTGCGGTACGGCAAGGTGATCATCATGACCGACGCCGACGTGGACGGCAGCCACATTCGCACGCTGCTGCTGACGTTTTTCTACCGGCACATGAAGCCGCTGATCGACATGGGGCGGGTGTTCATCGCCCAGCCGCCGCTGTATCTGGCCAGCAAGCGCAAGACCAAGCTGTACGTGCTCAACGAGGCCGAGATGCGCAGCCGCCTGGCGGAGCTCGGCATCGAGAACACCGTGCTGGAGGTGCGCGACCACAAGGGCAGGAAGATGCGGGTCGTGCAGTCGTTCGCGAACAGCAAACTGCGGGAATTGGCCGACCTGCTGGACCAGGTCGGCGAGCGAGTGCGGATCCTGGAGCGCCGCGGCCTGGCGTTCGACAGCCTGATGGAGAACCGCAAGGACGGCCGCCTGCCGACCTACTGGCTGCAGATCGACACGAAGGACATGTACTTCCATACCTCGGAGGACTACGAGGCGGAGTTGGCCCGGCACGGCGATTCGCTGCTGGACAGCGACGGCGAGGGCAAGGCGAAGCACGAGGCCAAGCACGACGCCAACGGCGGGCGCATCCAGCGCCGCGCCGAACTGCACGAGGTGCGCGAGATCGAGAGGCTCATCGTCAAGCTCAAGGCGCGCGGGATCGAGATCGACGACTGGTTCCTCGTCCGCAAGGAGTCGGTCACCGGCGAGAAGGACTCGGCCAAGTACGTTCTCATCAACGAGGACGAGGAGCACGCGCTGGACGGCGTGGCGGAGATCGCCCATGCGGTCCGCAGGATCGGCGGCAAGGGGATGGAGATCAAGCGGTTCAAGGGCCTCGGCGAGATGAACGCCGATCAGCTCTGGGAGACGACGATGGACCCGGAGCGCCGGATGCTGCTCCGCGTGCGGACCGAGGATGCCGAAGAGGCCGAACGGATGTTCACCCTGCTGATGGGCGACAACGTCGAGCCGCGGCGCAACTTCATTGAGGAGCACGCCCTGGAAGTGAAGAACCTGGACGTGTAGCGGTCGCGGAGGGACCGCTGTTAGCGGCTGAGCTTGCTCAGCGCGTGGACGAAGTGGACGGAGTGGACGGAACGGACAACATGGACGGAACGGACGGCGGCACGCTTGTCCATTCGGTCTGTTCTTGTCCATGTCGCCCAATTCCCTTGGCGGCAGGGCGGGGCCAGCATGTTTTGCAGTGGAACCTCCCCTGCTCCTGCGAGATAATCCTCCTCGATTTCACGGGCAGCCGTGATGCGGAACCGGCCGACCGGGCCAACGCTGGGAAACGAAACGCCCGCAAGTCCGACCCGCGCTGGCTGTCCGTCTGTTTGCGCTGACCGGGCGGCGGCGGGAGCGGCAACCGCTCCAGGGAGCTTCACGTGCCGTCGTGGCCGTGCAACATGTTCCGACGTTCCAGGCCTTTCACACTGGCTGCCGTGCCGGCCGCCATCGCCGCACTTTCGCTGGCGGCGTGGCAGAGCGCGCCCGTGGCGCGCGCGGCGGGCGAACTGCGGCAGGAGGCGTACGTCTGGCAGCGGGCGTGGACGCCCGCGGTTTCGGGCGCTGCCGCGGCGGCTGCGAGCGACGGCCGTTTCGCACGCCTGGCCGTGCTGGTCGGCGAGATCTCCTTCGCCGCCAATCAGCGGCCGCAGACCATCCGCGTTCGGCCGAGCTACGAGTGTTTTGTGTGCGACAGAAGCGGCAGCGGCGTCTCGCCGCTGTCATCTCCGCCGCCAGAGCCGGGACGGCTCTGCCACCCGCCCGCCCTTGTCATCCGCGTAGGTCCCTACTCCGGCCCGTTTGGGCCGGATGCGCCGGCTTCGCGAGCGGTGGTGGAACTGGCCCGCCAGGCGCTGGCCGAGGCACGCGCCGCCGGCGTGAGCGTTGCGGAACTCCAGGTTGACTTCGATTGCCCTGAATCGCGCCTGGACGGCTATGCCCGCTGGCTGGCCGTCCTGCGGCCTGCGGCCGCGCCCGCCTGCCTCACGTTCACGGCGCTGCCGTGCTGGCTGGACCGTTCGGCGTTCGCCCTCCTGGCAGCGGCGGCGGATGGGTTCGTGTTGCAGGTGCATTCGCTGCACCGCCCGCGAGGGGGAAACGTCGTGCTGTGCGACGCCGCCGAAGCCCGCTCGGCCGTGGAACGGGCGGCTGCGTTCGGCCGGCCGTTCCGGGTCGCCCTGCCGACGTACGGGTACCTGGTGGCGTTTGACGGGGGCGGGCGGCTGATCGGGCTGTCGGCCGAGGGCGCGGCGCCGTCCTGGCCGCGGGGAACGCGGGTGGAACTCGCCGCGGCCGAGCCGGACGCCATGGCCAGACTGGTCCGGGGCTGGACGGCCGACCGGCCCGCCGCGATGCGGGGCGTGATCTGGTATCGCCTGCCGGTTGCCGGCGACCGGCTCAACTGGAGCGCGGAGACGTTGGCGGCCGTGATGGCCGGGGGCGTCCCGGCCGCGGCGCTGGAGGCCCGTGCGCGGGCCGCCGAGCCGGGGCTGGTCGAGGTGACGCTGGCGAACGCCGGCAGCGCCGACGCCCGCGGCGCCATCACGGTGCGCCTGCGGTGGTCCGGCCCGGCCGCCGAGGCGGCCGACGGCCTGGCGGGTTTCCGCGTGGCGTCCGCCGGAGAAGGCGAGTTGAGGTTCGTCGGCCGCGTAGGCCCCGACGCCTGGCCCATGCGCCCCGGGCAGCAGCGAAACATCGGATGGATACGACTGGGAAGAGATAGGGAGATCGTCGCCAATGTGGACTTTGCTTCGAAACCGTAGGATGCGGGGCGCTGGTAAAAGCCAATCACCCGGCGTCGCCAGAAGGCTATGCCGGGCCAAGCGATTACGAGTACGGTCACGATCACGATCACGGAACAGCGCCGGCCATTGGCTTGCCGTGAGGCGGTCCCTCTTGCTTCTCTCGGGTGCAGCGTGGTTGATGCTGTCTGTACCTCTCGCACTTGCCTGCGGGCCGTGGTTCCCCTCCACGATCCTGGACGACCCCAACTCCCTGCTCGTGTCGCCGGTGGGCGATTTCTACTCCGAGGTCAAGCGGATCGTCGCCGGCGCCAAGGCGCCGTTCCGCGCGGTGGTAAACGAGGACCCCAACAGTACGTACGCCGCCCAAACGGCCGGGGCCGACGTGGCCGACCTTAAGGCCGCCCTGGCGGCCGCGCGGGGCGACAAACGCGAGCAGGAGCGCGTGCTGAAGGACTACGCGGCCGCGAGGGAGGACATCCGCTCGTACGCGGCGAAGGTGGCCGACTGGGAAGAGAAGGGCGGTTCAAGGGACGACGCGAACTGGGTCAGAAGCAACCCGCCGCCGAAGTTCCTGGCCCCGCACGTGGCAACCGCCCTGCCGCGCGAGTTCGCGCTATACACGGAGGGGGCGGTGGCCTGGCATGGCGGCGAGCCGGACAAGGCCGTCGCGGCGTGGCAGAAGCTGCTCAAGTTGCCGGCCGAACAGCGAAAGTACCGCAGCACGTGGGCGGCGTACATGCTCGGACAACACGCCCGCAGGCAAGAGCCGAAAGACCCGAACGAGGCGGGCGAGCGCTTCCGGCAGGTGCAGCACCTCGCGGCCGCGGGGTATCGCGACTCGCTGGGACTTGCGGCGGCGAGCCTGGGCTGGGAGGCCCGGGCCGAGCTGGACCGGAAGGACTACCTCCGCTCGCTGGAGTTGTACGTGCAGCAGCTTGCCGCGGGCGACGACAGCGCGGATATGTCGCTGCGGCTGGTGGCGGAGAAGATCCTGATCGTCGGCGGGCCGCTGCTGGCCGAGGCTGCCCGGCACGAGACGGCCCGGCGGATCGTGACGGCCTACATCGTCTGCAACGGCGGGCCGACTGTGTCGACCAAGGAGTGGGAAGGCGAGGGCCTCGCCTGGCCGGCCGAGAAGTGGCTGGCGGCCGTCGAGGCGGCCGGGGTGAAGGACATGCCCGGCGCGTCGCGGCTGGCGTGGGCGGCGTATCTGAACGGGCGGATGAAGGACGCCCAGCGGTGGGCGGACCGGGCCCCCGGGGCTGATCCGGTGGCCGAGTGGGTGCGGGCCAAGCTGCTGCTGCGGGCGGGCAAGATCGACGAAGCAGCCAGGCACCTGGAGCAGGCGGCGAAGCTGCTGCCCAAGGACGAGCAGTGGATCGAGGGCGGCGAGGACTACAGCGAGGACGGGGTCATTCCCGCCCACCGCGCGGCAGCCGAACTGGCCGGCCTGCGCATGGCGCGCGGGAAGTATGTCGAGGCGCTGGACCTGTTGCTGCACAGCGGCTTCTGGACGGACGCGGCGTACGTGGCGGAGCGGGTGCTGACGGCCGACGAGTTGAAGGCGTACGTGGACGCGAACTGGCCGGCGCCGAAGAAGGAGGCGAAGCACGCGGAGGGCCAGCCGTGGGCGGAGCGCGGCTCTCCGATAGATCGCGGCGAGCTGTCGGGCGCAATCCGCTACCTGCTGGCCCGCCGACTGACGCGGGCCGGGCAGTGGAAGGATGCCCGGCCATATTGCCCCGCCGAGATGCAAAAGAAACTGGACGAGTACGCGGAGGCGATCAGCGGTGGGGCCGATCACTCGCGGCTGGACGTGCACCGCGCCAAGTCGCTATGGCAGGCCGCGAGGATCGCCCGGCACTTCGGGATGGCGCTGTTGGGCACCGAGGTCGAGCCGGACTGGCGGCTGTATGGCGGCGATTTCGAGCTGGGCGACACGACCGGCCGGCGCGGCAAGCCCGATGCGAAGCTTGCCCGCTACGTCACTGAGGAGGAGAAGCAGCGCCTGGAGCGCCACAAGCTGACGTTCGAGAAGCGGTTTCACTACCGCTACATCGCGACCGAGCATGCGTGGGCGGCGGCGAAGATCATGCCGAATGACTTCGACGAGACCGCGAAGGTGCTGTGCGCCGCGGGCACGTGGCTGAAGACCCGCGACCCCAAGGCGGCGGAGAGGTTCTACAAGGCGCTGGTCCTGCGCTGCGGCAAGACCGCGCTTGGCCAGCAGGCGGCTGCGATGAAGTGGTTCCCGAAGGTGGAGGAATAACCCGAAGGGCAAGGGCACGACTTCGCCTCTCCATTTGCCTTCAATCGTCCCCTTCGGGGGCTCGTCGCTGATCGCAGCATTTGCCACACGCTCGCGCGTGAGGCTACCATCAGACGTCCCCTTCGGGGGCTCGTCGCCGATCGCAGCATTTGCCACACGCTCGCGCGTGAGGCTTCCTTCAATCGTCCCCTTCGGGGACTGGGGAAGGGGATTCCTACTTGCGGGCGTGTGGAACCCAGGCGCGGCGCCCCTCCGCCTCTCAACCCCCGAAGGGGGTGCGTGACGGTAGCCACACGCGCGAGCGTGTGGTAACTTGCACACCAAAGAGCGGGAGTCCCCGAAGGGGACGACTGAAAGGCCAACTATGGGTCACACGTTCTCCAATATCCTGCTTCATGTTGTTTTCGGCACGAAGGGGCGCCGGCCCACCATCGCCACCACCTCTCGCTCGCGCCTGTACGAGTATCTCGCGGGCGTCGCCCGCGAAGAATTCGGCCAATCGCTGCTGATTGGCGGCACCGCCGATCATGTGCATGGCCTCATCCTGCTTCGCCCGGACAAGTCGTTGTCCGAGGCGATGCAGAAGTGGAAGGCCCTATCATCGGGCTGGGTGCATAAAACGTTCCCGGATTCAACGGCGTTCGCATGGCAAACCGGCTTCGCCGGTTTCAGCGTAAGCGAAAGCAGCAAGAATGCCGTGAGGGAGTACATCGAGCGGCAGGAGGAGCACCACCGGAAGATGACGTTCGAGGAGGAATACATCGCGTTCCTGGAACGGCACAATGTTGCGTACGATCCGCGCTATGTGTGGGAGGCGGAGTCGGTGTAGGTGTGAGCGGTTCAGTCGTGCCCTTCGGGCACTCTTGCCACACTTCGTTTGCCCACCACACGCTTGCGCGTGTGGCTACCATCACACACCCCCCTTCGGGGGTTAAGAGGGAGAGACGGCGACCCCTTCCACACGCTTGCGCATGTGACTACCGTCACACACCCCCCTTCGGGGGTTAAGAGGGAGAGACGGCGACCCCTTCCACACGCTTGCGCGTGTGGCTAGTGCGCCTGCAAGCGCACACGATCAGAAGGGTGGAAGTCCCTTCCAGGCTAACGTTACGGGCCTGTAGTCGAACGTAACTGCGTGGCCGCAAGGCCAGGTGGAGAGCAGCGGGAGACAAACGACCAGTCCGTAGGA
>CAYWTX010000595.1:0-6988 GCA_964461295.1 uncultured Planctomycetaceae bacterium | reverse complement strand
CCGGCCAGGTCCAGCGCCTTGGCCACGTGGTCCACCGCGGCCGCGGATACCTTCTTCGCCATCCCCGCGAATGAGCCCGCCGGAATCCCCGTCGCCAGTATCCGCAGCATCTCTATGGACGCGTCCAGCCGCCCGCACATGCGGTCCAGCCGTTCGGCGATGGCCGGCGTGATCGTCTTGGCCTTCGGCACGGCGTGCCGCAACGGCCCGGAGTCCTGCTTGGCCTCCTGAAGCTCCTGGATCGCCTTCGTCAACGCCTCGCGGACGCGAATCTCCTCGGCCAGCAGTATCTGCTCGGCGAAACTGGCCGCCTTCGCGTCGAGTTGGATCGTGTACGTCTCCGACTCGCTCCGCTGCGGCCCGGCCATGGAGTCGGGCAGATTGTCGGCCGCTCGCACGCGAAACTTCACCGCCGCGGCGCCCTTGGGCGCCAACTTGGCCAGGTCCAGCGTCACCGTCCCGCTGTAGGACCTCGCTCGCCGGCCCTCGACGGCCAAGGCCGCGTTGGAGTCGATCCCCGCCGCGATCGTCGGGCGCTCCTGGCCGTCCACCTCGACGACCACGTCGCCCGCCGTCAGGCCGAAATCGTCCCGAAGGCGGAACGTCACCGGCAGGCAGTCGTCGGGGCGAAGTTGGAGTTGCCGCGACGCCGGCCGCACCACGTCGATCCGCGGGTGCTCGTCCAGCAATGCCTTGACGGGGTACTCGGCCGGGGCGTTCGCGAAGCCGTACTCGTCCCTCAGCCGCAGGGACCATCGCCCGCTCAGCCCGCGGGCCAGCTTCACCGTGAACGCGCACAACGGCCGCCCTTCCACGTCCGGGAGCATCTCGGCCGGCACGGCGTTGCCGTCCAGCACCAGTTCGGCGGCGGCCAGCGGCTTGTTCGCGCGGACCGTAATGCCGGCAACCGTGCCGGCCACCGCGACCACCGCGCCGTCGCACTGGCGATCGACGCGGTCGCCCATGCCCGTATACGTGGGGAAGTCGTACCGGACGTCGATCTGCTCGACGGCTGGCGGCGGCACGACCTTCACCGTGTAGTAGCGCGTGAGGGCGTCGCCGGCGTGCAGGCGGAAGCGGAAGGTCTCCGCGCCCGGCACGCACGTCGTCGAGAATCGCCGCCGCCCGCCCTGCTGGCCCAGCGAGGCCATCGCCGTCGCCCGCTCGACGTCCCCCTCCACCGGCGAGGTCCGCAGTTCGGCGTACCGCACGGCCGGGGCGTCCACCTCCAACTCCACCCGCAGAGAGGCGCCGCGGGGCATCACCAGGTCCACGCCGTCGCGGTTCCACTCGATGAGCCCGGGGGCCGACAACTCCGTGATCCGCAGGGCGGTGCGAGAGACGCGGCTGACGTTCGCCAACAGCGCCCGCCGCAACAGCAAGCCGGTCTGTGCCGGCCAGGCCGCCGCCAGCGCCGCCAGCACGGCCAGCACGCCGCCCGCGGCGGCCAGGTACGGCCAGGCCGCCCGCAGCCGGAACTCGCGACCGGGACGGACCGAGCGGGCGTCGAGAAGCGCCTGCCCCGCCAAGGCGGCGATGAGGACCTCCGAACCCCGCATCTCGGGACGGTCGTGGCTGCCCAGCAGTTCCAGCGTCGAACTGATCCGTTCCTGTAGTTCCGGGTGGCGCACCTCCAGGGCCCGCGCCACGGCCGTCAGCGTCAGCGAGTGGGCCAGCGGGCGAAGCAGCCACCACCCCGCCGTCGCGGCCGTCACGCCCAAGGCCCCGCCGGCCAGCAGCCAGCGCACCGGGCTCGAGAAGATGACCACCCAGCGATCGACGGCCATGACGCACAGCAAGGCGACGGTGGCGACGGCGGCGGTAACCAGCAGCCCGCGCAGGCAGACCATCAGCCGCCAGCGCAGCACCAGCGCCCGCAGCTTGCGGGTGATCGCGTCCGGCACAGTGTCTGGCGGCAAAGCAGTCATCGCTCGGCCCTACGCGCGCGAGCAGCGCGCACCACGGCGGCAGTACATGGAACCCCCTCGCGGGCGGTTCGGGGCGTTGCAGTACCGCGGGCGGGACTGCCGAACTCGTACGACTACCCCCTGTCGGCAATTCGGCTGCGGCCTGGGCCGCGTCGGGTGGTTCGGGCCCTCCCGCGCCCTGTGCCACGGACTCCCGCTATTTCCTCACGCTCTCCTGAAGCGCCAGGACACAGTAGCTCGTGGCCAGCACGGGGCTGTCCTCTTCCCACCGCATGGCGGCGTTCACCCACGAGCCGTCCTTCCGCACGCGCTCGCCCAGGGCGCCGATCAGCTCCTGCCGCCAGTTGTGCTTGACCTTCGCGTCCCTGAAGTCCGCGATCTCGTCCTCGCCCCACGCCCGCAACGCCTTGGCGAACACCTGGTAGTAGTAGTACACCCCCTCCTGCGACCGCTTTTCCGGCATGTTCGGGTTGCTGTCCAGCCGCCAGAACTTGCGGATCCAATCGTACGCCGCCTTCACCCGGTCGTCATCTTTCGCCACGCCCGCGTACAGCATGCTCTTGAACCCCACGTACGTCATCGTCCCGTAGCTGCGCATCCCCTTGCCTTCCGGCCCCTCGCCCGCCTTGGAGTGCCTCAGGTCGTACGTGAACCCGCCGTCATTGGCGCCTTCCCTGGCGAACGTCAGCGGGTTGCTCTCGCTGCGGTTCTGCAACCGCGTCAGGAACCCCACCGTCCGCTTCATCGCCTCGGCGTTGGGTTCCATCCCCGCTTCATGCCAGGCGTCCATCGCGTACCCCAGCACGCTCAGGTTCGGCACGCCGTTCTTGCCGTACCCCACGCCGCCGACGTTCGGGTCGCTCTCGTCCACCACCTTGCCGTCCGGCGATTCCTGCCCCGGCGCCACCTGTAGCCCTTCCAGAAACTTAATCGCGTCGCGAATCGTCTCCCGATGCCGCGGATCGTGCGCCGCCGCCAACGCCATGATCGCCACGGCCGTCGAGTAACTGCTCACGCCTTCCTTCGCGTCGTAGATGCCGCCGTCCTTCTGGCGGAAACTCAGCAAGACCCGGATGCCCTCCTTGACCACCGGCGCCTCGCGGCTGAAGTCCGGGTGTTGCAGCAGCGCCTTGAGCACGATGGCCGTGCACGCGCATCGGAACGTGCCCTTGGAGGCGCTCCAGCCGCCCTCGGCGTCGCGCTGCGACAGCAGATACTGCACGCCACCGTTGATCATCGCCTGGGCCTTCGCCGCGCTGGCCGCGTTGATCGCGGCCGTCTCGACCTTCGGGGCCGACAGCTTCACTGCCGCCGCCGTCGTCGACTCGCCCGGCTGGCCCGTGCCCGTGCCCCCGCTCGGGCCGCTCCTGGAGCAGCCGCAGAACAACCCCGCAACGGCCAGGACGCCAACCACTGAACACGCCTTCGACCTCATCGGTGTCTCCCTGTCGCTCTCAACGGCCGCCACCGCGCCACGCTCGGCGCGCACAACCTGTCCGCAAGACAACGCAACCAGCATGCCCGCCGGTTCGCCGAGGCGCCCTCGATCAGACCGGGGTTGGCGATCTCGGACGCAACCCGCGAAACGTCCATCTATTATACGCAATCAGTCGGCGTATGACTCCTCCTGAACCCGGATCGACGACTCGCCGCCGGCGCAGTTGGGCTGCACAGTTGTTCAGCACACATGCACCGTCCATGTTCACCCCATAGACTACCAGTCCCCCCTTCCCCCGTCAAGACAGAGCGCGTAGAGTGTCTTCGGACAGGCAGCCCGCCCCCCGCGTGATTCATGCACGAATGTACGACCGGACGGAAAGGGACGATCCAGTGAAGAGCATTGGCCTTTGGGTATCGCTGGCGACCGGCGTTGCCGCAGCCGGAGACGGAGACATCGCCTGGTTGAGGTCGCACCGCGACGCGCTGGTGGCGAAGCTCGAGGCGAGGGTAAAGGCCGACGCTGCCGTTGAGCAGCCCGGCGACTTCATGCTCGTCCTGGACGAGGGGGCCGACCGGGAGGGTCTGGACGTCACGCTGCGCCGGCGCGGCGGCAAATGGCTGAGCGCCGAGGCCGTCGTGCCCTACTGGCGGCAGGAGACGCAGGTCGAGAAGTTCAGCTTCCTGCATCGCGACGGCGTCAACAGCACGACGCGCGACAAGTTCCTCTGGCCGGTGGAGACCGGCGGGCTGTCGCTGTCGGGCGGCAGGCTGACGGGGAAGATGACCGCGACGTTCGGGCTGAACATGCTTCGCGAGGAGCGGATGGCGCCGGGCGGGCGGCACCTGTTCACCGTGGATGGGCGATGGTCGCTGATGGATCAGTGGCGGGTGGTGGAGCACGCCCGCGCGCGGCGGCAGCAGTACGAGATCGACGCGCGGGTGCGGGACGGCGCTTGGGAGTTCCAGCTCGCCCTGGCCGGCGGAATCGACGGCAAGCCGGTCGTCCTGAGCTTTCGCCAGCCGGGCAACGCCTGGCAAGGCGCCCGGGTGACGACGCCCGGTTGGAACGCCGGCGCCCACCAGGCCGACGTGTCGGCCATGGATTTCAGCGAGGGCACACTGTCGGGGGCGGTCAAGGTGCGGCTGACGCCCGACCCCTGGTTCCCGCGGAAGATCCAGTGCGTCACGTACACGCTGAGCGGCACGACGGCGGGCGGGCGGTTCACGGGCACGTTCTCGGCCGAGGCCACGGGCGCCGAGGACGTGGAGATCCTTGGGCAGAACTACAGCGCGGACAACAAGCGCCCCGAGCGGTCCGGCCCCACGAAGTGGCGGGGCGCCGCCGGCGGACGGGTGCTCCAGGCCCTCGAGGGGCGCTACCGCGCTTCCGGCGAGATGGGCGAGTACGTCGGGCAAATCGGCGGCGGGGTCGCGGCGCCCCAGCCCGACGTGCGAGCCATGCTCGGCGAGGACCCCCCCGACGCCGCGCCGCCGGCCGAGAGGGCCACGCGGCTGTACAACCAGGTGCGAGCGCTGCGGATGGCCGTGAACGGCTACCCGCATTCGCTGGAGTTGGCGTTGCGGCAGAGCGACATGCCCGCGCCTCGTTGGCCCGGCGCCGGTGAGAAGACCGGCCGCCTGGCGGCAGGCCACACGGCCGAACTCGCCGCGGCGCTGAACGCGGAGGCGCCTGCGCCCGCCGTCGCTCGCGGGCGCCCCACGCCGGAGGACCGGCAGTTCGGCCCGCACTACGGATCGACGCCGCTGGAGGCAGACGTCCTGCCGGTTGAGACGAGCGGGCCGGGCGCGCAGCGTTGGCAGCACGCGGCCAAGTGGCGGGTGCTGGGCCCGCTGCCCCAGGTGCGCGGGGCCGACGCAGCCGTGGCCGACGTGCCGGACCTGTTGCCCGCCATCGGGGCGGCCTACCCCGTCGACCCCAACGCCATCGGGCGCGACTTCGAGCCGCCCGCCGACGGGATGCTGAGATGGGAACCGGTGGAGTCGAAGAACGGGCGCGTCGATCCGCCGCCCTGGTCCTGGCGGCGCGAGCGGGCCGGCAAGGGCAGGGATGCCAAGGTCGACGTCAAGCGCAGCGACAGGCCAGGGCGGGCGGACTGCGTGTGGTACGCCGCCGCCGAGATCGTCTCGCCGGGCGGGGGCGAAGTCTGGGTCGGCCTGGACGCCGCCGACCACGCCAGGCTGTGGGTCAACAGCAACCTGACGTGGGAGGATTGCGAGCGAGAGTGGGGTTGGCAGGCGAGCGGCCCGGCGGTGATTCCCGTCACGCTGCGCAAGGGCGTCAACCGGCTGCTGGTCCGCTGCCGCGACGACCGCGGCGGATCGCATTTCTCGCTGTGGTTCTGCACGCGGGGCCGGCCGGGCGGCGGCGCGCCCGCGCGGGCGCTTTCCGGGGAACCCCTTGCCGGGCCGCCGCAAATGGCGCCGCCGCGATCGATGCACGTCTACCCGGACGCCGCGCCGCCGCTGGCGTGGAACATCGACGAGGGCATCAACGTGCTGTGGAAGGCGCCGATCCCGGTCAGCCGGCTCGGCGGCGGCGTCGGGGTCGGCGGCGGAGGCTTCAGCCTGTCCATCCCCAGCGAACTGCCGCCCCTTGCGGCGGCGGGTGGCAAGCTGCTGCTCGGCACGCCCCCGCACACGCTGGCCTGCCTCGACGCCGAGACGGGCAAGGAACTGTGGCGACGCGAGGCCAACGTCCTGGAACTGCTGGACAAGGCTGCCTTTGAGGCCTGGCAGGCCCCGAAGACCGACGACGAGCGGCTGGCCCTGCTGGTCAAGCATGGTTTGGCGGCCGACAGGGCGAAGTCGCCGGCGGACATCCGCGGCCTGCCGCCCGTGTGCGACGGCCAGCGGGTGTTCGTGCACTTCGGCACGGGCGCGGCGGCCTGCTACGACCAGGACGGCAAGCGGCAGTGGCTCATCCGCACCGGCATGGACAGGGCCGACCTGCTGCCGTGCGGGCAGCGCGTGATCGTGGCCGGCGAGCAGGCCGGCGCCGGCCGGGCAACGCCCGCCGGCTGGTCGCTCAAGGCCCTCGACGCCGCCACCGGCAAGGAAGCCTGGTCGGCCGCGCCGGCGGGACGATACGGCGGCAGACCGTTCCTGCTGCAACTGGGCGCCGGGAACCTGCGCCGCAACGTGCTGATCACGACGGCGTGGGAGATCTTCGACGCCGACACGGGCAAGGGCATTGCCTGCGCCGTCGATGCCGACCAGTGGGACTGGTCCGGAACGTGGCAGGGCGGCGACACGCTCTACTCGACCTGGGAGGGCGGCGCCGCGGCCGTGCGGTTCTGGCTGGACTCCGCCGGCCAGGTTGGCGGGCGGCAGCTCTGGCAGCGGCAGCGGTTCCACGCCTTCACCGCCGGCGCGCCGGGAGGGACCGTTGGCGACGGCAGACGACTGTACAGCTACCGCTTCGTGCCCGAGCACGCCAAGCACTGCCCGGCTTACGCCCTGTCGCTGGACTTCTTCGAGCCCGAAACGGGCCTGCACGCCGGCTGGCTGAACCCGGTGCTTCGCGGCACCAACCGCCGGATGGCGCCTGTCGTCGCGGGGCAGTACCTGTTCCTGGCCGACAGCCGCGGCGGGGCGCACAG
>CAYWTX010000594.1:0-1589 GCA_964461295.1 uncultured Planctomycetaceae bacterium | reverse complement strand
GGGCGCAGATGAGGGACCGCTTACGTGCGCGGACGCGATGGATGTGTCTGCGCCTGGCGGACACGGACGCGATGGAGACGGTCCCCCGTTCGCGGGCGACCGTCCCTCAGGGACGGCTCTGTTGGACTTCCTCGCGTTGCCCGCAATCCCCGCCCTCACGGGCGGGGCTGCCTGATGCCGGCCCGCCGGGCCTACCCTCCCCTACGGCACCAGCCCCCTCAGCCGTTCGGCCGTCTCCTTCAGGAACGCCGTCTCGTCCTCGTCCCGCGGGCCGGGGATGACCTCGGCCGTGATCGGACCCTTGTACTTCGCCTTCTTCAGCAGCTTCATGCATTCGGTCAGCGGGGCGTCGCCGTCGCCCAGGTTCACGAATCCGTGCGGCCCACCCGTCCGCCGATAGTCCTTCACGTGCACGCGCTGGATCGACCCGCTCAGCAGCCGGATCCAGTGCTGCGGATAGCCCGTCTGCCAGGCGTTGCCCAGATCCAGGTACAGGCCCACGTTGGGGCTCTTCACGTCGGCGAGGAACTGCCGGAACTCCAGCGGGCTGGACAGGAAGTAGTTCCACACGTTCTCGAAGCACGCCGTCACGCCCGCCTTGCCCGCAAGCTTGCCGACCGCCTTGCCGAACTCCACCGACCGCTGGTAGCACTCCTCGTAGTCCACCACCTCGGCGGAGTGGTCCCACGGCACGCCCACGTGCCCCGTCAGCACCAGCAGATGGCTCACGCCCAACTCCGCCGTCACGCGCAGGCACGCCTCGGTGACCTCCAGCGCCTTGTCCCGCGTCGCCTTCGCGGCCGAGGCGGGATTGTGCTTCCACAGCAGCCCGCTGGCCGCCGAACCCAGCTTCAGCTTGAGCGACTTGGCCGCCGTCGCCAACGCCTTGCACATCCCCGCCGGCGTCTCCGGCGTCAGGTCGCCGGTCTCGCCGATGGTCAACTCCATGCCGTCGAACCCCGATTCCTTCGCCAGCGGCATCGCTTCCAGCACGTGCCTCTCGCCTCGGAACGACCAGAAGCTTACTTGCGTGTACATTGCCATATTCCGCCTCCGGCGGCGCCATCCCGTCCCCCCTCGACACTCGACACTCGACACTCGACGCTTTTCCCTACTTCCATTCCTTCATCAGTTTCAATCCCTCGCCCAGCATCGCGTCGCCCGGCACGCTGATGATCCGCTCGTCGGTCTTCAGCGCGCCCCTGGCTCCGCCGTGGCGCCCGCCGCCAGTGCCGCAATCGCCGCAGGCTTACGCATGGTCGCCCTTCCGCTGTCCATACAGAGTAAACCTCCAGGCCGCGAAGCGGTAGCGTTTTCGGTTGTCGGTTGCGGTCCTCCAAGCCCCGGCCCCCCCGTGGCCGGGACATCCCGCCACCGCAACAACACGAAAACACGGAAAGCGGCATGGTTCAATGAAGGGGAGCGGTTTTCGCGCTGGCGTGCCTTCTGTCGCCCCTGCGGAGATCTATGCTTCGTTGTTCACCGGGGGCTTACGCCCCCGGCTAAGTCCTCGACGCCCATTCGGGGCTGGGAGGGAAGTGTTACCCAGTCACTGGCCACAATTGGGCCAGGCCGGCAATTGGCAATGG
>CAYWTX010000593.1:0-7541 GCA_964461295.1 uncultured Planctomycetaceae bacterium | reverse complement strand
CCTCTGGACCGTGCCGTTCGGCAAGGGTCGCGTCTTCACGACGCTCCTGGGCCACGACGGGACGAGCCTGGCCCACGCCGGGTCAGCCGCGGCGCTGGGCCGCGGGACCGAGTGGGCCGCCACGGGGAAAGTCACCATCGCGGCGCCGAAGGAGTTGGCCGCCCCCGCGGCGGTGCCCGCACCGGCGCGCTAGCCCCCGCCGGCCGCTTGTTTCCACTTGACGATGGCGAAGAAAGCGTCCTCCTTGCCCGCCGGGCCGGGCAGAAGGCTATCCTTCCTCGGCGCCGTCGCGCCATCGGCAAAGCCCACGATCATGTAGCGGTCCTGGCCGATGGGCGTCAACTCGAACGGCCGAATGCCGGGAATGGCAGTCCAGAAGACGGTCTCGAAGTCCGGCCTCACCACGCGCAGGAACGCGTTGGGATTGGGCGCGGCGCCGCTGCGCCACCATGCGTCGGGCGTCCACGGCAGAGGCGCGTTCCATCGACCCAGCGCGAGGAAATGCTTCGCCGGCAGACCCGCGATGTCGATCGTCCATGCCCACGGTCCGCTCTTGGCCCCGCCCATGCCCTCAAGCGTCTTGCCGTCCACCCGATGCACCTGGCCCCAGAAGTGGGCCGGGCTCCCGCCCAGCCCGGGCCCGATGACCGGCCCAATCATGCGCTTGCCCTCGTTGCCCAGCGGTCCCCGGCCGATGACGCTGTTCCCGCCGTCGGCGATCAGGCTGGTCAGCAGGTTTCCGTCGTCCTCGATGGCGACGGAGAGCAGGGCCGTGTCGGCCACTTCGCCCCCCATGCGATTGCCCACTCCGCTCATCGGATCGTACTCGTAGAGCTTCCGGGTGACATCGCCGGTCTTCGCGTCCAGCCGCCACAGGAATGGCGACCACCACGGCTCCTGGCTGGTCGACGACGCCGACCAGCCGCACACCCACAGGTTCTCCTGGCGGTCCATCCGCATGCGGTGCGTTCGCGGGTTGCTGTAGTGCGGCAGCGCCCAACCCTTGCGGACGCTGTCGGCCACTTCGGGCACGGTCGGTGGCGTGTAGATCGACATCTTCCACGCCCGTCGCGACAGGTCGCCCGACAGCCGGCTGACGTGGTCGGCCACGTCGTAGAAACCCATACGATCGAGCAGTTTGGCCCGATCCTTGGCGTCCGCCAGTTTGGCGGCCGCCTGGCGATCCCGGTCGGTAAGCTCTCGCATGTAACCGCCATCGTGGGCCACCACCACGTCGCCCGACTTCAGCGGGCAAACATTGATCGGCTGCCAAAAGTACTCGGGGAACATGCCCTTGAGCCGGCCGCAGATGCGGCGCTTCTCGTAGACCTGCTGCCAGCCTTCCAGGTACGTGCCGCCTTCGAACGTTTTCAGGTCGCTCGACAGACGCACCACGCACGGCGCCCCCAGGCGGCCCAGCCAGGGCCGGTTGATCAGAACGTCCTTTGTGGTCGGGGCATTGCCCCTCGCGGCCTCGGCCTCGGCGTTAAGCTTCTGCTCGGCGCGGAGAGGATACTCGGTCATCAGGCCCTTGGTGTCCTTGCATGCGCGCAGCAGCGGTTCCAGCCCGTCCGAGGCGTAGCCGCCGACGTAGACGCTTTTACCCGAGACCGCCACGGCCGTGGCGTGCAGCATGCCCTTGCCGAACTGCGCGCAGCCGAGGACCTGGGAGGCATCGCCGGAAAGCTTCAGCACGAACCCGCAGCCGCACAGCGGGCGGGCGGTGCCGCTGCCGAACGTCACCTGCTGCGCGACGCCCTGGGGCAGTTCGCTAAGGAGCGTGCCGGCGTTGCCGACCAGGTACAGGCAGCCGTCGGGGCCGGCGACGGCGCCCTCGAAGTTGTCGTTCTCGGCCGTGCCGAAGTGCGACGCCTTGACCAGTTCCAAGGGCGCAGCCCCTTCGCCTTCGAGGACGCCTTTGCCTGGCGATGCCGCGCCTGAGACCGCACCCTTGACCGATGCCCTGTTCCACGTGCCGCCATAGCTGCCCGAAACCTTGGCGCCGTCGACGACCACCTCCAGGGCCACCGTGTTTTCCGGTCTGCCGACAGGGGCCAGTACCAGGTGCATCTTCCGGCCGTCGATAGTGCCGCTGCCGGTGATCTTCTGGCCGGGCGGGCCGACGCTCGTCGCGCACTGCACCGCGCCAAGGGCCGTGATGAACCGCACGCCGAGCGCCTTTCCGTCCGGCGGCATCCCTTCCAGCGTCAGCGACAGCTCGGCGTTGCCGGGGTCGATCGGCTGCGGCTTGGCGAGTTGGCTCTGCCCGGCCAGTGTCGCCGCCAAGCCCAGCATCACCACTCCACCAAGCACGAGGGATGTGTTCGCGGCACTCATTTTGTGTCCTTTCCCGCCTCACGCCTTGCTCCGCCAGGATGGGCGGGATCGCAAGAATGCGAAGGGCGGCGGTTGCAGTCTCGTTGCAGTCGGGGGGCGTAAGGAACTACGGGGCTGGCGCCGTTGCCGGAGCCGTCGCCGTCCGCGTCGATGCCTCACCCAGCGGCCCGGCGTTCAGCAGCTTCTGCTTCCAGTCCAGCGGCGATTCCGTCTTGTCGGCCCCGAAGGCTGGGATCGTGACGGGAGCCTTGCCGCGGTCGGCCTCGAAGGTGTAGGTGGTTTCCCACGATTCGCTGGCCGAGGGCTCGACGTTCAACTGCACGAAGGGCTCGGGGCAGATCGCGGGGCCCTGCGTGTAGAAGGCAATCCGGCAGAGGGGCCGATCCCCCTGAACGGTGACGCCGGCGCCGATCTCCGGGTTGTGCACCCGGAACCAGTGGTCGCCGGCTTCGCGCGGCTCGCTGGACAGCACCAGGTAGACCGCGCCCACCAGCGGCTGGACAAACGCCAACGCGTTGCCATCGGGCTCGACAATGCCTCGGGTGCGCCAGAGCTTGAGGTTGCGGTGCGGCGTGGGCTGGAATCTCAACTCCATCCTGCACGGAGGGCCGGCTACCGTCAGGCCGTCGAGGGTGATGAAGTTGTGGGTGTAGTGCGTCGTCGTGATCTTCGTGCCGCCGAGATTCGTCAGCCGGCGGCTGATCCTGATCACCGGCTGGTCCTTGACCAGCTCGATCCGCTTGGAGTACGCGTAGGCCAGGCCGCGGGGGCCGTGCACGGTCTGATCGTACTGAATCCAACCGGGTCCCTCGGTCACCGCCCACGTGCCGGGCCTGCCCACCGTGTATGCCAGACCCCAGAAGTACCACGGCGGCGAAGGCGGCTTGAGCAACTCGCCCACGCCGATCTTCACAAAGGTCTCGCCAGCCTTGGCCTCCTGGAACCCCAGCGGCCGATCCATGCCGAATTCCTCGGCCGTTCCGAAGACGGGGTAATTCGTCTTGTTGTCCAAGCTCGCGTTGGGGCCGTTGAAGAACCAATGGCCGTTGTACTCCACGCGGGCGACCATGCCCGACCAGTCAAAGCGGGCATCGTGGTAGGCGCCGGGGTCGTCGGGGCGGGTGACGTAGACCTTCAGGAGGCCGTTGGTGAGCACCACCGGCGTGATCGGCGGCAGCTTGAGCCATTTCGGCCGGGGCATTCCCGGTCGGATGGCCGTCGGGTCCAACTCCGGAGGCTCCTTGCCTTCGGAGGCGCCGCCCGAAGGTGAAAGCTCGCCGGGATTGAGCAGGTCTTCCATGTCCATCCCGGCCACCTGGGCGGGCCTGGCGGCTTCTGAAGGCTTCTCGCCGAAGATCCGCATCAACACGTAGATGTCCACCAGCGCGAACGCCGCAAGGCCCAGAAAGATGCCCGCCCAGACCAGGAGTTTCTTCATAGGGTCACCTCGCCATCGCTGGATCGTCCAACGCGGCGCATCGCGGGGGCAACCCCGCGATACGCCCCATCGCTTCAACCCTTCAAGAAGGGCCGAGTTGTCCGGTCACCGCCGGAATTCGCGCGCGCCCGTCGCCGCGACCTCCGGGCCGCGGCGACGCGGGAGCCATGCCCGCATCGCCGCGTGACGGCGAGCGCGGCAACAAAGCGCGTCGCCTCGGGATCGCCTACTCGATCCGCGCCCAGACCGCCTTGAGATAGCCGGATTCCGGCGCGTCGGCCATCACCGGGTGGTCGGCCCCCGCGCCGGTGACGCGGAACACCTGCGCCGCCCGCCCAGCCGCCCGCGCCGCCCGCGCCAGCGTCTCTACGAACAGATCCTGGCTCACCAATCCGCTGCACGAGCAAGTGAGCAGGATGCCGCCGGGCTTCACGAGCGGCGCGGCCAGCAGGTTCAGGTCGCGGTACTTCCTCATGCCACGTTCCATCTCGTCGCGATTGGGCACGAACTTGGGCGGGTCGAGGATGACGATGTCCCAACTTCGTCCGCCGCGCTGCGCGTTGCGCAGGAACTCGAATGCGTCCGATTGCTTCAGTCCCACCTTGGCCCCCGCGCGGTTCAGCCACACGTTGCGCTTGGCCATCTCCAGCGCCGGCTCGTCGATGTCCACGCCCGTCACGTCGGAGGCCTGACCAGCCGAGGCGGCGTAGCAGGAGAACCCGCCGGTGTAGCAGCAGACGTCCAGGACGCTTCGGCCGGGGGTGAACTCCGTCAGGGCGAGGCGGTTGTCGCGCTGGTCGCAGAAGAAGCCGGTCTTGTGGCCGCCGGCAAGGTCCACCTCGAACCGCACGGCGTTCTCGGTGATGGTCACGGGCGACTGCGACCCGGCGCCTCCGGTGAGGCGGAAGCCCTCCGCGTGGGCGATCTCGTCGTCCACGCGGTGGATGAACTGCCTGGCCTTCACGCCGGAGGCGACCATCGCCTGCTCGATCCGCTTGAGCCGCAGGAACATGGCCTTGCTGAACAGCTCGATCACGACGTGCTCGCCGAAGCGGTCGGCGATCAGTCCGCTCAGGCCGTCGCCCTCGGAATGCACGAGGCGGCAGGCGTCGGTCCGGGCGTCGAGATTCAGCAGGCCGCGGCGAAGCTCGACGGCCCGGGCGATCCGCCGTTCCAGGATCGACTCGTCGGGATCGCCGGGCCCGAACGCCACCATCCGCAGCGCGAACTGGCTGCGCGAGTTGTAGTATGCCGTGCCGAACGGCTTGCCGTGCTTGTCGATCACGGCCACGAGATCGCCGTCGGCCGGCGAGCCGTCGACGTGGTCGAGCATCCGCTTGAAGATGAACGGCCCGTAGCTGGCGTACTTGAGGTGCGCGACGGCGGGCTTGGATGGGTTGTGCTGCGCCATGGCAGGGAAAATACACCAAGAGGCACAGAGAGCACAGAGAAATGGACACAGGGCGCCGGCCTAATCCCACATCACGCCTCGCACAAACGCCGCCGCCTGGCGATACTCGGCCTCGCCCTTAAGGTGCTCGAGCATCAGCGGCACGTCGCGGCCGAGGACGCCCAGGGCGCTGACGTACGTGCGGTAGTCCAGCATGCCCGTGCCGGGAATGCACTCGTCGATGTGCACGGCCAGGCCATGGCGAATGGTGAGGTCCTTGGCGTGGCAGCTCGCGATCCACGGTCCGAGGCGTTCGATTGCGTCGCGGATGGTCGCGCCGCTGGCGAAGCATTGGCGCGGCGAGTAGAACATGTTCGCCGGGTCCAGGTGCACGCCGAACGCGGGGCGGTCGATCGCCCCGATCAACTCCAGGTAGCCGTCCACGCTGTCGGGCGGGCAGGTCTGCATCACCTCCAGCGTGAACTTCGTCCGCGTCGGCTTCACGGCCGCAAGCAGGTCGCGCACCGTCTGGACGATGAGGTCGAACGTCTCGGGCGAGAAATTGGCCGCCAGCGGTCCGCAGTCCTTGCCCGGCTCGAGCGTGCCGGCGTAGTCCACGCAGCAGCGGGCGCCGACTTCGTCGGCCAAGGCGAGCCGCTCGGCCACGAAGGCCAGGTTCCTGCGGCGCCTGTCTTCCTCCGGCGCGATCATGTTGCACCACGCGCCGACCTCGGCGATCACCACGTCCTGCTGAGCGAAGGCCTCGCGCACGGCGCGAATCTTCTGCGTCTCGCCCGCCTTCAGCGGCGGGCAGTACGCGGCCTTGTAGCCCTGCTCGACGTGGGCGCGGGCAAGCTCGACGGGATCGTCGGACTTCAGGAAGATTGGGCCGCCCAGTCGAATCATGGCATGTCCCTTTCCCGGTTGGCTGTCATCCCAGACGTTCCATCAGCAGGCGGTGCAGGGCGGGCAGCGTGCGGCAGTGGTCGCCGCGGATGTAGTGGCTCTGCCCGCCGTCGCGAACCGTGCGGACCAGAATCGTCTTGTACGGCCGGTAGTAGTACTCCGGCCGATCCCTGGCTGCCTCGGCGTGCAGGTCGCCGCCGAGGTCGATGAGGTCGAACACGGCGGAGGTGAAGTGGCGGATTTCGCGGCCCTCGCGGCAGGCGACGTTGCGGGCCATCGCCAGGGCCTTCAGGTACACCTCGGGTCCCATGACGGCCGAGCCGAAGCAGAGCACGGCCCCGCCTTCCAGGGCCTCGACGACCCTGGTGAAGACGAGAAAGTCGCGGTAGCTGGCGGCCCCGACGGCGGCGCCGTCGAAGTTGGGGTGCTCGTGGATGATGTCGTACCCGATCCCCACGTGCACCGTGGCGGGCACGCCCGCCTCGTACGCTGCGGCGAAAATCGACACGTCCTTGTGCGGCAGAGCCCCGGCGGCGACGTGCCGGCCGAGCGATTCGCCGAAGCCCAGACCGCCGGCGTGGCCGCGCGCGACGGCGTCGTTGATCTCGCCAGTCTCGGCCCACAGGCCGAACTGGCCCTCGGCGATGTACCTGGCGACCGACTCGCTGGTGGCGCCGATGCGGGCGAGCTCGTAGTCGTGGATGGCGCACGCGCCGTTCATGGCGACGACCGACACCCAGCCGCGGCGGACCAGGTCGATGACGTAGCGGCTGAGGCCCTGCTTGATCACGTGGGCGCCCATGAGCAGGACGACGGCGGCGCGGCGCCGTATGGCCGAGGCGACGGCGTCGGCGACGGCGGCCATGGCGGGGTCAAGCGGCATCGTGGGCGGGAGATTCAGCGGAAGAACGTCTTTCAGTTGCACCAGGTGCTCGCGCTGCGAGAGGGGCAGGAGCTTCAGTCGGGTGCGGTCGAATATTTCGTACTTGCCGGGCATAGGGGGATCGCCAAACCGCAAGCGTTGTTGGACGCGGTGACACGATACTGCGCACAAACCGGGACGTCCAGAGTCGCATTCTCGGCGTAACGTGGCGGAACGCGGGGACATCGGGTAGAAGACTGTCCCGTGCCAAGGTGGCGGGACCCCAGTGAAGACACGGCGTGTTGAATACTTCCATGACCGGTTTAGTGACCGACATTCAGCGGTTCAGCATTCACGACGGCCCGGGCATTCGGACCACCGTGTTCTTCAAGGGCTGCCTCCTGCGCTGCCTGTGGTGCCACAACCCCGAAACGATGGCCGCGGGCAGGCAGGTGCAGTTCTTCCCCTCGCGGTGCATCGGCTGCGGGCGGTGCGTCGTCGTCTGCCGCAACGACGGCCACAAACTGCTCGACGGCAAGCACGCCATCGATCGCAGCCGCTGCGTGGTGTGCGGCGCGTGCACCAGCGAGTGCTGCTCCGAGGCCCTC
>CAYWTX010000592.1:0-2076 GCA_964461295.1 uncultured Planctomycetaceae bacterium | reverse complement strand
ATGATTTTCTTGATCTCGGGCAGCGCCGCGGGGGCACAGGAGAAGATCCGCAGCCCCAGCCCCAGCAGCAGCATCGTGTACTGCGGGTCGCCGGCCATCTCGCCGCACAGACTCACCGGCACGCCGTGCCGTTGCCCGGCGCGGATGACTTCCTTGATCAGCCGCAGCACGGCCGGGTGGGCGGGCGTGAACAGCGACGCGACTCGCTCGTTGCCGCGGTCCACGGCCAGGGTGTATTGGATCAGATCGTTGGTGCCGATCGAGAAGAAGTCCGCCTCGCGGGCGAACGCGTCGCACTGCAGCGCCGCCGACGGCGTCTCCACCATCATCCCCATCGGAATGTCGCCACGGTGCTCAACACCCTCTTCTTCCAGGTCCTCGGCCACGTCGCGCACGATGCTCTTGGCCTGCCGCAGTTCCATGATGTTCGTGATCAGCGGGAACAGCATGCTCACCGGCGCGCCCACGCTGGCCCGCAAGATCGCGCGGATCTGCGTCTTGAACATCGGAATGTTCTGCAGGCACAGCCGGATGCTCCGGCAGCCCAGGAACGGGTTGCGCTCCGGCGCCCGCGTCCGGGCCTGCCACCACTTGTCGGCCCCCAGGTCCAGCGTTCGGATGACCACCGGCCGACCCGCGCAGTGCTCGATTACCTCGCGGTACGCCTCGTACTGGTCGTCCTCCGACGGTTCGGTCTTCTCGTCGCCGCCCAGGTACAGGAACTCCGTGCGGTACAGGCCCACCCCCTGCCCGCCCTGCTCGAACACGGCCGTCACTTCGCTGGGGAACTCGATGTTGCCCAGAAGGGTGACCTCGTGGCCGTCGGCGGTGATGGCGGGCAGGTCGCGAAGGGCCTCGAGTTCGTGGACGATCTCGACCTGCTGCTCGGCGTATCGCTTGTATTCGCGGACGGTCCGCGCGTCGGGGTCGATCACGACCACGCCGCGGTTGCCGTCGATGATGATCATGTCGCCGCCGCTGGCGTCGCTGGTCACGTCGTTGAGGCCCACCACGGCCGGAATGCCCAGCGCCCGTGCGACGATGGCGGTGTGGCTGGTGCGCCCGCCGGCGTCCATGGCCAGGCCCCGGACATGCGAGCGGTCCATCCCCGCCGTCTGCGATGGCGTCAGGTCGTGGGCCAGCACGTTCACGTCGCGCATCAGGTGCGACAGCGACTCGCGCTTCTCGCCCATCAGGTTCCGCAGCAGGCGCTTCTCGATGTCGTGGACGTCCTTGGCCCGGTCGGCCAGGTACCCGGGCATGTCCTGGAACTCGCGCGCATACACCCGCAGAACCGTGGCGACGGCGTACTCCGCCGTCACGTGCCCCTGGACCACCGCGTCGTGGAACTTCTGGATGACTTCCTTGTCCTCGAGCATCCCCCTGTGGAAGTCGAAGATGCCCGCGATCTCCTTGCCCATCCGCTCCGACGTGCGGTCGCGGAGATCGACCAGTTCCTTCTTGGAGGCTTCGATGGCCTTGCGGAGCCTGCGCAGTTCGACCTGCCCGAGATCGGCGGGCACCTCGCGCCGGGGAATGTCAAATTCCTCGACGTCGAGCACTACGGCGGGCGCGATGGCCACGCCGGGCGAAACTCCGATGCCCTTCTTGATTCTCATTCAACTCGATCCGCCTTCGTCCCCGGAGGCGCCCATCCCCACGGGACGGCTCTGGCAACGCCCGTCACTCTTCCCCAAATCCCGCCGCGAACAACTTGGCGACCTCCTCCACGGCCTGCTCGGCGTCCTCGCCGTCGGCCACGATCTGCAGCACCGTTCCCTTCCCCGCCGCCAGACGCATCACCGACATGATGCTCTTGGCGTCCACCGACAGCGAACGGTTGGACAACTCGACCTTGCAGTTGAAACGGTTGGCGGTCTCCACGAGCTGAACCGCCGGGCGGGCGTGCAGCCCGTACTTGTTGACGATTTCCAGTTCTCGTTCGATGACAGGCAACGCGGTATCCCGATGGCGCCCGGGGCGGGTGAAGTCAACTGATCTCGTCGGCCTCGCGGATGAGGTCGATGACGGCTTCCTTGGTCTCGCTCTGGCGGAGGAACTTGCGGAAGATGTCCC
>CAYWTX010000591.1:0-8161 GCA_964461295.1 uncultured Planctomycetaceae bacterium | reverse complement strand
CACCTTGAGGTGCTCGATCTTCTTCATGAACTCCTCGAACCGCTTGGGCTGGTACACCGCCTGGGTCTGCACGAATTGCGCCCCGGCCGCCACCTTTCGCTCCAGCTTCAGGATCTGGGGCTCGACGTCGTCGGCGCAGGGCGTCACGCAGCAGCCCTTGAAGAACTTTGGCGCCCCGTCCAGCACGTTGGGGTTGCCCTTGATGTCACGGCCCATGTCGTGGCCGCCCTCGAGGTTCCCCATCGCCTCGAGCAGCCCCACCGAGTCCAGGTCAAACACGGGCTTGGCCTGCGGGTGGTCGCCCAGCGTCGTATGGTCGCCCGTCAGCGCCAGCACGTTGCGGACGCCCAGCACGTAGGCCGACAACAGGTCGCTCTGTAGCGCCAGGCGGTTGCGGTCGCGGCACACCATCTGGAACACCGGCTCCACGCCGTGGTCGATCAGCAACTTGCACATCGACATCGAGCCCGCCCGCATCACGGCCGTCTGGATGTCGGTCACGTTCACGGCCGTCACCGTGCCCTTGAGGTACTCGTCGGCCTCGTGCAGGACTGGGGCGACGTTGACGCCCTTGGGCGGGCCGACCTCGCCGGTGTAGACGAACTGCCCGGACTGGATCGCCGCCTGGAACTTGCTCACCGGTTCACTCATTGGGACTGCTCCTGCGAGAGATCATCCGCGGTCATGTTGGCCAGGACGAGCCGCCGCGCGCCGCCGCCGCGGTCCTTGCGGTAGTCGCGGGCGGGGCGCGGCCGGCGCATCTCCTCCAGCCGCCCCAACTCCTCAAGCCGCTTGTAGATGCGGTACCAGCCGCACTCCATCTCCGCGTTCACTTCGCACTTGCCCTCCTTCGTGCCGCCGCAGATGCCGTTCAGCAGGCTCTTGGAGCACTTGGCCACCGGGCAGATTCCGCCCGTCCACGCCAGGGCGCAGTCGCCGCAGCCGCGGCAGTATTCCTCCCACACGCCCGGGGCCTTGTTGCTGCCGTAGAACGTGGTGTTCATCGCCGGCAGGATCGGCGTGGCGGGGAACAGCTCGCTCAGGAAGCCCACGCCGCAGCCGCACGCCAGGCTCAGCACGGCGTCGAACTCGCCCGGCTGGGCCTTGAGGTCGGCCACGAACTCGCGGTCGCACTGCCGCGTGATCGAGTCCACCGCGGCTGCCACGTCCAGCCCCTTGGCCCGGGCGGCCAGGCGAAGCTGCTGGGCAAGCTGCTCGGCCTGGCGCTCGCCGCCGGTCAGGCAGACGGTGACGCACCCGCCGCAGCCCAGCACCAGCACGCGCTTGTACGCGGCCAGCATCTGGAGAATCTCGTCCAGCGGTTTTCGTTCGGCTACTATCATCTTCGTTCCTCGTGAATTGGCTGACTGGTTAACTGGTTAACCGGTCGCCCGCGGTTCCTACCGCGACTCGTTCGGCCAGTCAACCAACCCACCCGTTAACCAGTTAACCGGCCACCTTGGCGGCCGCTTCCAGCGCCGCGCGAATCGCCGCGCGTCCCTCGGCCGCAACTTCGCTCAACGTCACTCGCTCGGCGCCCAGGCCGATTTCCTTCAGCAGCGTCTGCGCTTCGGCCACGCGCTTGCGGACCCGCTGCGTGGCGCCGGGATACCGGTCGGCCCCAAGCTGGCAGGCGATGACGACAACGCCGTCGGCCCCGGCCTCCAGGGCGTGCAGGATCTCCTCAACGCTCAGGCGGCTCACGCTCGGCAGGTACAGCTCGGCCACGTTCGGCACGGCGTCCTCCCGCGAACCCGCCCACGCATTGGCCGGCGAATGATGCCCGCAGATGAACGCGACCAGCTTGCGGCCGGGCGCGGTCAGCCGCTTCACGGCGTCGGCCGTTCGGGCCTTCAGTTCGCCCACGTCCCAGCCGCGCGCGACGATGGCGTGCGCCGGGCAGTCGGCGATGCACATGCCGCAGGCCTGGCACAGGGCCGAATCGATCCGCGCCACGTCGGTGACCACGGGAATATCGAACGGGCAGACGCGCTTGCACGTCAGGCACGCGGCGCAGCGGTCCACCAGCACCTCGGCGCCGGCGCCGCAACTCATGCAGCGGCGGCTCTCGCGCAGCGCCTCCGCCTCCGCCATCGTGCGATCGATCTCGACCTGGGTGCTGCGCCGCTGCTGGGCCGGCGTCGCCACGATCTCCACACGCGTTTCTTTCTTCACCTTCCCGGCCGTGGCGGCCGCGATCTTCCCGATCGCCGGCGGCGTCGCGTCGTTCAGTTCGATGGCAGCGCCGCGCAGGAACAGGTCCACCGCTTTCGCCGCCCGCCGGCCGTGGGCGCACGCCTCCACCACCGAGCCCGGCATCGTGACGATCTCGCCGCACGCGAACACGTTCGGGCGGCTCGTCTGCTGCGTGGCCGGGTTGTACGCCAGGCGCCCGCGGGCGTCCGTCGCCAGGTCGCTGCCGGCCAGGAACCCCATGTCCGCCTGCTGGCCGATCGCCAGCACCACCGTGTCGCACTCCACGTCCACCACGTCCGTGTCGTCGTACCGCGGGGCGAACTTCCCGGCCGCGTCGAACACGGCCGTCACATTGCGGGCCTTGACGGCGACGACCGCGCCGTCGCGGCGGACGATCTCCGTCGGCCCGCGGCGGTGCAGGAAGCCGACGCCCTCTTCCTCGGCCTCGCGGAGTTCCCACGGCCAGGCAGGCATCTCCTGCGGGTTCTCCAGGCACATGGCCGTGACGCGCAGGGCCCCTTGCCTCAAAGCGGTGCGGGCCGCGTCCATCGCCACGTTGCCGCCGCCGATCACCACCACGTTCTCGCCGGTGTCCAGCGGCCGGTGAAACGACGCGGCGTTCAGGAACTCCATCGTGCCGTACACCCGCGGCCCGGCCAGGCCGGGCAGGTCCAGCATGCGGCTGTGGGCCAGACCCGTGGCGATCACCACGGCCCGGAATCCCTCGGCCAGCAGGTCGGGGATCTTCTTGTCCACGCCGACGGCGACGTTGGTTCTCAGGTCCACGCCGTGGGCGATGATCCACGACACGTCTTCGTTGAGGACCTCGCGAGGCAGGCGGTACTTCGGCACGGCCGTCGCCGGCACCCCGCCGGCCACCGGGAACCGCTCCAGCACCGTCGGGCGGTATCCGAGCTTTGCGAGGTCCAGCGCGGCCGACAGGCCGGCCGGGCCGCCGCCGACGATCGCCACGCGGGCCTTGTCCTGCACCGCCGGTCTGGCAACGGCAGCCCCCACGGCGCCGACCCTCTCGGCCACGAAGCGCTTCAGCTCGCGAATGGCGACGGCCTGGTCGACGTCCTGCCGGCGGCAGTTGTTCTCGCAGGGGTGATGGCAGATACGCCCGCACACGCAGGCGAAGGGCAGGTTCTCGCGGATGACGTCGACAGCGGCGGCGTACTGCCCGCGGGCGATCAGCTCGATGTACTCCCGCACGTCGGCATGGACGGGGCAGTGAAAGCGGCACGGGGCCCATTCGTGCCCCATGAGCGTTCGGACGTCCCCGATGCCGGCCAGGTCCTTGCTTGTCAGGTCGCGGTCAAACATGCAGCCCTCGCCTCAGCGTCAACAGAAAGGCGGGCCTTCCCGGCCCGCCCGGTGAATGCCACATTAGAGGAGAAGGCGTGCCAGGGTCAATGGGTCTGGGTGCATGGCCGTAGTTGCTGAGACCGGGTTTGGGATCTGCATCGGATTCTTCAGCCTGAAGGGCTGAGATATGACAGCCCAGGGCAACGCCCTGGGAACCCTACGCCAAAGTACGTCAAGCCCTGAAGGGGCGGGACAAACGCTCAGGCGCCGTCACGAAATAACTTGTTCACGTTTCCCAGGTGGCACAGGTCTCCGACCTGTGCTGCACAGCTTGGAAAGCTGTGCCACCAAGACTGGCTTGCTCAGGTTATTTCGTGACGGACCCTAAGGGCGAAATAGGGGCCTCACGCGGCGTTTGTCCCGCCCCTTCAGGGCTTGACGTACTTTGGCGTAGGGTTCCCAGGGCGTTGCCCTGGGCTGTCATATCTCAGCCCTTCAGGCTGAAGAATCCGATGCAGATACCAAACCCGGTCTCAGCAACTACGGTCATGCACCCGATTGTGGAGACTGAGTTGATTACCGGGATGGGATTTCCCCGGTTCCAGATCCCCATGGTCTCCTCGATCCCGACAATCTGTTTCCTTGCTCGCCCGCGGTTAAGAACGCCCGCAACTGCTGCCGCATGTCGTCCTGGTCAATCGCGGCCGCGGCGGCCGCGACGCGACGCAGTTCGTCGGCATCGCCGATCACGTGCACGTCGGCGCCGTGCTCGGACAGAAGCAGTTGCCTTTGGCGGCGCATGCGTCCCAGGGCGCCCGCGTCGTGCCAGCGGTTGCGCCCGTAGAAGTCCGTGCGCCCGGCCTCGTACGCGGAGGACATGCCCAGCAGGTACACCGGCCGGCAGAGCAGCGACAGGGCCCATCGCGCGGCACAGCAGCCGGTGTTGCCGTCGCACAGGAGCGTCCAGGGCGTGGCCCGCCGGCGGCGCGAGTCGTCGCCGGCGAACGTCCGCAGGCCGACGTGCTCGGCTCGCCGCGCCACCGACCGATCGCACACGAGCAGCGCCCCGCTGGCGTCCATGGCCGGGCCGTCGTCGCCGTAGACCGTCAGGTCGCCCCAGAGAATCACGGTCGGCACGAATCCGCTTCGCAGAATGCGATTGACGCCGATGGTGAAGCGGTCCGCCAGCGCCGGCAGCGCCGCGGTCGGCAAGGTGGGGCCGTTGCCCAGAATGAATGCGGGGGGCGAGGAAGGCAGCCGGCGGCAGGCGGCAGGCAGCAGGGAAGCGCCGGGGCCGGCACTTGACGTTGGCTCGATCTTCATGGTCGCTCCTGCTGTCAAACCGGTGCCGGCTCTGCCTCCCGACTGCCGCCTGCCGCCTACTGCCCGCCGCCTGCCTTCGCGGCCGCCTTGGCGGCGGCCTGTTCGTGCAGGCGGCGGATGGCCCGCTTCTGCTCGTCGGTCACGTGGCCGGCGCGCTGCAAGTCGGCGATCTGCCGCCCGGCCAGGCGCTCCACGCTGTTGCGGTCAACACCCACGGCCGGAGCCTTTCGTCGAAGCGAAGCGGCCGTCGGGCATGCGGATGGCCGCGATGGTCCCGCACCGGGTCCTGGAGGGACGCTCGCCGTCGCGTCCGTCCTTCTCATCGGCGGCCACGACGGAGCGTGGCCCTCCGGAACCGGACGCGGTCGCGTCGGCAGCGCCGGCCAGTCCCTCGGCCGCGAGGCGATCGCCCACGGCCTCGGCGGCGGCGGCGGCGCGTTCGTCCAGCGCCGCCCGCTCGCGGGCGTCAGGATCGGGCGGCCCGTCCAGCGGGTGGCGGAAGCCCTTCTCGGCCAGGTACCAGCCGATCTTGCTGACGTCCTGGCGGCCGTTGACGTTGTCGTCCATCGGCACCCAGACCAGGCACTTTTCGTATCGGTCGCCGGCGCGCCGCCACTTGCCCGTCCACATCTCGATGGCGCTGTTGCGTCGCACGCTGCCGCCGCGCAGGCCCGGCACGCTGGGCGAGCCGGAGGCGGCGAACCGCCACACCCACCCGCGTTCGCAGAGGAGGAACCGCCGCCCGCCCAGCACGCGGTAGTGCACCTGCCGGCCCCGCTCGTCGGCCAGCTTGCCGCCGCGAAGCTGCATCTCGCCGAGAATGCCCGCGGCTTCCTGCCGCTCGAAGGAGGAAAGATCGTAGTCGGATTCGTACATGAGTGCTCCTTGGGAAGAGACAAGGGTGTCGGGTGTCGAGCGACGAGTGTCGGGGACCGGGAAACGGCCGAGAAGGAGGAGGACGAGGAGGAGGACGACCGGGAGGCACGGTTGATTCTTGTTTGTAGTACCGCCGTAAGGCGGAATCTCCGCACGCCTGCGACGGGAAACGGCCCGCCTTACGGCGGAACTACCAACCGGGACGACGCTTCGTCCTCGTCGTCGTCCTCGTCCTCGTCGTCGTCCTCGTCGTCGTCCTCGGCCGTTTCTTCTTCCGTGCCCGGCCCGGCAGCCGGCGGGGCTTTGTCGGCCCCGCCGGCCACCGGCTGCCGGCTGCGGATTCACCGGCTGCCGCTGTTAGGCGTCGGTGATGATGGGCACGCCGTAGGTGTCGACGTTCTCGCCGACGCCGTAGGCGACGGTGGCGATCACCTCGGTGCTGCGAGCCGAGGCGTCGCGCTGGTACTCCACGCGCAGCGGGCGGAGCTGCACCAGCGTCAGGGCCTCGGGCACGAACATGGCCCCGGCCCGGTCGCTGCCGCTGTTGGCCGTGTCGACCTCCGTGGTCACGTAGATCGGCACGCCGCAGAACACGCCCCAGAACCCGTTGGTGGGCTGGCCCTGCGGCAGCAGGCCGTCGCGAACCAGGTCGCCCAGGTTCGTGAACACCGCGGCGCTGCTGGAACTGCTCGTCAACGCCGTGAACAGGTCGCGCTTCTGCACCGGGTGCAGCACGCACACCGGGCGCCCGGGCGCGTTGTTCAGCTCCAGCATGTAGATCGCCTCCAGGAAGTTGGCGACCGACAGGTCCGCGCCGCTGGAGCCCACGGGGCCCAGGCCGCTGCTGTTCAGCCCGGCCAGCAGGGCGCACAGGTCGCCGTCGACCTTCTGGGCGATCGCCCGCCCGCTGGAGCGGGCCCAGACCGACAGGTCGCCCACGACGGCCGTCTCCAGGCCCAGGTCCGTCACGACGGTCGACAGACCGACCTCGCCGACGGTGATGTTGGCCTTCAGCGTCGGCGTGCGGGCCGCGGCCGACAGGTCCGCGTCCTCGGCGACGTTGGCGGCCACCGAAACCGGAAGCTGCGTCTGCTGCCAGACCTTGCCGCGCCCGGCGCCGAGGAACTCGTGCCCGACCAGGTTGGCCACGACGATGTTCGGCCGAATCTCCGCCAGCACGTCGGCGGCGATCAGCTCGGTGGGAACCCACGCGTCCAGCGTGGTGGTGGTGGTAGGAACGGAAGGCATACGATTCTCCTTTGGTCTGAACTACAGGTATCCCCCTCCCCGGGGGGCGTTGCGGCCGAGCAGTTCGTCGCGCTGCTGCCGCGTCATGCGGTGTGCAGCCGCGGTTCGCTGCTCGGCGGGCAGTGCCAGGAACTCCGCCCGCGTTCGGGGAAGGTTGTCAACGTGAACGCCCGGCCCGCCGGCTTGCCTGGCGCCGCTGCCGGCGGCCACACTGCACCCAACCAGGTTGGCGTTCTCGTCCTGGCACAGGAACCGCTCGACCAACTGCCGCACGCCCGCGAAGCGGCCGCTGCCCGCGGGCGCATCCGCGCCCGCGGAGTTCGGCGGCAAACCGTCGCGGGCGGAAGTGCCCGAGTTGCCCGCCGGCCCGTCCGGGCCGGCATCGGCGTCGTCCATCGCCACGCGGTCGCGGAGCAGGACGACCACCTGATCGGGGTTGATCGCCCCGGCCCGGGCCGCGGCCGTACGCAACTCCTGGTCGCGAAGCAGTTCCATCAGGCGACGACGGGCGGCCGCGTTCTCCGCTTGCAGGGCGGCAAGCCGCCGCTGAAGCGGTTCCCGAAGCCGGCCGTGGATCGCCTCCAGGTCGAGAAACTCAGCGTCGTCGGCGTCGGCGGACGCGTCCGCATCCGTCGCCGACATGTCCGGAGTAACGCGGGCATTCCTGCCCGCGCTTCCGGCGCCGGCCCGCACCGAACCGGGATCGCGGGCAGGAATGCCCGCGTTACTCGGCCCGGCCGCGACGGCGCCCCCGCCCGCCTTGAGCCGCTCGGCCAGATCCCTGGCCACCGCGGCGAGTTGGCGGGCCCTCTCCTTGGCCGCCTGACGCTGAGCGACAACCTTGTCAAACTCGGCCTTGGGCACAAAGTCGGGCACGGCTGCCAACGGCGCAGCCGCGGCGCCCGCTTTCGGTGCCCGCGGGCCGGCTCGATCGGGCGCGGCATCCGCCGCGCCATCATCCGGCGGGCCGTGGTGCGTCGGCCCGTCGGCCGGCGGCGGAGCGTCCGCCCCGCCGAAGCAAACCCCGCCCGCGCCGTCCGGCGCGGACGAGGAAGAAACGTGAAGTTCGTCAAACATGGGGGTTCCTTGGGTGAGACTGTGTCGAGGGGTCATCCGACCGATCCGTCGGATTCCTCCGGGCTGCCGGGACCTGCCCGCTGAAGCGGGCAGCCCGCGCCACCGGCTACCCCGCCGCCAGGGCGGCGGAATC
>CAYWTX010000590.1:0-2222 GCA_964461295.1 uncultured Planctomycetaceae bacterium | reverse complement strand
CGCCAACAGCGCCGCAACGCCTTCGAGTACCTCACCGCCGCCGTCCATTCGCATCTCGCCCACCAACCCACCCCGTCACTCCTTCCCGGGGTGTGACCGGTTGCCTCTTGGGCATAGAACCCGGTTGGGACGTGGCCGGCTTGACCAATTGGCTGGACCGGCAGATTCCCCACCCTGACATTATCCGCGCGGAATCGACCCTGTTCATTCATCGGGCGCTGACCCGTCTTCAACAGCACGTTTTCGCATGTAGTTTCCTGGCAAGGGGTTACGGCGGCGCGATTGTCTCTTGGCACCATGCGCCGCTGGGAAGGGATGTTGATCGTCGTCTACTCCTGGGTGTTTTGTACGCTCGGTGGAATCGCCACGCCGACCGCGCGGAAGACCGCGGCGGTCGTGCCCGCCAGGTCGCTGCGCAAGAGAAACCGCTTCCCCTCGCTTTCGACCTCGGTGTACTCGAGCGCCTCCAAGTCGCGGAGCAGCTCGGCCCATTCCAATTTGTCGCCCTGAGCCTCAAGTCGGTCCTGCAACTCCTTCCGCAACAACAAGGCTAGATAACCGCAGAACACGTGCCCGCGGATCGTCTCGTCGCACTTGTGGAAGATCGGCCGCGTCTCTAAGAGCGTCTTGACCGTGCGGAACATCTCTTCCACCATCCACAATTGCTTATATTGCAGGGCCGCCTCTTCGGCGGTCATTTCCTCCAGGTCCGTCTGCAAGACCCACTTCCCGTCAAAGCGCTCTTCCCACTTCACCTTCGCTTCGTCGATGGTGAACTTCGGCCCCGCGCTGTGAAGATACTTGCGATACCCCTTGTTGCCCACCAGCGCCTTGTCGCCATGCTTGAGTTGTTCCCGTAGCGACTCGACGATCGCCTCGCGGTCCGCGCGATCTTTGCGAGCCTGCTCTTCGTTCAGGCAGACCACGTAGCGGCGGTCTTCCACGCGAATCTCCTTGACCTTCAACGGCGACGGGGCCGTGCTCTTCTCTCGCGGACCGCGCACCTCGCGATAACGGCCGCCACGCGAAAGCACGTCTTCGTAAATCTCCTTCACGTTGCGCAACCTCGCCCCCAGCAGGTAATGCACCTTGCGTTGCTCCTGCTGCAACTGGGCGATGGTCTCCTGGCTGATCATGCCCCGGTCGGCCACGATGCAGATCGAGCGGATGCGAAACCGTTGTTGCAGCCGGTCCACCACCGGGATCAGCGTCTTCACGTCGGTGACGTTGCCCGGCCACAACTCGCAACACAGTGGTCGTCCTTCGCCGTCGAGGATCGCGCCCACCACCATCTGCTTGCAGTCCGGGCGATGGTCCTTGCTATGCCCGTACTGGCCCAGTTCCACCCCGCCTTCACCCTCGAAGTAGATCGACGTGGTGTCGAAGAACACCAGGTCCAGGTGGCTGAACAGATCCCGACGGCGATCGAACAGGGCCTCCTCGAAAGCGTCCTTGGTGCAGCGTGCGGCAAAGGGCGTGGCCCCGGCCTGCTGGTCCTCCGGCAACCGCTCTCCCAGCCACGCCATGGCACGGTAGACGTGGTGCAGGTCCACGGATTCGATCCCCGGGATCGCGTAGTGCTCTTTCCAGTTCAGCACGCACGAGCGATCGCTGCCGGAGGCGAACAGGCGATGCAGCACGGTCAGAAAGAGGATGCGTTCCAGGGGTAGTTCGAAACGTCGGCCGGCCAGTAACCGCTCGATGACTTGTGGGATTTGTAGTTCGTTCCACAGCCGCCCGAAGACCAACGCCGGGCCGATGCGGCGGTGGCGGATGGCAGGCACATCACCCCGGCGATGCGCGGAGAGCACCATTACGGCTTCGGCGAACTTGGCTCCCGATTGCAGTAGGCCGTCGAGTTGTCCGCTTTGCTGCAACTGATCCAATCGTCCCACGGTGGCGATGACCCGTTGCTTGCTGCGGCCTTTCTCCCAGCGGTTCTCCACGATTTGGAGATAGACGTAATCCCCGGATCGCTTCTGGCGGAAGAACATGGCGGCCTCCGTGCGGGTTTCCTGTTGCCACCATGATAATATCTGTATCCATCGTTACTTGTCAACAGAGAGTCACTATCTTTGGCACCATGTTTTCCGCTTGGAAGCCACTTCCCGTCCATCAAATAACGACTTACGTCACAAGAATCGCGAATGCTGTTGAAGACGGGCTTGAGGCTCAGGGCGACAAATTGGAATGGGCCGAGCTGCTCCGCGACTTGGAGGCGC
>CAYWTX010000589.1:0-2143 GCA_964461295.1 uncultured Planctomycetaceae bacterium | reverse complement strand
CGTCCGAGCTGCGCAGTCGGACGTGCGAAGCCAGCATCCGAAGAGCCGGATGCGGGAATCCTGCAAGTCCGGATCCGTGGGGAGCCTGGGCGGGCAACCGCCCAGGCTTACCCGACAATGGATCGGGATTGGAGGAATGCAGCCAGACGCGGGACGAAGGGACACGAGTGTCACGAAGGATGAATTGCACGAAGGAGGAACGAAGAACCGGTCGCTGAAGTGACCCGCCCTCGAGAGGTGGCAAGACGTTTTCCTCTTGTTGGCGCCATCCGACTTCATTCGTGTAATCCGTGGTCTCTTGAGTCAAAGGCGAGTAGGGTATCGGAAGCGGACTGAGGATCGCGCAAGAAAGGAAACGACCATGCGGCAGAGCACAAGGCACCAGATCTTGAGCGTCATCGGCGAGTCGCGCCCCAAGGGCGGCGTCGTGGACTACTGCGTCAAGGACGTCCGCGAGGTGTACTGCGAGCACGTCTTCAACGAGGCCGTGCAGCGGCAGCGGCTGCCCAAGGCGGTTTTCGAGAAGCTCCAGAAGACCATCAAGAGCGGGCATGAGTTGGATCCGTCCATCGCGGATTCCATCGCGCTGGCGATGCGCGACTGGGCCATCGAGCACGGCGCCTCGCACTACACGCACTGGTTCCAGCCGATGACGGGTTCGACGGCGGAGAAGCACGACAGCTTCATCACGCCGACCGCCGACGGGAGCGTGCTGGCGATGTTCAGCGGCAAGGACCTGATCCGCGGCGAGCCGGACGCGTCGAGCTTCCCCTCCGGCGGACTGCGGGCGACGTTCGAGGCCCGCGGCTACACCGCGTGGGACCCCTCCAGTCCGGCGTTCATCCTGGACAACCCCAACGGCGCGACGCTGGTCATTCCGACGATGTTCGTGAGCTGGAGCGGCGAAGCGTTGGACAAGAAGACTCCGCTGCTGCGGTCGATGCAGGCGCTCAGCCGGCAGGCCCTCCGCGTCCTGCGGCTTTTCGGGAACACGACGGCCCAGCGGGTGTTCACGACCGTCGGCGCCGAGCAGGAGCACTTCCTGGTCGACCGGCGGTTCTACTTCGCGCGTCCGGACCTGGTGAACACGGGGCGGACGCTGTTCGGCGCCCGTCCGCCCAAGGGGCAGGAACTGGAAGACCAGTACTTCGGCGCGATCCACGAGCGGGTGCTGGCGTTCATGGCCGAGATGGAATATGAGTTGATGCGGCTGGGCGTGCCGATCAAGACGAGGCACAACGAGGTGGCGCCGGGGCAGTACGAGTTGGCGCCGACGTTCGAGACGTCCAACCTGGCGACCGACCACCAGATGCTGACGATGGAGATTATGCGGAAGGTGGCGGCGAGGCACGACTTCGCCTGCCTGCTGCACGAGAAGCCCTTCGCGGGCATCAACGGTTCGGGCAAGCACAACAACTGGTCGATGTGCACCGACGAGGGCGAGAACCTGCTCAACCCCGGCGACACGCCCCACGCCAACGCCCAGTTCCTGGTGTTCTGCGCGGCCGCGGTGCGGGCGGTGTACAAGTATGCCGGCCTGCTGCGGCTGAGCGTGTGCGGCGCGGCGAACGACCACAGGCTCGGCGCCAACGAGGCGCCGCCGGCGATCTTGAGCGTCTTCCTGGGCGAGCAGCTCAGCGACGTGTTCGAGCAGTTGGAGAAGGGCAAGGCGAAGGACAGCAAGGCCGGCGGGCACATTGAGATCGGCGTGTCCATGCTGCCCAAGTTGCCCCGCGATGCGGGCGACCGCAACCGCACCAGCCCGTTCGCCTTCACCGGCAACAAGTTCGAGTTCCGCGCCGTCGGCGCCAGCCAGTCCGTCGCCGGGCCCAACACCGTCCTCAACACCATCGTGGCCGAATCGCTGGATTACGTGGCCACCACGCTGGAGAAGGCCGTCGCGGCCGGAAAGGACGTGAACAAGGCCGTGCAGGACTTGTTGGGAAAGATGGTGAAGGAGTTCAGGCCGGTGCTCTTCGACGGCGACAACTATTCCAGGGAGTGGCACGCCGAGGCGGAGAAACGCGGCCTGCCGAACTACCCCAGCACGGTCGATTGCGTGCCGCTGGCGACCAGCGAGCCGTCGATCGATCTGTTCGCCAAGTACGGCGTGTACAGCGGGCGCGAGTTGCACAGCCGGCAG
>CAYWTX010000588.1:0-1733 GCA_964461295.1 uncultured Planctomycetaceae bacterium | reverse complement strand
GGCGGTTGGCGCCCCAGCCGATGTACTGGTCGTTGCGCAGGAACGCGAAGCACAAGTCCCAGATCGCCACGTCGCCCCGGCGATAGGTGCGCGCTTCGGTGATCTGCCGCTTGAAGTCGTCGGAGAATCCGGTGATTTCTTGGGGGTTGTCGGCCATCACCTACCCCCTGGGACGGTAGAGACCAGAAGCGCGGCGCTTCGCAAGCTGCTGCAACAGCGCATCATCAGTGGGCAACTCGCCGGATTGCGAGCCGAGAGGGACTTGGACCTCTGGTGCTGGGGAAACGACGGTCGGCCTGGGTGCTTCCGCAACCTTTTCCGCATTCCCATCACCGGCCGCCACGCCGGCCATGGTCCCACCGACGACGCCGTTCGCCACCTGGGCGCCCTCCTCGTTGGCGATGCCCGTCACCACGTTCCCGGTCGCTGCGCCTACCTGGGCACCTGCCATGGGGTTCCCGAACAACGCCCCAACGCCAGCACCGGCAGCCGTCAACGCAGGGGTGACGTATGCCTTCCACGCCCCTTCCTCTTGGGGCTGCGCTTGCACTTGTTCCGTCATCAGACGCCGAAGGGCGGCGCGCTGGGGAGGCATCTGCCCCGAGATCGGTCCTCTGCGGGTCGGCAACAGCGCCATGGCGTCTCCTGTTCAGTCGCTCGGAAGGTCGAACGACGGGCCGCGGTCGTGGATGGGCAACTCGTCGTCGAACCTGCCGGGGTCGGACTGCGGGGTGAGTGGGCGAAGAGGCTGGGAAGTCCGCGCCTCTTCCTGTTCCAGACCGACTTCGATCTCTCCCAGCGCCATCGACACCCCGCGGCCGACGTGGATCAGGGCCTCGACGCCGATGCGTGCCGCCCTCGCCCACTGTGCAAGCCGTTCGGAGCGCATGGGTTAGCCCTCCTGGGTCAGCTTGGCGATGCGCTCCGGCATGGTCCCCTTCTGCGACCAGCCACGCTTGATGAACTCGGCGCGAATATCGGGCCACGAAGCCTTGGACCAGTCGACGGCGACGGGCGGGGCGGCAGGCTCGGGTTCGTCGGGCTGGTCCATGGACTCCGGCTCGTCGCGCGCCGGGACGGGGGAAACCGGCCCCGTGGTCGGGGGCGCAGCAGTCCGAGCAACGACGGGTTGCGCGTCGCGGAACACTCGAACCACCCCGACCACGAAGCCGTCTTGGACGATCGCAGCCTTGAAGCTGGGATCGGTATCGGGAAGATGGCAGGACAGCGCCCTGTATTGCGAGCCGGGGGAGTTGACCTTCCAGTTCGGGTATTCGCCGTCAGGAAAGCCGACGTAGTGGCTCGGGGTCTCGTACATCGCGCGCTTCTCAGCCATGAGGAACTCCTTGAACCGGCCTGCGTGCCGGTGGTTGGTCGGGCCGAGTGGCTTTGCACCACCTGTGCCTTTCGGCGGGAGAGTTACAGTCTCCTGAGCGTCTGATCGCTCACCGTCCCGATCTGCCCCGTGTTCTTCCGGCCGGGGCCACGCCGGGCTTGGATGGTTAGCGGATCTTGTAGAAGTCCGCCGTCGCAGCGCCCGTGATCAGCACGTTGTAGGTCGCGGTCGAGCCGGTCGTCAGCGTCAGGTCGGCAGCGTGGCCGATGTTGGTCACAGTGCCGTCCATCGCCAGCGTGATGGTGCCCGCGCCCTTGTTGATGATCACGACCTGGAACTCCGTGCCCACGCCCGCGCCGGGGAGCGCCGCGACAATGGCGGCGGCGGTCGGCGTGGT
>CAYWTX010000587.1:0-2786 GCA_964461295.1 uncultured Planctomycetaceae bacterium | reverse complement strand
ATCGACGCCGGCGAGGTCGTTGCGGCTCTGTACAAGGATCTGCTCCTGCCCGCGAAGGGTGGCGAGCATGGGAGAAGAGAATGCGCTGCCCCACATGCCGCCGACGTCCGCGAGGGCGCGCCAGACCTCTTTGCCGGTGTGCTTGTCGAGCTTGACGAAGGACGCCCCCGCCTGGACGTACACATGCTCCCCCACCACCAGCGGCGATGAAACGAATCCGAATGCTGGCAGCGGGGTCTTGTAGCGCTGGACGAAATCCACCTGCCACCGGATGGCGCCGTTCTGGCCGTCCAGGCAGATCAGCACGTCACGCATCCCGGGCACGTAGAGCCACCGCCCGTCGTAGGCTGGCGTGCCTCGCACCCAACTGCCATTGCTCGCCGCGAAGAAAGGGACCTTCATGCTGCCGGCCCAGTCGGTTGCCCAGAGCTCCCTGCCCGTGACGCGGTCGAGGGCCCGTACGATCTCCTTCTGCCGGTCGCGGGTCTCTGCCACGAAGACGCGGTCGGCGGTGACCAGCGGGCTGGCATACCCCTCGGCAAGGGTGACACGCCAGAGCACCTGCAGACGTTCGCCTTGCAGCGAGTCGGGGAATGGGCTTTCCCGGGCAAATCCATCGCGCGTGGGCCCGCGCCACTGCGGCCAGTCACCTCGACGGAGGAGTGGTTGTGTTGTCGCTGCCGCCACCCCGAGCGGATCGTCCGACTTCATAGGCTTCGCACCGGTCATCGGGTGACAGCCCGCGACGGCAAACAGGGCAAGCAGTGCGAGCTTGGGAGTGCGGGGCATCGGACCTCCAGTCTACGTTCCGATCATCTGTGGGCAGTCGTCCGTTCGCATTCTCGCCATCCACCCTACAGCCCTCTTGGCTCCGAAGCCAGTCCCAGAACCGGAAGGCAATACAGTCCCACAGCTACATATCATCAGTCTATGCTCTTATGCTGTTTGCCCTAGCCGCACCATAACCTTCATATCCACAAAGAGTTGTGCAACATTTTCGACACAATTTTCAGCAAGTGCCATAATCACAACTACTTACCTCGCTTAGGACCGCACGCAATCTTTCGGTACTCCCGCTTTTCGGTTGTCATACGTGCCTGTGCTGCATATACTTACATCATAGTCAAAATCACATACACGTTGGTGCAAGGCCAACGGCGGCAGCAGGGAACTTACAGGTGAATCGGGAAACGACGCTAAGCCAAAGGCGGCTGGTAACGCTCAGCAGCCCGCAAGGGCAGACAAAGCTGGGTGGCTAATCCTGGAAGCAGGGCCGAAGCCTGTAACCGAACGCGAGCACGACCCGGAGATAGTGGCCGAATAGCTGACCGGCTGGGAGTTATGTCCCCCCGGTACACAGAATGTCGGCAGCCTCGAAACCCGCCCTGGGGCAAACTGCCAGAACACGGTAGGCGTCGGCCGGAAGGCACACCGGACCCGGCGCCGGCAGACACCGTGCGGACACAGACAGAACCCGGCAACGCGCTGGCGGCAGTTGAGCAACGGCTCAGACCCTGACAGGGGCGGCAGGTTAGGCTACTCCAACCAGTTCCCTGCATGACTGCACGTATCCCGGAACACGTGCCATCAGTCCACGCCGGCCCGTCCGTTCGGGTCGGTCCCCACGAAACAGCGGCCGAACGGGTGCTACTAACACCCGCCCGGCCTGACCACGCGAAAGGAACCTTCGCATGATCGCTAACCAGAATAGCGCCACCGCTGTCGGAACGCAATCCCCCTCCACCACCTACAGCATGTCCCAGGCAATCGAGCAGCATCTTCCGCTCGCCGAGAAGATTGCCCGCACCGCCTACCACCGCTACGGCCGCAACTATGAGCACGATGACCTCGTGGGTTACGCCCATGTGGGCCTGTGCAGGGCCGCGGCGAAGTACGCAGTTATGGAGTACGACATCCGCCAGACTATCGACTTCGGAGACTTCGCCGAGAAGCGTATCTGGGACTCAATTGAAGTGGGCAGGGATCGCATGTCCCGCATCCACCGCGACCACTACCGCAAGATCAAGCGCGGTGAGATGCCCGCCGTGAAGTTCGTCCACGACAGCGAGACGTACACCATGGCGGAGGCAATCGCCGTCAACGAGGGCGACGACCTGGACATCGCTGACGCCGCACAGGCCGAGATGATGATCGCGTGGCTCCGCGGCCAGAACGAGGAATGGGCGAACGTCGTCCACCTCCACCTTCACGAGGGCATGACGTTCGAGCAGATCTCCGCCCGGACAGGCGGGTCGCGTTCGGCAGCGGACTCCCAGTACCGCCGGGCGATCAAGATCTTGCGATGGAAGTTCAACCCAGCCGCCCACGTTGCCGATGACCGCACCGCCCGCCGCCACAGGGCGCTTGCGAAACTTGGGCTGACCGTCGGCTCCCACGGTGGAAAGCGAGCAGGCGCGGGCCGTCGCCCCCGCCCGCAAGCGGCGTAGCGAAACCTACCCCTTGCCTTACAGCGATAATGGAACCATGGCAGACGAAAGGACACGAACATGAGCACGACGACAGCAGTAGGGTACGCCCGGCGGTCCACCGAACTTCAGGAGCGGTCGATTCCCGACCAGCAGGCATACGTGGAGAAGTGGGCGAAGGAACACGGGTACGCCATCAAGCGGTGGTACGTGGACGACGCGATCAGCGGCACCAGCACCAAGGGACGCGACCAGTTCGAGCAGATGATCTCCGACGCCGAGCACAACCGGGACTTCGACGCCATCCTCTGCTACGACGTGTCCCGGTTCTCTCGCGGCGGCACCAATGAGACCGGCTAC
>CAYWTX010000586.1:0-6145 GCA_964461295.1 uncultured Planctomycetaceae bacterium | reverse complement strand
GCGATGGGCAACACGCCCCTGTACTGCGCCTGCTGGGAAGGCCGCGCCGGGGCGGCCGAACTGCTCGTCGCCAAAGGCGCCGACCTTGCCGCCAGGAACCGCAATGGGTACACCTTGCTCCATGTGGCCGCCCAGGAAGGGCACAAGGCCATCGTCGCACTGCTGCTGAAGAAGGGCGCCGCCGTCGACGCCCCGGCCCGGATCGGCAACACGCCGCTGCACCAGGCCGCCCTACGCGGGCAAGTCGAGGTGATGCGGCTGCTGCTGGACGCCAAGGCCGATCCGCAGGCCCGACAGGCCGACGGCAGCACGCCGCTGCACGTCGCCGCCTCCGCCGGGCAACTGGCCGCCTCGGAGTTGCTGCTCGCCCGCGGCGCCGCGGTGGACGCCAGGATGACCGATGGCAGCACGCCGTTGCACCGCTCGGCGGAAAGCGGCGAAACCCGCGTGGTTGAACTGTTGCTGAAGAAGGGCGCCGACGTCCAGGCCGCCGACAGCCGCGGCATGAGTTCCCTCCACTGGGCGACCAAGGGCGGCCACCGCCCGGTCGCGGAACTGCTGATCGCCCACGGCGTGAAGCTGGATGCCGCCACCAAGAAGAGCGAGACGGCGCTGCACTTCGCGGCCGCCCGCGGCAAGGCCGACGTGGTCGAGCTGCTGCTGGCCAAGGGCGCCGATCGCGAGGCCAAGGACGCCAAGGGCAAGACGGCCATCCAGATCGCCGAGGCGGCCGGGCACACCGCCGTGGTGGACGTGCTGGCCCGAGCGGAAGGCAAGAGGGGGTAGTCCCGGGGGTTGTCACGCCCATTGGCGGTGGGGACGGAGCCGGGGCGTGTCGCCCCGGTCGGGTCCGAACTCAGGAACCGCATTCCTCGCGGGTTTCCATCATTGCGCCCACTGGCGCAGGGGACGGAGCCGGGGCGTGTCGCCCCGGTCGGGTCCGAACTCAGGGACCGCATTCCTTGCGGGTTTCCATCATTGTGCCCACTGGCGGTGGGGACGGAGCCGGGGCGTGTCGCCCCGGTCGGGTCCGAACTCAGGGACCGCATTCCTTGCGGGTTTCCCCGTGACGGCTCGCTCCGTTCCTTCCGCTGCCGTGCGCCATCGCTTTGCGGTATACTCTCCGCATGAGTTCCCAAGACGAGGAAGTATTCGACCGCATCCTCGAGGAGGTCCTCGACGAGTTGCCGCCGCGCCTGCACGACCTGCTGGAGGAGGTGCCCCTCGTCGTTGAGGACCGCCCCTCACCTCGCGTGATGCGCGAGATGGGCATCCGCGACCGCCGCGACCTGTGCGGGCTGTTCACCGGCGTGCCGCTCACCGAACGCCACGTCGACGACACGACCCGCATGCCGGATGTCATCACCATCTTTCGCGAGGGCATCTGGGACGCGGCCATGAACCGCCGCCGGCGTCGCGTCACCGATCAGTCGCTCAAGAGGCAGATCCGCATCACGGTGCTGCACGAGATCGGCCACCACTTCGGCTTGAGGGAAGCCGACCTGCGCGATCTGGGGTACCAGTAGTTGCGCCCTGCCCGTTTCAGCGGGCGGGCCCGCTCGCCGGCGCTCGCCGGCCCAGGTTCCTACTTCAGCACGTCCAGCAGGATCAGCACCAGGTCCAGGACGAACAGCAGGACGATCGTCGCCTCCAGGATCATCATCCAGCGGTTGATCTGGTCTTGGCGGAGGGTGTGGTAGAGCTTGTCCAGGGCGTCCAGCTTGCGGTCGACCGCGCTGCGCCAGTCGTTGAGGTGGAACAGCACGCTGAGGCGCTGGTACACGCGGGCCAGGTGCCAGTCGCCGAAGAACTTGGCCGCGTTGGACAGTTCGTCGCTCAGGCGCGACAGATCCAGCGCCAGCTCGCGCAGGCGGGAGAGCGTGGGGCCAAGCTGGAGCCGCCGGCCGCCGCGGATCAGCACGTTGCGGTAGGACTGCTCCAGCACGTCGTCGAGGATGTGGTCGTACGCCTGTAGTTCGGCGAGTTGGACGTTCGCCAGTTCCATGGCGATGAGGACCTGCTCGAAGTTCCGGCGTTCGTCGATCACCAGCGCCGCGTCCCAGTCCATCAGCGCCAGGTCGTGCCGGTAGTACGTCAGGGCGTGACGGACCGTGTCGGTCACTTCCTGGTCGCTCAGCAGTTCGGGGTTGTCGTCCAGCAGCAGCGCCGCGACGCGGCGGCGGTTGTCGTGCACCCAGTCGGAGGCGACGAAGCCCGGATCGACCGCGCGGAGCGAGGCCGAGTCGAGGCAGAAGACGGTGTACGCCTCCTCCTCGCCCAGCACCTCCACCGGCGCGATGAGCAGCGCCAGGAGTTCCTGCTTGGCCTGCTCGGCCAGCGAGCGTGCCTCGGCCGCAAGGTCGGTGCCCTCCACGCGCAGGTCGCGCAAGGCGGCCAGTTCGTCGATGCCGGCCACGCGGAAGGGCACGTGGAACAGGATGCTGATCGAGCCGACGGGGTACACCGCCACGCTGCGGGCGATCTCGACCTCGGCGCCGCCGGGCCCCTGCCGCCGCCGCGAGGGAAGCACGAACGTCCGCGGGCGGTAGAAGAACGCGCCGGCGGGGATACGCCGGTCCGCGGGGACCTGCGGCTCGGCCGGCCGGCAGCCCAGCAGGTGCTCGATCGGCTGGCGGGACATGTCGTAGGCGACGTCGTAGGCGAAGATGTAGGTGACCTGGCCGGTGAGGGGCCCCGCGGGCGGCTCGGCGAAGTCGGCGTCGGGCTGCGTAGCAACATCGGCCGCCGCTTTCGGCGACGGCTCGGCGTCGATCTCTCGGTCGGGCGCGGCTTGCGGCGGAGCCTCAGGCAGCCGATCCTCCGGCGGGGGCTGGGCGGCGGGAGATTGCGGCTCGCCCAGCCGCGGTTCGGCGGGCGCGACGGGAGCATTGTGGACGGTTGGCGGCGCGGCGGGCCGTGCGCTCGGCCCGGCCGATACGCCGGGTTCGACTTCATCGGGTAGTTCGGTGGGCATGGCGAGGAATTGTACGCTGACGGCGCCTCAAGCGAAATGGGTTGGCGCACGTACTATACCGCCGGAGACCGGAAGCGTCCGCTGGCGATCCCCAGGTGCGTGCCCCAATGCAGCGGACCTGGGCCATGGAAGCCGAAGGCCCCTTCGGCTTGGGCGCCCCAGGCCCGTTGCTTCTTCCCTACGGCCTGCTGCCTTTCGCTCAGAGTTTGTGGAAGAACCAGAACTCGCGCGTTGACCCACGCTGGAGGCCTTCTGTCGCCCCTTCGGGGATCCATGCTCAATTGCTTGCATACCGGGGGCTTACGCTCCCGCCCAAATCCTCGACGCCCCTCCGGGGCCAGGAGGGAGAAAGGCCGCTTCTGCGATTCTTTCGCAAACTCTCACCCCTTCGCGCAGGCGATGGTGTTGCGCAGCAGCATCGCCACCGTCATCGGGCCCACGCCGCCGGGCACGGGCGTGATGGCGGAGGCCTTCTGGCTCACGGCCGCGTAGTCCACGTCGCCGACGGTGATCATGGCGGGCTTGCCCTTGTCGTTCTTGACGGGGTCGCCGGCGGCGTCGAGGGCCTTGGGGATGCGGTTGATGGCCACGTCGATGACGATGGCGCCGTCCTTGACCATGTCGGCCTTGATCAGCGGCGTCAGGTCGGGCGTTCTGGGCGACTCGCCGGCCTTGCGGCGGCGTTGGTAGCCCGTCCAGCGGGCCTGCGACACGCCGGTGGCCACGACGAGCACGTCGGCCTGGCGCGTGTGGGCGGCCAGGTCCCTGGTGGCCACGTGGCAGACGGTGACGGTCGGCGCGGCGTCGAGGCTTTGCAGCAGGATCATCGCGATGGGCTTGCCCACGATCTCGCTGTGGCCCACCACCACCAGTTCCTTGCCCGCGAGGTCGGGGCACTGGCGTTTCAGCAGTTCCGCGGCCGCCATCGGCGTGCACGGCGCGACGTGCCCGCCGCCGTAGAACAGGCGGCCCATGTTCACCGGGTGCATGCCCTCGACGTCCTTGGCGGGGCTGATGGCGACCTGCACCGCGCGGGCGTTGATCTGCCTGGGCAGCGGCATCTGGAGGATCAGCCCGCTGACGGTCGCGTCGGCGTTGAGTTCGGCGATCTTCGCCAGCAGATCGTCCTGGGAGGTCGTTTCCGGCAAGTTCAGCAGTTCATAGCCGATGCCCGCTTCCTCGCAGCTCTTGGCCTGCATGTTCGTGTAGATCTTGCTGGCGGGGTTCTCGCCCACCTGCACCGCCACGAGGCGCACGGGCTTGCCCGCGGCCTTCATCGCGGCCGCGTCGGACGAAACCTGCTTACGAATCTCCTCCGCGAACCCCTCGCCGTCGATGATCTTCGCCGCCATTGCCATCGCTCCTTGGAGTTTGTCGGTTTCCGGCTTCCGGCAAGGGCGCAAACGCCCTGCCGGCGCCGCCAGTAACAAGGGTGTAATGCTACAGGTCCTGCAACCGCGGCGAAAGCGATTTCGCCTTCGCGCTGTGCCGCAGGCGATTTCGAGCACCGTGTGCCCGCCCGCCCACAGAGGCAGCATCGCCCTGAGCAAGGCCAACTCCTCCTGCCGCTCGGGCTTCGCGTAGACCGCCTCGTATTCCCTGGCCCTCCGGGCGTAGTACGCGACGATGTCGGTGGAATCGGGCATGGGCGTAGGGTCGAGCGGAGCGACCGCGATGTCAAGGATGCATCCGCGTGGCGTCCGGCCTGCTACGGGCCCAGCAACCGGCGGAGCTTCTCTGCCGTGGACGCGTCGATGCGCCCGGCGCGGAGGGCCATATCGACCGTGTAGCGGCCCAGGGCGGCATAGACGTCCCGAACCGTCGCCGGCAAGGCCACCAGGGCGGCCGCGTGACGCTCCAGCGTGCCGGTCTCGCCGCGGGTGATCGGGCCGGTGATCGCCCGCTCGGGACCCATCGCCAGCACGTTGTCCACCGTCGCCCGCAGGATCGGACCCGCCGCCGCCAGCCAGGTCGCGCGATCCACGCCCGCCGCCGCCGCCATCCGCGCCGCCGCGTCCTGGATGGCCACCAGGTAGTTGCACGCCATCACCGCGGCCGCGTGATACATCGCCTTGGCGGCCGGGGCGATTCGCACCGGCACGCCGCCGATCGCGCGGGCCAGGTCCTCCAGCACGGCGACGGCCCGCTCCTCGCCCTCGACAAAGCAGTGCGTTCCCGCCAACCGCGCCGCGGCCGCTTCCGCCGTCGGACATGTTTGCAGCGGATGCAGCGAGCCGATCGCGCAGGCACAGCGGTCGCGAGCGGCCGCCAGAACGCCGCTCGCCAAGGCGCCCGAGCAGTGGGCGACCACCGCCCCCGGCCGAAACGCGCCCGCCTCGGCCAGTTCCGTGCACACGCGCTCGATCGCGTCGTCGGGAACCGTGAGCAGGACCAGTTCGCCCAGCGAAGCCGCCTGGGCGGGGGAAGTGGCCACAGAGGCACAGAGATCACAGAGGTTGGCTCGAAGACACGCCTTCGCGCCCTCTGGGTTCTTCGCGGTCAGTCCCCTCGTTCCCACCGCAACGAGCTTCCACCCCGCCCGCGCGGCGCAAAGGGCGATTGCCGTTCCCACACGCCCAGGACCGATGATGGACAGGGGAAGTGTCAAGCCAACGGCTCCTTCGGGGTGTCGGGGGAAGCCCCGGCCGCTCCGGGCCGGGGGCCAAGTGGGGGTCGCTACCGGCGTCCCTTTCCGCGGTCTTCGGTTCCCGGTCCCACGGTTCCCTACGGCCAGGTGTACGTCTCCACGCTCACGCCGTCGGAGGTAGTCCTCTTCTGGGTGCCGAAGGGCGAGGTCTGGTAGCTCCACGAGCGATCTCCGGCTTTGCTCAGGCCGGGGATGTTGTGCCCGCTGGCATCCACGTCGATGTCGACGCACCCGCCGAGCACCAGCAGCACCGCCACGCTGACCACGCACGCCGCCAACCGTCCGATCCGCCAGGCCATCTGAGAACGCATGGGAGTCTCCTTGCGCGTCTATACGCCATTGTAGGACCGTCGGCATCCAGCTTCCAGCGGCCAGTCCGGGACGGGTGCATGACCGTAGTTGCTGAGACCGGGTTTGGGATCTGCATCGGATTCTTCAGCCTGAAGGGCTGAGATATGACAGCCCAGGGCAACGCCCTGGGAACCCTACGCCAAAGTACGTCAAGCCCTGAAGGGGCGGGACAA
>CAYWTX010000585.1:0-23353 GCA_964461295.1 uncultured Planctomycetaceae bacterium | reverse complement strand
TACGATTCGCCGCCGTGATCCATGGGTGCGATTACCACGTTGTAACGCAGAGTCGCGAGAATAGCCAGATGAGCTGCTTGAATGGTCAAGCAATCGGCCCGTAGAATCGCGACCGCCGCGTCCCGCGGCCGGCCTGGCCGTCGCGGACTACGACCGGCAAACGGACACGCTCACGCTGACGTTCACGGAAAGCGAGGACCTGTAGCAGCGGCGGAAAGGATCAGATCGGCCGGATCGGTCCGATCAGTCTGATCCTGCCGCCAGCCAACACCCTTACGCATAAGGACCACCGCACATGACCGAAGCCGCACTGACCAACCAAGAGGCCCTGACTCTGTCCGGCACGATCGACGCCGACACCGACTTCCTCCACCACGCGGTGGGCGAGTCCACGTACTATCACGAGGGCTTCCGCCAGCGTCACCGGATGCTGACGATCCTCAAACTGCCCAACCGCCTGCGGGTGTACAAGGATGGCGCGCTGACCTTCGGCGTGCGCGGCGGCGCCATCGCCGACGGCGACACCATGCACACGTTCGCCGGCGCCTCCGACCAGGCTCTCGCCAACGGCCAGACCAACTACATCTACCTGCGGATCGCCGCCGGCGCGCCGACGCTGACCGTCAACACCACGGGCTTCCCCAGTCCCTCGGCCACGCCGCACGTGCCGCTGGCGACGATCGCGCCGGCCTCGGGCGGCTACGTCGCCGACGACATCGTCGACTGCCGCGGCCGGTCCGTCTTCCGCCTGCTGGGCGCGATGACCGCCGCCGACGCCAATTCGCTGGTGGGCGGCGCCGCCGTCACGCTGCACACGCACGCGGCCGCGGGGCTTGACGCGGCCGTGCAGGACCGCATGCCGGACCTGGCCCTCTCGGCGGAGACCGAGGCGGGCGACACGATCCGTGTGACGGTGCAGGCCCGCGACGCGGGCGGCAACGCCCTGGCGGAGCGCGTGCTGGTGCGTCTGTGGATCGCCGCCGTCGCCTTCGGCGCGCCCAGCGCCACGGACAACACGGTGGCTGTCGCGACGGGCACGACGTACGAGACCGAACTGGCCAACGCCGCGTACAAGGTCATCTCCGACGCCGCCGGCACGGCGGCCGTGGACATCGAGGTGTCGGGCGCGGCCAGCCGGCACGTGATGGCCGAGATCGACGGGCGGATTTACACCAGCGGGGCGATTGTCTGGGCGGCGTAGGGGCGGACGCGACGATAACGGTCACTGTCAGGACGCGACCGGGGCGGTCACTGTCAGGACGCGACGATAACGGTCACTGTCAGTGCGCGACCGGGGCGACACGCCCCGGCTCCGTCCCTTTCGCGATGCGGGGTTTCTTCGGTACCGAAAACAAGGAGCATTTCATGTCCGACTACCGACCGAACTGGGAAGACGATTGGAGCACGCTGATCTCGGCGCAGAACATTGCCAACGCCGGCGACTTGCCCAGCGACGAGGTGTCGCTGGACCAGCATTGGTCGGCCGAGGTGTCGGTTGCCGTCACGTACGGCGCGACGGCCACGCAGGGCGTAAAGGTATACGTCCTGCGCGAGGTGGACGCCTCGCCGACGTTCGAGGGCGAGGCCGACTCGCCGTGGGGGTTTGAGATGCCCTATGCCGCCAGCGCCACCCGCCGCCGCACGTTCAGCGTCGATGGCCTGTCGCTGCGCGACTTCAAGGTGCACCTGTCCAACGACAGCGGCGCACAGGTGACGGCCACCGTGAAGTACCGGCGGCTGGAGAAGATCAGCAGCCAGTGAGGGGAGGGGAAACAGCCGATCACGAATCACGATCACGAGCGAAGGGGAAGGTTGCTTCCCCGTTCGTAGTACCGCCCTTGGGGCCAGGGCCGTAAGGCGGAATCTTGCACGCCCTCGAACGGGAACGGCCCTCCTTACGCCCTGGCCCCAAGGGCGGAACTACAAACGAAGAGACGAGTCGCTTGCATCCCGGTCCGTTCGTGATCGTGATCGTGATCGGCTGTTTCTCTCCCGTGCATTCCAACAGGACACGCCCATGCCATCTTCCATCGACATCGTGAAGCCGCGTTTGTGGTGCCCGGGCATTCGCGGCGGGCACCCGCTGTGCCGCGGGCTGGTGCTGGCCCTGCCGATGTGGGAAGCCGCGGGCACCCGCGTCGGCGACCTGAGCGGCGGCGGGCGGCACGGCACGTTGTACGGCTCGTCCGCCTGGCAGCACGGCGGCGGCGGGCCGCACGTTGCCTGCGTCAACGGCGGCGCGAACTACGTCGCGCTGCCCAACGGCACGTACGATCTGCCGGGGCGGGGGGCGGCCACGGTCTGGGCGCGGGTCCGCCCGGCCGCCGGGCAGACCAACACCGACGGCGCCGCCTTCTTCTTGGACCGCGGCGTGGCGGACACCACTCGAATCTTCCTGAACATCAAGGCGGATCGCACGTGGTCGGGGGCGGCGCGGTCATCCGCGGAGGCCTCGCAGCAGGCGACCGACAACACGCCGCTGACCAACGCCGCGACGGCTGACCTGGCGGTCGTGTGCCGTCTGGCCGAGAACAGGATTGAGCTCTGGAGGGACGGCGCGCGGACCAGGAACCAGTCGGTCGCCTTCAGCCAGAGCGTCTTCGCCGACACCACGACCGTCGGGAGCCGCGTGGGGCGGCTGTGGTACGTTGGTTCCTACAACTTCGCCGGGAGCATCATCGCCGCGTGCCTGTGGAACCGGGCGTTGAGCGGCGCGGAGATCGCCTTGCTGTCGGCGGACCCGTGGGAGATGTTCCGCCCGCGGCGGCGAATGTACGTCCTGCCGCCCTCCCCGCCGGCCAGCCGCGGCTACCGCCTCTACTGGGGCGAAGGCGGGCTGGACAGCGTCAACTTCGCCGGCCCCATCGCCACCGTGCAGCACAGCCCGGCCCGGGTTGCGGGCCTGGCGCCGGCCGCGGGGCGGCGGCACACGCTGGTGCTTCGCCCGTTCGCCGACGGCGTCGAGACGCCGGACCTGTCCTGCTCGTGCGAGTTGGAGACCGACGCCGGCGGCGAGTGGTTGGGCAGCCGGCCGGCGAGTGTGGATTGGCTGGCGGCCGAGGCGCTCAGCGGCGGGCGGATCGAGTTGCGATGGCACTGGCAGGGCGGCGAGGGCGGCCCCGGGGGCGGGGCGGAGCCCGCGACGTTCGCGCTGTACTGCCGCGACTCGCGGCAGATCGTGCCCGGCGCGCCGGATGCCCTGCCCGCCGCCGCGGGCGTGGGCGAGTACTCGCACACCTTCACGCTGCCCGACGGCGCGTCGCGCTGGTTCGCCGTCGCGGCCCGCACGGCCGAGGGGGTGGAAGGCCACCTCTCGCGGGTGATCGGCCCGTACGTGGCCGACGCCTCGCCGCCAGCGGCGCCGCCGGCGAGTGTTGAGGCCGTGGCATAGCAAAGAATGGACGACGTGGACGGAGTGGACGACATGGACGGCCAGGGGGCCGCCTTTGTTGTTTCCCCTGTCCATTCCGTCCTTGTAGTCCATGCCGTCCATTCCCTCCCCAAGGAGCCCCCATGCAGTTCACCTGGAACTACCCACTCACCGGCCCCGCCTACACGGCCGTGCCAACGATGCGCATCTACATTGCCCGCGTGGCGACGGCCGGGGGCGAAGCGACCGCCAGCGCGGCCGAATGGCTGGAGGAAGTGCACGCGGCGTGGTGGCGGCCGATGCAGCTTTCCTGGCACGCCAACGCCCGTCCGAGCACGCTGACGCTTCGGCGCGTGCTGGGGCAGGGGCCGGGCAAACCCGCGCGCGACCGCGTCGAGGACGTCGGCCTGCTTGCCGGCGACCGCGTGCGGCTGGTGGAGGCGTGCGCCGGCGGCCCGGGCGGTACCGAGCAACGCGAGTGGTTTCGCGGCGTGGTCGCCCAGGACCGCCTCCTCGTCGACGCCGAGGAGGGCGAAAGCCACCAGGTCACCGCCTACGGGCCGGAACTGCTCCTGGCCGGCAAGGTCGTGTCGGGCCAGTGGCACGCGGTGCCTGAGGTGGACGCGAACATCATCGCCGGCCTGGCTGGGGGGGAGGAGTTGACGGCCGCGAACAGCTTCCGCGGGCATCTGCCGGTGGTCTTCAACGAAGACGGCGAGCCGAACGCCTGCGCCGCGACGGCAGACGGCGAGCCGGCCTTCTGGCGGCTGGACGCCCGCGGCGAAGCCCCGGCCGCGAAGGCGCGAACCTTCGACGCGCCCGGTCGGCGCGTCGTCGATGGCGAGTGGGTCTACGCCGCGACGCACTGGACGGCCGGGGCGGCCGTGCAGTCGCTGGTGGAGGCGGTGGACGGGTACGAGGTCATCTCGCCGCGGAGCCTGGCGTCCCTGCCGGCGGATCTGCACGACGCGCCGCTGAGCGAGGTGGACGTGGAAGGGCTGGACCTGCCCGCCGCCTTGCGGCGGGTGCTGCACGCGGCGGGGTGGGGCTACGCGATCGAGCCTTGGGCCGGGCGCGACGGCCGGCACGACCTCCGCGTGTTTCGCCTTCGCGGCCAGGCCGACGGCGAGCGGGTGCGCCGCCCCTGCATGGCGCCGCTGGTGGAAGGCGGGCTGAGCGTGACCGACGCCGATGCCCAGCGGGCCGAGGTGCAGCGCATCGAACTGGTGCGCGACAGCCACAACGTGCGCAACGACGTGGCCGTGATCGGCGACCGCAGGCGGCGGCAGGTGGCGCTGGCGTTCGCCGCCGCCGGCGGCGAATTGAACCCCGCGTGGGACACCCGCGCGCACGACCTGGCCGACTGGGCCGGCGACGACGGCGTCGATCCGATGCAGTGGCCGTGCGACGCCGGCGGACTGCTCTCCGTCGGGCTCTTCGACGCCAACTACACGTACGGATCGGCCGCGAACCCCGACTTCCGCCACGTCTTCCGTGGCTTCACGTGGAACGAGGACGGCGCGTTCAACGCCGTGGGCTGCCCCCCCGGCGACATCGCCGCCGCGGGCCTGGACGTCGAGGGCAACTTCCTCCGCCGTCCGCGCCCGGTCGGCTCGACCTTCCTTCGCGATGACGCCGACACGGGCGCGAGGCATCTGCCGGCCTTCGTGCAACTGGGCATCGACGGCGACGACGCGTCGTGGGTCCAGGCGCCGGCCGTCCTCTGGCGCGACCGCGCCGGTTTCACCATCCCGATCAACCCGCTGTGGGCCTGGTATCCGTACGCCGACGCCTATGCCCGCCACGTCGGCGGCAGCGAGACGCTCTTCGACCGCTACGGGCACCTCAGCTACCTGACGCTTCTGCACAACGCCCTGCGCGGCGAGGGCGTCGGGCTGGTCCTGCGGCTGGTCGGCTCCGTCGAGTCCGACCAGCCCGTGATCGGCCGCGCCGAGCGGCGCATCTCGAGTTCGTGGCCCTTTGCGGCCCGCAAGGCCGTGCGGGCCGAGCACCGCTTCGTCGCCCGCGACGTCGCCGCCGGCGGCGATCCGCTGGACCTGGCCGCCGACCGGCACGACACGCGCGACGACACGGCGTCCGCGACGGCGTTCGCCGCCGCCGTCCGCGACGCCATGGAGGACGAACTGGTCCACGGCTCGATCATCCTGCGGCACGTCAGCCGCTCCTACGCCCCCGGCGACGTGGTGAGCGGCACGGACGGGCGGGCGATCGACCTGACGGTCCGCAGCGGCGAGTGGCGCTACGCCCCGGTGATCGCCGGCGTGGTGTGGAACTTCCAGCACGGGGCCAACAAGACCGAGCTGCTGCTGGACAGCTCGCTGCTGAAGGTGAGCCAATGAACCAACTGCACAGGCAGGCGATTCAGGCGGCGCGCCGCTCGGCCGCGCGGCGGCGGGCGGAGGCGTCCAGCGCCGTCGGCGACGGCCCGCTGGCCTGCGCCGAACCGTTGCGCACCGGGGTGGCGCGGGTGCTGCTGTTTGACGACGAGACCGGGCGGTACGCCATCACCGAGCAGTGGTGGAACGAGGACCTGGAGGAATACGAGGATGCGGCGGCGCCGCTGGGGCTGGTGGGCAAGCCCGCGCGCGACTACGCGACCTGCGCGTTCGGCACGCCGGGGCAGCTCGTGCGGTTCTGGCAGCAACGCCGCCAGGGAGGCGCCGTCGAGACGCTCATCGACGTCAGCGGCTCGTGGCTGGGAGTCGAGCGGACCAGCTCGTTCTGCGTGCATTACTCCGGCCTGGACGAGACGACCGACGCCTTCCACACCTTGAGCGGGTGCAAGTTCTCGCATGTCGAAATCGACGTGGAGGGCCGCCAATGCACCCACGATGAACCCAGGCGGCATCCCGCCTCCACCGCGATGGGCGGCGGCGGGTGGGGCTCCCTGAGCCTGTCGGCCAACCTGCTCTGGTCGTGGGCCGGGGGCGACTGGCGGGCGCTGATCTACCGCTGGCTCGACGCAGAGGGCAACTGGAGCACCAGCGAGCAAGCGCTGCGCGATTTCCTCATCGAATGCCGCGTCACCGGCGAGGGCTGCCTGGAATTCCGCGTCCGCAATGAACGCCGGATGCTGGTCGAGATGGTGGACGCGATCCTCGTCGGCCGCATCCGCATCGTGTCGCACGCTCCGCCGCCTGGGACGCTGGAGTTCGGCAACTGCTGCTGCCACTTCCAGGACGAGGAATGATGCGGGCGTTTCACGCCCGCGCGCCTGCCTCGCCGTGCCAGGCCAGGCAAGAGAAGGAACCGCCAATGCTTTCTTACCCCGACATCCAATTGGCGGTTCTGGCCGGGCGCGGCGTGAACCCGCACCTGCGCCGCTGGGCCGAGCGGTTCCAGCACGTGCGGGTCTTCCGCGGCAGCGACCTGCCCGACCTGCTCGCCTGCCGCCGCAACCGCATCCTGCTGTGGTTCCGCGACCAGTGCCGCCTGCCCTGGCTGCTCCTGCTCGACGACGACGTCGTGCCCGTCGAGCAAACCGACGAACTGCTGGCCTGCGCCGCCGACGTGGCCACGGCACGCTGCATGGCTCGAACCGGGCGCGAGGCCCACGCCCACACCGCCAGCGCCGCCTGCATCAAGATCAGCCGCCGGGCCCTCTCGGCCGTGCCGCCGCCGTGGTTCCGCTTCACGCTCTCGACCGACGGCATGCGGCAACTCATGTGCGAATGCCAGTACTTCTGGCGCAAGTTCCACCGCGCGGGCCTGACGCCCGCCACGGCCGGCGCCGTGGGGCATCGCTTCCCCGTGGTCGTGCTGCCCGGTCCCGAGTTCCGCTTCGACGAACAAGTGGCCGCCGGCTGCCCGCTTCCAGCCGCCAGCCACGGCAAGAGCGGCGATGAGTAGTCCGCGCCTGTTGGTGCTGCCCGACTGGCTGATGGCGGGAAGCTGGAAGCTGAGGAGAACGCCATGAACGACACGGATGCCCCCTGCGTCGGCCCCGCCGCTCCCGGCCCATACTGCATCGAGTCGTTCGGCCGCATCACCGGCCAACTCGGCCGCATGTCAGCCAAACTCGACGCCATCCACGAGCAGACCGTCCGCACCAACGGCCACGTGGCCGCGCTGTACGACCGCACCGGCCGCCACGAGACGGAGATCCAGCTCTTGCGCGCGGGGGCCGCCGACGCTCGCCGCGGCCGAAACGCCTGGGCCCGCCGCGTCTGGCAACTTGCCGTCGGCGTAGCGCTGCTGTTGGCGGGGTACTTCCTGAAGACATGAACACGGACAAACACAGACGCAGACGGGACTGACACGGACTTCCGTTGATGGGCGCTGCTCCTGTCGGCCCTGTCCATGTTCGTCTGTGCCAGTCCGCGCTCGTCCGTGTTGTTCGTCCTCCACCACCCTCAACCCCCTTTCTTGAAGGAGAAAGCGCATGCGCATCCTGGTCTGGTCTCTCTGTCTTCTCTGTGCTGTCGGCGCCTCCGCGGTCGCTCCAGGCTGCTCGGCTGTCACGCTGAACGCCGAGTACTCGCGGATCCTCGACGAGACGGCCGCCCTGTCGGCCACCACCGCCGACCGCGCCGAGGCCGGACGCCTCGACCCCAACTGCATGAAACAGGCGCTGCGGTGGAATGCCCGCTGCTGGCGGCTGTTCCAGGACGCCCGCGACGGCCTTGAGTCCTCCTGCGGGCCGGAAGGCTGCCGTTAACGGCCGAACTTGCTTCGCGCGCGAACGAGGCACGGCGAGTCCCGCGGGAGGTCCGGCCGACAAGTTCGCCCGCTCACAAAGGAAACCAACATGAACGCGCAGGAACTGCTGGAGAAAGTGCCCGAGCCGTTGCGTCCTGCCGTGGCGAAGTACGCCCCGGCCCTGGCCGCGATGTCGGCCGAGGAAATCTGGGCATGGATCGAACTGCTCGTCAAGGGGCGCACGCGCGAGGCGATGGACAGCCTGGCCGCCCGCCTGGCCGACGACGAACTGCTGGACGCCATGCACGCCAACGAACAGGCGTGGCTCGCGGCGAACAGGGAGAACGCGTCGCGCCTGGCCCTCCAGCGCGAGGCTTCGCTGGCCGTGCTCAAGGCCCTGCTGACCGCCGCCCTGGCCCTGGTGGGCCTTTAGCGGCCACATGGCGTGGAAACTTCTACGAAAGGCGTACATCATGGACAACAAGCAAGTGATCGGATGGGTCGCCGCCGCGGCCGCCAGAGGCATCGCGTGGCTCCTGGCCGGCAAACTGGGCATGGACGCGGCCGACGCGCGGAACCAGGCCGCCGCCATCGCCGAGGCCCTGGCGGCGTTGGCGATCGCGGGCATCAGCATCTACAGCAGCGTGAAGGGGCGGCGGCGCTTGGCCAACGGGCCCGGCGCGACCGAGCCGGCCTCCGCCGACGCGCCGGCGCGGCGGGAGTGACCATGGACGCACCAACGCCGCCGACCGACGACGAACTGGTTCCGCTGGCCGAGGCGCAACGCCTCTGCCGCGAGAAACTCCGATGGAGCGCCGCGCGGTTTCGCCGCGCCCTGGCCGAGAACGTCCGCAGCGGACGAGGAATCCCCTGGCAAGCAACGGAGACGGCCGTCGGAGTTTGCCGACAGGCCCTGGACGCCCTGGTCAAGGGCGAGGAGAAGACCGATGAGTGAAACGATCGAAGCCTTGTTGAGCCGCACCCGTCAACTGGAGGAAGAGAACGCCCTGCTGCGGGCGCTGCAACGCCCCGCACAGACAAACCCGCCCGCCAACCCCGGCGACCCCATTGCCTCGGAAGCTCCGGTCGCCAAGCCCAGGGACCTGAGTCCCTGGGAATCGCCGCGCAGGGACCAGAGTTCCCGCGCTACCGTTGCCCCCGCCGCCTCGCCCGAGGCGCCCGTCTCGGCGGCGAGCGACCTGCCCGTGCCCCGAACGCTCCAGGAGTTCCGCGCCCTGCCCGCCGACCGGCGCGCCGCGGCCGCCCTGGCCATGACCGGCCGCCAACGCGACGAACTCCTCGGGCGCCGCCCCGCCGGCGGGGAGGGGTATCTGTAGATTGGGCATGGCCCAGGAAGAGCCTGTTCCTGGTGGCACAGCTCTCCAGAGCTGTGAATCCCGGCAGCCACAGTTCGGAGAACTGTGCCACCCGGGTCTGGATCATCGCCGGCCCTCCGGCCCGGCCGCTTCGGCGGCCGGGCCGGTTCCTTGCCGCCGCGCGGGCGGCAGGAAAAAAACTTTGCCGCGATGGCGGAACCTGCCGGACATATGGCTGTTTCTCTAGTGCGGCCAGAATGCTGTGGCGTGACGGTCAACGTGTGGCATGGCCCCAGAGGGGCCGAAACAACTGCGGAGAATGGGAGCATGAGCAACGAGAAATGGCGGTTGGGCGTGGTGGTCGTTTTGGTGGCATTGGCCTTCGGCGCTCCGATGCTCCTCGGCCAGGACATGGCGAAGTTCGCCGACAAGGCGAAGGCCGTTGCTGCCGGCACCGACGAGTCGGACAAGAGCTTCCTCGAGAAGTGGTGGGGCGTCTGGATGGATCTGGTCGAACTGGGCGGGGCCACGATGTGGTACCTGTTCGGCTGCTCGATCATCGCCATGGCGTCCCTGATCGAGCGAGCGATCTTCCTGACCTGGGCCGCCATAGGCGTTCGCGGGCCCGTCGAGGAAAGCAGGAAGCTCTGGGCACAAGGGCGCTTCCAAGAGCTGCTGCAGCTGACCGAGAGGAGGCGAGGCATCACCGCCAAGCTCATTCACTTCATGGCCCGCCACCACGGCGCCGAGGTCGATCACGTCACCGCCGGCGTAACCGACATGGCCGGGCGCTTCATCCGCACCCACATGCGGCGCAACTACCCCCTGGCCGTCATGACCGGCCTGGCCCCGCTGCTGGGACTGTACGGCACCATCATCGGCATGATCGAAGCCTTCGACAAGGTGAACATCGCCGGCTCGATGGGTTCGGCCGAGTACCTCTCGGGCGCCATCAGCAAGGCCCTGATCACCACGGCCGCCGGCCTGGTGATCGCCATGCCCGCGCTGTTCATGTGGAACGTGTACAAGTTCCTCACCGGCGTGATGATGGACAGCATCGAGACCAAGGTCGGCGATCTCATCAGCGATTGGTTCGTGCTGCGTGGTGAGAAGAAGGAGGCCGCGTAATGCGTATTCGAAGCGACGAGGACAACGAAGCCGCCGCCGAGGTGAGCATGGCGCCCCTGATCGACTGCGTGTTTCAGCTTCTGATCTTCTTCCTGGTGACTGCGGCCCTGCGCGAGATCCACAAGGAACTCCCGCTGGACCTGCCCGACGCCGGCGCCGCCACGAAGAACAAGGCCCTCGATGACACCGTCGTGATCTCTGTAACCAAAGACGGCACGATCCACCTGGCCGGCGAGCCCGTCACGATTCAGGTGCTGCACCAGAAGCTTCGCACGGCGGCCCAGCGTCCGGCCGTGCGCGTGCGGATCGACGGCGACCGGGCGGCGGCGTTCCAGCACATTGCCTATGTGCTGGACCTCTGCCAGTTCGAAGGCTTGAGGAACGTGGGCGTACGAACCAAGGACTAGCTCACGCCGCGAGGATATCGCATGGGCAAACCAACGAATGTTGAAGATATTCGCGCTTGGAAGAGCTGGGTCGTCGCGATCCTGATCGCCATCGTCGCTTCGGCGGCCCTGCACCTGGTCGGCGGCGCGGTTGTCTGGCTGACCCCGCTGAAGGAATACTTCTTCCCCGAGACGCCCTTCGTCCAGCGCGAGTACGACCCCGAGCAGATCCAGGGCACCGCTAACGACGTGCGGCGCGACATCGCCAAGAAGCTCTGCAAGAGGCTGGGCACTGCCCAGGACATGCTGATCACACTGGCGGACATGCGGGACCGCAAGGCGAAGGAGAAGGTCCGCGTCATGGAGGACCTGAGCACGCCCGGCGAGAAGGCGGGAATGACGCTGAACGTCAAAGGCATCGACAGCCTCCACAACTGCTACATGACCGCGCTGAAACTGGAGGCCGCCGCCTATGACGCCTACGAAACCTGGCGAGCCCTCACCCTGGCCGACCAACAGCAGATCCCCTGGGACCAGGCCAGGGAAGTGACCAAGCTCGGCCGGCCCAATCGCCGCGAGAGCAAGAAGGACGTTCTGGACGGAGCGGTGACGACGATGGCGGGGTTCAAGGCCTTCCGCGAGGAGGTGACCTTCGTCAAGAACGAGTTCGACTCCATCGTGGTGGGCGTGCAGCGGATGCGCGACCTGGTGGAAGGGCTCGACAGCCCCGGCATCGGGCGCGACAACACCGCCGCGGTCCAGCTTTCCGGCACGAGCTACCAGGGCGCCGGGGGGATAGAGTTCGGCGCCAGCGTCGGCCCGCCGTTGCTGGCCGACGAGGTCTTCCCCTCCAGCCAGAGCAAGTTGAAGGAAGCGAACTTCCAGCCCGAGCCCGGGCGCAGCGTCCGCGAGGGCGGCCAGCCGATGCAGTGGATGTACATCGACACGTGGTACTTCATCGGTCCGTTCCCCAACCCGCAGCGGACGAACCTGGACAAGAAGTTCCCGCCCGAATCGGTGGTCGACCTGGACTCGATCTACGTCGGCAAGGACGATCGCCAGCTCAAGTGGCGGTTCCGCCGTTACCCGAGCTACTGCATCGTCCCCTTCGACGTGACCAACTACGCCATCTGGTACGGCTACACCGAAGTCTGGTCCGACGAGGAGAAGGAATACTGGTTCATGTTCGGCAGCGACGACTACGGCAAGAGCTGGGTCAACGGCAAGCTGGTCTGGGCCAGCGGCAAGACGCCGCACCACTACATCCCCGACCGCGGCTTCAAGAAGGTCAAGCTGAACAAGGGCCCCAACCGCCTGATGTTCAAGATCGAGAATGCCGGCGGCACCATGGGCTTCTCGGTCATCATGGCCGTCCAGCCCTCCGGCGGCGCCGGCGGCACGCCGGCCGCGGCCAGCGGCGGTGCCGCCAGCGGGGGATCATCGAGTTAGGCGATCCTCCGTTCCACGCAAACCCGCGAAGGCTGCCGACGACCGTCTGGCGGCCTTCGCTTCTTGCCGCCCCATCCCGGATGGGGTACAAGATCGGCCTGGCGGCGCCCCGGGCCAGCATGGCTGGCACAAGCGCCCCAGCCAGGAGACATCCCATGTACAAAAGCGGACTCAAGAAAGGCACCATCCGATTCTCGCTGGTCTCCGAACGCTCTGTCAGAAGCGTCAGCCTTGCCGGCACATTCTCGGATTGGCGGCTTGTGACCATGAAGAAGCAGAAGGACGGCTCCCACATGGTCACCGTCCCCGTCGCGGCGGGGATGCACGAGTATAAGTTCCTCGTGGACGGCCAGTGGGTGGTGGACCCCGACCACAGCGCCTGGACCCCGAACCCCTACGGCACGCTCAACTCGATCGTGCAGGCCGAATGAGGCGGAGAGGCCGCTTCACGGCAAGCCGCTGCCGTGCCGGAAGTCCAGATCGAGATTCGCGGCGCGCGCCGGGGATGGTCGGGATGGGCTTGCTGGAGCGCCCGCCCGCGGTCGGGCCATCAACCGTCATGGCCGGCGGATCGGTTGGATGCGGAAGGTCGCCGGCCACAGCCCGTTCACCTTGTCGCGCCCGACGACCTGGGATGGGTATTGGTTGTTGAGGGGCTGGAGGCGGAGGGTTTCGGCGCTGTCCTCGAAGATCCTCTTGAAGGTGGTTCCTTCATCGGGCGGCGCGAAGCGGACGAAGCAGTCGTCGCCGTTGCCGGCGACGGCCCTGGGGGAGAAGACCACGATGTCGCCTTGGCGGTACTGGGGCTCCATCGAGTCGCCCACGATGCGCGCGGCGAACGCCTGCGGGTCATGGATGTCCGGGCAGCGGATGTACTCGTCGGCCACGCCCGGGGGGTAATCCAGGTCGGTGAAGTGGTGGGGGTAGCCCGCGGCCACGCTGTTGAGCACCGGCACGACGATGCCGGCGGAGACCTCCGGCCCGATGTTCTCGATGTCCTCCGCCATGCCGGGCTCGAGGGCGGGCAGTTCCTGCCCCTTGTCCCTGGCAACGGCCTGGATTTTCCGCAACTCCGCCCGCAGCGACTCATAGCGCTCGCGGATGTCGCGCGGCGTGCGCTCGAGATGGCCGACGCGCATCAGCTCGTCGGGCTTGAACGACAGCACCCGTTCCAGCGATCTCAGCACGCCATCGCTGGGGGGGTTCTTTGCCTTGCCGGTTTCGATGTTGGAAAGGTAGGGCTTGGAGATGCCGACTTTGGATGCCACCTGGTCCTGCGTCATCCCCATCTCTTCGCGACGACTTCGGACAATCGTTCCGATTGACATGTTGTGGCTCCCTTGTCACAAGCTTAGGGGCATTACATGCCTGGCAACAACCCCTGTCAAGCAAACAAAACAAACCGTGCCTTGATTCATTGAGCATACTACCAACGGCGGAAGTAGCTGACCTATTACCCCCGGCGTCCGCACGAAGGCCTTACGTCTACTTGTTAACCAACGAAAAGCGCAGCAGATACAGCTTCCTCCCTGCGCGATGGGCCTGCGGATACATCTTCCTCAGCTCTGCCCGCAGTTCCCTGACGCTGCTGAACCCGTCGCGCCGGGCGTCCTCGTCGCGAAGCTCCCTCAGGTCCACTTCGCTAACCGCCTCAACGTGAATCTTCCCCAGCCCGGGCACCGTGTGCGCGCTGCCCGGCCGCACTCGGCACGTCTTCCAGAACCGTAGCGTGGTCGTCTTGCGCCCGCTGCGGATGGCATCGAAGAACCGCTTCTTCATCAGGAGCATCGCATGTCCCTTGCCCGCAAGTTCCCCGGCTGGAGCGTTCTTGTCAACGCCAAAGTGGTCCGCGCGGTCGGCGCCGACGCCGACGCCGCTGCGGTCGCGACCATGTTCGGTCTGCCGCCCGCGCGTACCGACTCCCTCTACGACGACTTCGCCCTCAGCTTCGCGCCCGGCGAGATCGTCGCGGTGATCGGCCCCTCGGGCGCCGGTAAGACGGTCCTGCTGCGGCAGATCGCCGAGCAGGTTCCCGCCGCGGGCTGGCTGGACCTCGCCGGCCGCCTCGACCGCGACCGCTCGGTGGCCTCCACGCTCTCCGGCGGCTGCCTCCGCGACCGCCTCGCGATGCTCTCCCGCTGCGGCCTGGCCGAGGCCGCCCTGCTCGCCGGGTCCGCCCGGCACCTCTCCGGCGGAGAGGCCTATCGCCTCGCCCTGGCCGAGGCGCTTCACGCGGCCGCGGCGTGCCCCCGCCCGGGCGTCGTCCTCGCCGACGAATTCGCCTCCTGCCTCGATCCGCTCACGGCGGCAGCGTTGTGCCGCCGCGTCCGCAAGCTCATCACCGGCTCGCACGTCGCGCTGGTGCTGGCGACGCCGCGTCCGGAGCTGGTGCCGCTGCTGCGCCCCGACACGGTCATCGTCAAGGCGATGGGCACGGCGCCGCGGGTCGTCCAGCCCGACTGGTCGCGCCGCCGCCTGCCCGCCGCGTGGGACCTCCGCCGCTGGCCCATCACGCGCGGCGACATACACGACTACCACGCCCTCGCCGCGTTCCATTACGTCGCCAAGCCGCCGGCCGCCCACAAACGCGTCTACGTCATCCGCCCCCCGCGATCGGCGCGGCGGACCTGGCTCACCGCCGGCGCGGGCGACCCGGCCGCCGTGCTCGTCGTCTCCCCGCCGCTGATGGCCGTCCGCGGGCGCAACATCGCCACCGCCGGGCGCTACGCCGGAGGCGACCGCGCCGCCGCGATCGACCTGCTCAACCGGGAAGTCGAGTGCATCTCGCGCGTGGTGGTGCATCCGATGTACCGCGGCTGCGGCCTGGCCGTACGCCTGGTGCGCCACGCCCTGGCCGACGCCCGTACGCCGCTGATGGAGGCCCTGGCCTCCATGGGCGCCGTGCATCCGCTCTTCGAGCGCGCGGGCATGACGGCCCACGAGGTCCCGCCGCCCGTCCGCCGCGCCGCTCGCCGCGCCACCAGCCGCCCATACGTCTACTACCTCGCCCCAACCGCCCGCGCTGGCGGCACAGCCGCCGTTTCGAAGACCGCATGATCTCTTACGGCAATTGTCCCGCCCCGCAACTCCCCTCGGCCGACGAGGAAGAATCCCGCGCGATCCCCGAACGTGTCCTGGCTTGCCCCAGACGCCTCTTCGAACCGATCCCGTCGGCCGACCGGAGCCGACGGCGCCAACAAGGCGATACGAGCATAGGGAGCAACCCCAATGACCAAGCGACTGTCGATCACCAAGGCGGTGCGGCAGAAATGCCTCGAATGCTGCTCGGGCCGCCACAAGTGCATCCGCTACTGCCCCAGCGACGGCGTCCACTCGCCGCCTTGCCCGCTCTGGCCCTTCCGCTTCGGCCTGCGCCCCGAGACGGTCAGGAATCGCCTCGGCCCGGCCCTGCTGGACCCCGGCGCCATGCCGGACGCGAACGTGAATCTGGACGATCTGCCGTGAGAGAGCATTTCGGCAAACACATCTGATTGACACTCAGATATGTCGACCTATCATCGGGCCACGCTCGCGGTGGGCGGGCTGTTCCGAACGTCAGCAACACCCGTCGTCGCCTACCCGGAAAGAAGGGCCTTGTTCTGCGAGATTGCATAGACTACAGTAGGCGCACTGCTGCGGACGGCCCGGTGGCTGAGGCCGTTGTGGTGCGTCAAGAAATTGCACCGTTCATTGAAGTGGTGGCCCGGCAACAACCGATATTGACAAGGACATGAAAGTGAAGCGATCAAGCGAACCTCGATACACGCCCGGCCTCAAACTGGCCGGTCCGAAGACCACATCGCTGTCCAAGGAGGCCTGCGGGGCCGTTCTGGACGAAATCGATCGGGCTGTCCGAGATGCCGTGGAAACCGCAACCAAGACCGCTCCACAGGCCTTCGGCCGGATGAACCGCGGCCTCAGCCGTGCGCCCATTCAGAACCGCAGGTGAGCCAGTCGGCCTGCCCCGTCTCGTGCACAAGGGGATCGTACGTGCTGGATTCGGCGAAATCTCCCGAACGCAAAGCGTTTGATGTCATCCGCATATCCCCCGAGGGCAATTGGTTCGGCACCGTTGCCGACCGGTTGATCGAGGGCCACGGGGTCCGGGCGACCGCCCGGTACAATCGTGGTTTTCAAACATTGATGTATATCGCCTGGAGGCTTGGAACTCGGCGGATCGTGGTCCATACGAACTACTGGTGCCGGGATTATATTGGTGATTACGCAGCTCTGTATTGTCGGATGGCTACTCCGCCCGCCACAAGGACGGTGCGCCTGCTCTTCCTTGCCACCGACGGCCCCGAAGACGACGAGAACGTGCTCTGGAAACCCCAGGACCTGGACCTGCTGGGCTTCGCGGTGATCCGACCAACCGAGGATTGCCTGGTGGGACGAAGCGTGTTCAGGGAGTGCACGAGGCCCGACTTCCTGCCGTGTTCCGAGGACTACAGGCTGCATCTGTACGGGGGAGAGATGTTCCTGGACGGGGTGCCCTGGCTGGAGCAGGACCGCAGCCTGGTCGTATGTGGAGGTGTCGCATTATGGATATGCGCGTTTCATACCGAAACCCGCGAGCACCTGGGACACTTCTGCCCCGGCGAATTGACCGAGATCGCGAGGCGGCATGTGGTCGTGGGGCACCCGTCCCAGGGCATGACAGGGCAGGAGTGGGCTTCCGTGATCCAGGAATGGCCGGGATTTCAGCCATTTTCGGGCGCCTTGGCACCCGAACAGAAGGACAAACTGCGTGAGGCCGTGAACCATGTTCACAGCCTGATCGAATCAAAGATCTGCGTCATCCTCGGGTACTGGACCGACGAGAACCGGGAAGACGGGCATGCGGTGGCGGTGATGGGACACGGCCTGCAGGACACGCCATGCGAGTACTGCAAAGAGAGCGGCGGGGAGATTCGCTCGACGAGTGATTGGATCAACTACCTGGTCGTCGTCGACGACCAGGAAAGTCCGTACCGGCGGTTGCCGGTTCAGAGCCTGGCCGATGCCGCGGGCAAGTATGCTCAACCCGCCGGAGGAGCCGCCGCGAAAGAATGGGCTTCCTGGGACGGGCAGCCGCAAACCAAGCCTGACTTTGAGGCCGTGCTGGAGAAGACCTCCGCGATGTTCGATTGCGAACTCCTGATGTGTGCGCCGATTCCGCAAGAGGTGCGCGTTACTCCGGTATATGTTCTGGCGATCGCCCGCAGGATCCTGAAGGAACTGGGCAAGCGGTTGCGTTCCATCAAGGAGTATGAATCGCTTCCAAAGGACCTGGGGGAGAGGCTGGAAGAGTTGGCGTCCTTTCCGCAACGCTTCGCGCTTCGCCCGGTGCTGCAGCGCCTGTGGCAATTCCATGATGACCTCAAGACGCATCCATGTGTCAACACGCTTGCGCAGCCGATTCGTATCTGGTATCTGAAGATGGAGTGGCCAACGTGGATCTGGAACATTCAGGTTGTTCGGCTGGCGCGCGCGCCAGGCAAGGATTCTGATTCGGACCCTGTTGATTGGAGCAAGTCCAAAGTAATTGGCGAAGTCTTGATTGACGCGACTGACGGCCCCACGACGCGATTGGGCGGTTTGGTGAGCATACGCCTGGGCCGGCAAGCGGTGTGCGTCTCCACGGACCCGGACCACCCCCTGGATATCGAGGACTTCGAGGAACGCAGCGAAGACGGCGTCAGTTACTTGCTTGTGCCCCCGAAGGATGGATCTGCACCCTTGCCATCGACAGGAACTCAAGGAGGCAGGTAGATGAACGATCCGGTTGTCCAGGCGTTCGCCAGGGCTGTCAGGGCCAAAGGGTTCTACGCGATGTGGCCGTTCGGCAACATCGAGCCCGGCATGGTGGGGACTGTCGAAGACGAGTGCTTCTGGCCGGACCAGGTGTATCTGCGCGAGTATGGCATCGTCTGCGCCGCGGAACAGGGCAAGGCGAAAGAAGCAGAATACGGGTTCAGTTCCCTGGGCGTACTTACGGTCGGTGGACAATCGGCGGCGGCGGGGAAGCCGGTGGCCGGCGCTTCGGCCGATGGCGAGTTCCGCATCCGCTTCTCAAATGCCAACTCCTTCTGCTTCTATGGGGGACAAGCGAAGCGGAAGTACCTGGTCGACTTGCCCGCACTCCAAGAGAAACTCCTCGCCTACAGGGAGCGGCATGGTTGGGACTCGAACCGTTGCATTGTCACTGGCGTAACCGTCATGGAACGGCTGACGTTTCTCGGTGCCGCCGAGAAGGGCCTTGAGGTCGCAGTCAAGGCGCAGTGCAGCGATTTGGCCGACAGTTTGGCGAAGGTGTCGCTGGGGTCGGGGCTTGTTGGCGGCAGTTCGCTGCAACATCGGGAGATCGTTACCAACGCGGTGCCGTTCGTCGAGCTTCATGCTCTGAGGCGGACTGTCTTGGCTCCCAGGAGAAGACTGAGGCGGCTACTCGGCGACCACCAGGCGGCGCAGCAGGAACCCGCCCAAAGGAAGGACGAGGGGTGGTCGTTGGAGCCCATCTGATGGCTTTCAGGCCCGCTCGTGCAGGGATTCCGCTCTTCGTGTTGTGGGCCCTTGCCCACCCGCGCAGTTACACTCTCCGCCCATGGGTGAGAACCACGTCTACCTGAACGGTCGCGTTGTGCCCGCGGGCGAGGCGAGAATCGACGCCTCCGACGCCGCCCGCAAGCGCTACGGTCCCGCCCTCCTCGACCCCGGCGCCATGCCGGACGCGAACGTGAACCTGGACGATCTGCCGTGAGAGAGGGTTCCTGCGGCGTCCCTACTCTCCTGCCCGAGATCACGGGGCGGCGGACGCCGGAGGGGGCAGGCACGACTCCACCCAGGCCCAGATCTCGTCGCCCTTGCGTTCGAAGTGCCCGGCGTGGTCGTGGCGCAGGCCGTCAATGACGATGCACTTGGCCTTCACGCCATAGGTCTCCAGCACCCGCCGGGTCGGCTCGACGCCCTTGAACCCGCCTTCCCCGGTGCCCGCGACGATCAGGATGTTCACCGGCCGCTTGGCCCAGGTCGTTGCCCCGCGGATCATGGCCTCTCTCTCGGCCGCCTTCTGCGTTGCCCAACCGGACGCTTGGAGCGGGTGCCCGAAGAACGCGTAGTTGCCGACGAGGTCCGTCCGATCGATGTAGCGGAAGATGTGGTGCGCTCCGGCGGAGAACCCCATGGCCACGCGGGCCCGTCCGTCGGCGATCGTGGGCCAGTAGCGGTCGAGGTAGGCCAGAACGCGATCGAGGCTGCCGTCGAACCCGTCGCCGCGGAGGGCGATGTTGCAGTGGATCATCGGCCGGACGGTGTGCTTCTCCATCGCCTGCCAGAGCGCCCCGCTGGCCCCGCCGACGCCGTTGTGCAGCACGACCGGGTACCGCTTGCCGGCGTCTTTCGCCTTGTCGTACCCGGGCGGCATCATGACGTTCGTCAGGCACGGCGGCGGGTCGGGCACGCCGGCGGGCAGCAGGAACGCGCCCCGCCAACGTTCGGGGAGGTCCTTCGACGCCGCGTCGCCGGCGGGCGCGGTCGCCGCCCCGGCCGGGGGACGGTAGGGCGCAACCCGCGATTCGCTTAGCGGAACGCACGTGCCGGCCAGCACGCCGCCTTCGGCGCCGCCCGGCCGCGAGAACGTGCCCCCCACTCGTCCCGCGATGACGAAGGCGTGGATCTCCCATGCTGCGCCGGCATTGCCGTCGCCCGAGGACATGGGCCGGACATTCCCGCTCATCGCACAGCCGCGAAGGGCCACGCGCGACAGATCGACCTGTCCGTCCCACGCTCCCCGGAACAGATACCCGCCGGCCGGCTTGCTGTCCTCGATGGCGCACCAGAAGATGTCCCCGAGCTTGGCCGAATCGACAAGGCGCACGCGGATGCGCCGGGAGTTCAGGTCGCGCGGCGGCGGAGCAAGCTCGCCGGTGAGCTTGCCCTCGACCGCCTTGGCTCCAAGCTTGCCCGCGAACGTTCCGCCCATCGCGTTGCCGTCGCGCACCGCGTTGAGTTCCCAGCAGGCCGTCGGCGCCCGGCCGGCGGGGACGTACCCGTCGCCGCGGAAGGAGATCGTGACCTTCCCCTTCAGGCGTCCGTCCGCCCACGTCAACTCGTTGGCGTCCACCGGGTGGCAGGCCTCGTTCCACTTCGGCGCCAGCGCGAATGCCCCTTGCCAGCGCCCCTCCCGCCGCGCCAGGCAGATCTCCACCGCGGCCGGCTCGCGCCCTTCCAGCGCGCCGGCGGCGGTGAGGACCCAGTCGGCGTTGTCGACGTCGACTTGGGCCGCCATCGCCCGCGGGGCGAGGCAGCACCATCCGCCGACGGCTGCGATGACCATCGTACCCAAGCCCATCAGTCCGATGCGGCGCGTGACGACCGGCTGTTCCATCGAAGGCTCCTTGGCGGCTCGCGGCAGAGAGCACGCCCCGCCGCGCGTATGCCTTTGCGGGTATCCTATCGGGCGCGCGGCCGATTGCCAGGGCAAAGCAGGCGGGAGACCTCGGTGCGCTCGGCGTCCCTCTGCTCCAGGAAGCCTCGCCCGCGGCCGACCCGGATGTGTTCGCCGCGTGGTGCCCGTGGCAACTGGCGCATGTGGCGGCCACCTCTCATTGTTGAGAAGTGGAGGCGCGCAGCAAGTCCTGATCCAAGCAGTTCCCTTGGCTCAGATTCGTCCGTGCCGCGGCGCGCCGGCTTCGGCGATGGCGACTCTTGGAACTGAGAAGATGTGGCTCTCTTCGCCGCGCCTTGCCGGTATAGTGACACGGTCTGCGGCTCGCTTTTTCTCCGCCCAGGACGGTTATGATCGGATCCGCGGCGGCCGGCCGCGGATTGGCATGGACGTTGCGGCTGCATGTAGTATCGAGCTGCGCGGGTGAGGCAGTTGGAAGCGATGGAGAAAGACCACCGGCTGGACACTTTTCTCGCCGCCGTCAGGCGCCAGGTTGAGCTGCGCCTTGCCCCCGCCGCCGTTGCCGGACTCAACGTCCCGGACCTGGGGTCGCTGGTCGGCGGCAAGATGCTTCGCAGCCGCCTGGCCGGCAGGCTGATCGCCGCCGCGGCCGACGACGTTGACTGCGGCATGGTCCGCGACGCCTGCGCGGCCGTGGAGATGGTCCACGCCGCCAGCCTCTGCCACGACGACCTCATCGATAAAGGACTCATTCGTCGCGGGCGTGGCGCCCTGTGGACGGTCGTCGGCCCCGCGACGGCCGTGCTGATGGGCGACCTGCTGCTCTGCCAGGCCGTCGAACTGGTAAGCTCCCACAGGGAGATTCTGAAGCGATTCATGGCCAGGGTGCGGGACATGCTCCGGGGCGAGATCGAGCAGGAAGTTGTCCTGCAAAGCCTCCGCGGCGACGGCGAGACCTGCCTGCGCATCGCCCGCGGCAAGACCGGGGCGATGTTCGCCTTCGCGGCATGGGTGTGCGGAGGCAGCCGGCCCGGGCTCGCCGACGCGCTGGAAGAGTGCGGCTACCGGATCGGCACGGCCTACCAACTTGGCGACGACCTGATCGATCTCCACGGGTCGGAAATCGCGGCCGGCAAGACCCTGGGCACCGATCGCCATCGGGGCAACCGGACGCTGCCCCAGTTGGAGGAGAATGGACGAAGCGAGACCTTGGAGCGGATTGCCGCTCTGTGCAACTCATCGTTGGGTCTTGTCAGCGACTACCCCCGAGTGCAGGCATCGATGAAGGACTTCCTGAGTCTGGACCTTCAACCGGTCCTGGACGAATGCCTCACGGACTGCGTACCTCTCTGAAGACTCGCGACGGACCTCCGAAGGCGTCAGCGCCATCGACATGGCAAAGACGATCCCCATCGCGGAAGACCAGCAGAGGCTGCGCGAGTCGATCGCCGAACTGCTCGTCGGCGAAGGCCACGAGGTTCCTCAGGCGGGCCTGACCGCCGTCAGGCAAAGGAAGTGCTTGCCGGTCTCGTGGTCGGCGGTAGAATCGCCAAATCGCCGCGAATGCTGACGGCGGTCGTTGGGCAAGGACTATCCGCAGGGCTCCAATCCAGGAGACAAGGTGTTCAGACTCATTGGCAGGGCAGGGTCGTCGGCCGGTCGGGCGCTGCACCACCTGTCGAAGGCGCACGCCCGGTGGGACGTCGAGGTCAGCCAGTTCATCCTTGCGCGCCGCAAGAAGGTGCTGCTTGTTGCGCTGGCGCCGGTGCTGATTGTGCTGGCCGTCCAGTCAGCCACGGCGCAGCCGGCGACGCGGTTGGCCGGGGGCGTCGCCACCAGCGCACCGGCATCGGGCGGCAGGACGCTGCCGGAGAAGGTGCCGGTGCTCGGCGGGTCCAAGGCCCTCATTCCGGCCATCGTGGACAGCCGGATGTTCTGGGGGAGCATCCTGGTGGGTCTGGTGGCCGGGCTCATCACGGGCGTCATCGGCGCCGGGGGCGGGTACATTCTCACGCCCGCGTTGATGAGTTTCGGCGTTCGCGGCATCATGAGCGTGGGCACCGACCAGTTCCACCTCTTCGCCAAGGCCATTATCGGAACGTCCATCCACCACAAGCTGGGCAACGTGAACCTGCGCCTGGCGGTGTGGTTCCTCGTCGGCTCGTTCGTGGGCGTGACGCTGGGCGGCGAGTTGAACCGCGCGGTCTTTCGCTTCAGCCCGGCGCTTTCGGATGCGGTGATCAGCCTGACGTACGTGGTCGTGCTCGGACTGCTGGGCATGTACGCGCTGGCCGACTGGCGCCGGATGCGCCGCGGCGACGGGCGGGCCGGCGGCGACGGGATGACGGGCATGGCCCGATACCTCCAGGCCCTGCCGCTGCGCCCGCGGGTGGAGTTCGACCGGAACGTCGTCGCGGGCGGGCGCTCGATCAGCGTGTATCCGGTGATCCTCTGCGGCCTGCTGGTGGGGTTCGTCGCGTCGATCATGGGCGTCGGCGGCGGCTTTCTCACGTTCCCCATGTTCGTTTACGGCATGGGCGTCTCGACGTTCACGACGGTCGGCACGGACGTGCTGCAAATCATCTTCACGATGGCGTACTCGTCGATCGACTCGAACAGCCTGTGGAGCCCGTCTGGTGGCGGGATGTTGTCTTCCTCG
>CAYWTX010000584.1:0-5429 GCA_964461295.1 uncultured Planctomycetaceae bacterium | reverse complement strand
CGCCTCCTGGAAGGCGTCGTTGCCGATCAGCGTGCTGCGCACCTGCCCGGTGAACGCCACCATCGGCACCGAATCCATGTACGCCGTCGCCACGCCCGTCACCAGGTTGGTCGCCCCCGGTCCGCTGGTCGCGAGAACCGTGCCCACCTTGCCCGTCGAGCGGGCGTACCCGTCGGCCATGTGCGCCGCCCCCTGCTCGTGCCGCGAGAGCACGAACCGGATGGGCGAGCGGTACAACACGTCGAAAATCGGCAGCACCACGCCCCCGGGAAAGCCGAACAGCACCTCCACGCCCTGCTCCAGCAGCATCTCGTGGAAGACCTCCGCACCGCTGTGCCCGATGGAACTCCGATGCGCCCGGCCGCCCTTGCCACTGTCCTTGCTCATCACGACCTCGTCCCGTGGTGAAACGCCACGTCCGAAAAGAGTACCAACATACATCGACCGGCGGAAGCCCAAGCGACAGGCAAACAGGGAGAGACCGCCGTCGATCCTTCAGGGGGTGCGGCCGCCGCGGCGGAAGCGCCGAGCGGCCTAGCGTACAATGACCACGAATGCGGACGCGCGCCGCCCGCCGCGGGCCGCGATGCCCGTCGATGCCGTCAGCCGTGCTGTCCGCCCGCCGTGCGTCATGTCCGCCGTATCCTAGGCGGCCGTTGCGGACCTGTCAAGCGCGATGTTCGCAACGGGATCCATGGCCTGTCGAGAAAACCGATCACGACCACGATCCCGACTCCGGACCCGGCTCGGCAGCGGCTTGCGGTGAAGCGGTCTTCTCCGAACAGTGATGCCGCAGCCGTTCACCCTACCCCTGCTCAGCCGATTCCCCTGCTCGCCTCTGGGTCTTCCGGGCAATCATGGTCTCAGCCATCCCGCTTCACGATTGCCCGCCGCCGGAGACAGAAGCAATGCTCGTCCCTCGCGGCGCCCGCCCCAGTCTGCAAAACGCCTCTTGCCGCCGGCGCTGCTTCGCCTATGATGGAGGCATCGCGGGCCCTTAGCTCAGCGGTTAGAGCAGGGGACTCATAATCCCTTGGTCCAAGGTTCGAATCCTTGAGGGCCCACTTGAGGGCGTTTTACGAAACGCTCTCTCTGTTTCCACGGCCCGCTGGAACGCTCCGGCAGGCCGTCGCGTTAAGTCCGCACGGGCAAAGCGACTTCGCGACCTGCCGCGCCCGCCCGTGTCGTCGCGCGTTTGGACTACCTCCACCCCCCAACGCCCCGTTTTCGCCCGTTTTCTCTCTCTTTGGCCCCAGAATCTCTGATGGGTTTGGACTACCCCCAACTAGTCCAAACCCCGCCTCCGACAGCGATCAACGTGCTGTGCGGCAGAGACTTGCAGAGAGTCGCCCGATGCGGACGCCCTTTGGACAGAGCATGTTTCGAGAGACAATGATTGCTCGTGCAAGTGCGCCTTCGAACTTTCGACCAAAGTTGACGGCACACGCAAGATCTGAAGGGATCGAGGCAGTCACTTGGCCTTCCGCCGCTTCCGGGGCGGCCCATCCGTCCCTTGAGACTTGGCCGTACCGCGATTCGTCTTGCTCACAGCGGACTTGCCGGAGCGGGCCACACGGCGGGCAGAGGCCGAAGCTTTGGTCGAATCCTTGCCGCGCCTGGAGGCAATCTGTCCGCCTGGTCGAGTCTTGGCCGTCTTGCCAGCCGCGCGCTCGGCGGTGGTGTCTTGGGCAGGAGACGGGGCTGCTGCTGAGGCATCTGCTGTGTCCATCTCGATGCCGAACACCTCGGCCAGATCATTCTCGGCGATGGTCTTCTTGTCGGAGCCGGCTGTCGGCGCCAATGATTGGCCAATGGCCGCCTGCTCGATCAGCTCCATGTGGTCCACCTGGCGCAACACAAACAGCAGCTCGGGCTTTTCGTCCAGGCGAGCCCCCACGCCGTAGAGCGCCGCGGCGACGTGCTTGCACATGTCTGCCCAGTCGGGGCAGGAGCAGTCCAGAGATATCTCCGCCGGCTTGGGGAAGAGGCCTTGCTCGCGGTGCGTGATGATCTCCATGACGCCGCTGGACAGCCGGCCCTGGAGCAGTTCCAGAACGGAGGCGATCTTGCCGGCGCATTGCGAACTGATTGTCTGCCAGTGGGGCTTGCTCAACGGCTTGATCTTGATGTCTATGTCGTAGAGATCGGAGCCGCTCACTTGGGCCGTGACCTTGCCGGGCTTGATCTGCAAATCCACCACTGACCCATTTCGCACGTAGGTGCGCCCGCGCGGCAGCCGGTTCTCGAAGTCGCTGTAGGATTCCAGATTCTCGCACCATGCCTTGCCCCAGAACGTGGAGGCGATCTGCCGGCCCTCGATTTGCACGGGAGTAACGGCGTGGCCCTTCTTGGCGAGCTTGGCCATCTGGCGGGCGGCGTTGGCGCGACGCTGGGCGACGGAAACGTACGGGCGGAATCCATACCAACTCATCTTGGGCTCCTTCCAATGATCGCAGGATTATACCATACTGAAGGCCGGGCAGCTTGCCCGCCCGCAAAATGAAAACAGCGTCATGCCTCGGTCGTCTTCGTGATGTCCAGCGAGACGAAGCGCAGCAAGTCATCATTGCTCATCTCGGTCAACAACTTCTCGCCGCCGCCGTCGCCCAGCAGGTCGTTGGCCAGGCCGACCTTCTCCTCAATGAGCTTGTCGATCTTCTCCTCGACCGTGCCCTGACAGACAAACTTGTGGACCAGAACGTTCCGCGTCTGGCCGATGCGGAAGGCGCGATCGGTGGCCTGGTTCTCCACGGCCGGGTTCCACCAGCGGTCAAAGTGAATGACGTGCGTGGCGGCCGTCAGGTTTAACCCAACGCCGCCGGCCTTCAGGGAGAGCACGAAGAATGGCGGACCATCCTCTTCCTGGAAACTGGCGACCATCTCGCGGCGCTTGCCCACAGGCGTCTGGCCGTGCAGGACCAGTCCCGGCCGTCCGAACACGCCCTGGAGATGGCCCGCCAGCGGATCGGCGATCTCGCGGAACTGCGTGAACACCAGGGCCTTCTCCTGCCGCTGGGCCAATTCCTGGCAGATGTCCGTGAGGCGCTGGAACTTGCCGCTATCGGCCGGCTCGTAGCCGTTGTCGCCCAGCCACTGCGACGGATGATTGCAGATTTGCTTGAGCCGCATCAGGAACGCCAGGACGACGCCTTTGCGATGAATGCCGACACTGTGTTTGAGCAGGCCGGTCAACTCCTTGACCGACTGCGCGTAGATCGCCGCCTGCCGGCGGCTAAGGCCACAGTGGATCTTCATCTCGGTCTTGTCGGGCAGGTCGGCGATGATGCTCTTGTCGGTCTTGAGCCGCCGGAGGATGTACGGACGGACTAGGGTGCGAAGAGGTCCGTATGGATTGTGTTCGCGCTTCTCTAAAGCCTTGGCGTATTGGGCGAACGCCTTGGCCGAGCCAAGAAGCCCCGGATTGAGGAAGTCAAACAGCGACCACAGGTCGCTCAGGCGGTTCTCCACGGGTGTGCCGGTCAAGGCGATGCGAGCGGCGGCCTTCAATTCCTTCACGGCACGCGTCTGGCGCGTGCCCGAGTTCTTGATCGCCTGGGCCTCATCCAGGATGACCACGTTCCAGTCCCGCTGCCGCAGCCAGGACAGGCGGGCCGCCATGCCATAGGTCGTGATGACCAGGTCATGCTTATCCAACGATTGGCCTGGATCGCTTTCGCACTCATCGTGCTCAGAAGGATGGGCGACCCACGCCGACAGGACTGGGGCGAAGCGATCAATCTCCGCCTTCCAGTTGGCAATCAGCGACGCCGGGACCACCAGCAGACTGGGCGGCGCCATGCCTTTGCCGTCACCGGCGCGGTCCGCCTGCCGAAGGGCCCGGATCTCCAGCAGCATCGCCAGCACTTGAATGGTCTTGCCCAGTCCCATGTCGTCGGCCAGGCACGCCCCCAGCCGCAGTTGTGTGAGGAACCGCAACCACCGCATCCCCACTTGCTGGTACGGACGCAACGTCGCCTGCAACTCCGCCGGGACGCCGCCCCCAGCGGGGCAGGCATCGAGTCGCCCGGGATCGCGGAGTTGTGCCAGCGTTTCTTCCAGCCAATCGCCGGCGGCCACGCGGCTCCACTCTCGCACCGAGTCTGCGGCGGATTCTTCGGCACCGCCGCCCATGTCGGTCCCCGACAGCATCCGCATGCCCTCGAAGAACGTCAGCCCGCCGCCCTTCACCTGGGCCTCGACCTGCTTCCAGTGTTCCAGGGCGGCTGAAAGCTTCTCGCGGTCCACCTCGACCCACTGGCCCTTGAGCCGGACCAGGCCGTCGCCTGCCGACAGGAGAGATTGGATTTCCTCATCGGTCAGCGCCGCACCGTCCAGGCAGACGCCGACGGAGTAGTCCAGCAGCGACTCGGCGCTCAAGGCCGAGCCCTTCCGCTGCCCGATAGTCGCGTTGACCACGGGCCGAGGCGGACGCTTGGCCTTCCACCAGTCCGGCACGCGAACGATCAACCCGGCTTCCTCCATCGCGGGAAGGTCTTGAAGGAAGCCGTACGCCTGTCGCGGCGCCCAGGCCAGCGGCCGATAGATGTCGCCGGAATCGACCAATTCCTTTACCAGCGAGATCTTCTCGCTGGCCGCCTGGATCGGCGACAGCAACGAGATCAAGGCTTGGCGGTTCTTGGCCCCGGCGTATTCCTGAAGGGCCTTGGCCATCGGCAAGTGCTGAAGCCGCCCTTGTGCCGACAGCCGGCTGGAGTAGCTGGCCATGAAGGCAAACGGATACTGCTCGTCGCGTTTGTTCTCGGCCAAATGGAACGTCACCCGGCCGACGAGTCGCCAGAGTGGGTTCTTCTCGCGCAGATATGCCTGCGCCCCGCCGGAAAATGCACGAATCTCTCCTCGCGCGAACGCATCCAATTCCCGCCACCAGCCTTGCAGGACTTCGGCCGAAAGATACTCCAGGCCCTTCATTGGCGGGGCCTGGAGTGTTCGGAAGGCCAGATCCCCGCTCGGCGGGGGATCGACAGCCACGGGCTCGATTGTGCCGTCCAACCCCGACGTATGGCATAGTGCCGTCAGGTAATCTCTGGCCAGGTCGCGTGCATATCCCAGGCAGGCTGGCAGCACCGTCTGGAGTTCCACCGTCGCCAGATGCAGCAACCCCTGTGAAGGACGCTCCGAGAACGCCTGGAGTACCCGTTTCGCCGTCACTTCCGGCAGAGGCATCACGTCGGCTTCTGCCGTCTCCTCCACATGCAACCGGCCCTGGGGTGAAATGGCCAGTGCGAGTTTGAAGCACTGATTATCCGTTTCCTGCCGCATCACAAATCGCCACTGCTGTCCAAGATAATCGCGGCGTAGTGTCCTGCCTGGCTTTTCGGGGGTGATTGTCCTCGGATTCCTGGGTTTTGGACGGCCTCAAGCCTTCCTGCGACTGGCTTTCGGCCCGTCCTTCGCCGCCGCCGTTTCAG
>CAYWTX010000583.1:0-13128 GCA_964461295.1 uncultured Planctomycetaceae bacterium | reverse complement strand
ATTTGCGGAGTCGCGTAAAGCTCGGATTCCTTGGGGTCTTCGACGTGCAGCCAAGTTCTTGCACGACATCACGGCAGCGGGAGGCACCGCCGAAATGCCGAGAACCTTGATTCTTGGACACTGCGGCAACGTTGCAGGGATCCCGGGGATTCGGGCGCCGTCCAAAACACGGCGAACGAAGGACAGTATCGCTTTGCCCGCTTGCCCGGTGAGCCGGCGTCCGCTCTTCAGCCTGAAAGGCTGAGATAATGCAGCCCAGGGCAACGCCCTGGGAATGGATGTCCCAAAGCAACAAGCCCTGAAAGGGCGCAAGAACTGCCTGCCGGGGCAACGGCTTCTCTCGCCCTCTCAGGGCTTCGCCGTCTTCGGATACGCCTTCCCAGGGCGTTGCCCTGGGCTGTCCTGTGTCAGCCCTTCAGGCGGAAGATCCCTGTGACGTCGCTACAGTGCGGATCTTCATAGGCTTCTTCAGCATTTGCCCTGTGGAAGACGGCAAAAGTCAAGCTGAGAGCTTGTGGGACAGTCGCGGAAGCGGCCCTGTTCCTCTTCGCCCGGAACGGGCGATCAGGATCTGGCCGGGGGCGTAAGCCGCCGGTGGACATGGAACTAAGCGCAGAGCCCCGGCGGCGTGGAACGTAGGCGTCCCGGGCCCAATGCCGCGCCGCGATGACGCGATAGCAGGTGCGCCGGTTCGGCTCCCACGCGATCGCCTACTTCGCCAGCACCAGTTTCGCGCCGTCGAAGCTGATCTTCTGCCCGCCGACGGTGACGGCGGTCTTGGCGCCTTCGCCCTCGGCCGTCACGGCCGGCGCGGCGCCCTTCTGGATCGTGATGACGACGAAGAACTCCTTGGCGCCGGTGGCCGACACGCCGGGCTTGACGGTCACACCCCTGCCGATGAACGTGCCCTTCATGTTCGCCCCGGCCTCGTCGCCGACGGTGAACGTCTGGCCGTCCACCTTGCACGCGCCGGCTTCCCTGGCGATTTTCAGGTTCCAGATGGGGGTCTTGTCGGTCTTGAACGTGTCGTAGAAGGCCAGCATCAGCGGCGCGCCGCAGGCGCCGCCGGCGTCGATGGCCATGTAGCGACGCACCTGGACCCCCGAATCAATGAACGTGCCGAAGCGGGGGTACACCGCGTACTTCTGCCCGGCCGCCAACTTGCTGGGGTCGGGTTTCTCGCCCCTGGCCAGTTTGGACTGCTCCATGAACGGCCCGTCCATGTCCAGGGAGAGGACGGCCTTGCCGTCCGGAGTGACGTCGTGGTGGAGCGTCCTGGCGCCCAGCACCGTGTTCATGGGGACATGCAGTTCGGCGAGCATCGGCAGGGCCGCGCCGCCCCCTTCGCTCTCCGTCAGCCGCGGCGAGCCGATCCACTGCTTGCCCAGGGCGCGCAGGCTCATGTCGCACGTCTGGCCGGAACGCTCGTAGTGACAGCCGGGCGTGATCTGGCTCTTGTTGTGCAGCACCAGCAGCATGTCCTCGTTTGAGCCGGTCCAGGGCTTGCGGAAAATCCAGTGCCCCTGCACGGGGTCGGGCGCGCACCAGGGGAGCGACTTTGCCGGCTCGACGGCGGGCGTGTCGAACGGGTAGCACATCAGCACGTAGGCGCCGTGGAAGGCGAAGTCGAAGCCGAACGTCTTGTTGCCCTTGAGGCCGAATGTTTCGTCGTACAGATAGCGCACGCCGGGCAGGAGGGCCTTGTCGACGCACGGCAGGGCGGTGGGGGGCAGGCCGGCCGTTTCGCCGCCGCCGGCGCTGGGGCCGCCGCCTGCCATCCACTCGCCGAGGATGGCCCACGCGGCGGGCTGGCCGGCAAACAGTTCGCCGCCCAGCGCGCTGCGATAGGCCTGGGCGAGGTGGCCCGGCCCGGAATTCCACGTCATGGTCTTGTAGAATCCGCCTTCCAGGCACCAGCCGCTGGCGCCGAGTCCGCCGAACTCGAAGTAGCGCCTCGCGTCGCGGGCGTTGTTGTGGATGATCCCCTCCAGCCCCGCGATCTCCTTGCCGTCGGCATCCTTCTCGCCCAGCAGGGCGATGGCGGCCGTCCCGCACCCGCCGATTCGCACCCCATTGTGGTTGTGCCACGGGTTCGGGGCGAACGTGCCGATGTTCGTGCCGCTGGCCAGGTCCCGCACGCCCTGGGCCAGCCAGTCCGTCACCTTCTGGCGAAAGGCCGGCTCCCACGCGTCGTAGCAGCAGTCGTACGCGATGGCCGATCCCAGTGCGTACGGGCCGTAGTGGATGTCCTGTCGGCCGGCGCTCCTGAGCGGCATCACGGCTTCCATGATGGCCTTGGCCTGCTCGGCGTAGGCCTTATCGCCGGTGAGCTGGTAAGCCACGCCCAGCCCCGCGGCGGGGTAGGCGTTCAGCTTGCCCGCGGTTCCGCGGGCCCCGCGGCCCTTTGCCGTCGACAGGATGCGGTCGAAGATCGCCTTGCCCTCGGGCGTCTCCATCCTCTTCCTCAGCATCGGCAGGTCGCTCTTGCGGAAGATCAACCGCGGGTGGTCGGCCGGCGTGAGCTTCTTGTACGCCCCCGCGTCGGCCATCCACATCGGGAAAACCTGTCCGACGGCCTTGCCCTGGACCTCGTTCTTCACGGTGCCCTCGCCGCCGGGGTACTCGAACGTTCCGCTGAACGTGCCGGCGTAGCCATCGCCCTGGCGCTTGATGTCGACGCTGTACATCGCCTCGCCGGGCGTGCTGGGGAACCACTTGTCCTTGTTGACCTTCAGTTTGATCTGGAGCTTGTACGCGGCCGCGTCGCCCTCGACCTTGAGGATCGTGCCTTCGTGATCGGCGCGGTTGAACCACACGGCGTATGCCCAGACCTTGGGGTCGAACTTGCCGTCGCGCAAGACCAGTTCGATCTCGATGTTGCGGCCCTCGCGCTGGTTGTCCACCGGCGGGGCCACGCCGTTTTCCAGCGTGAGCATGATGGTGGAGTTCTTCGCGTCGCCCGGGGCCGCCGCGGCCAGGCATGCACAGGCCAGCACAACCGTTCCCATCGTCGTCAGCTTCGTCAACATGTCGTTTCTCCTTGGAAAGGCTTCGTGTTGTATACCGCAAGGCGCAACACCGCACAAGGATGCACGGTCCGCCGTGAGGGAGAAGAAGCCACGTATTGCAGGGGGGGGGGACGAGGAACGCGGGCGGCGGGCGCCAGGTAACGAAAGATTCCTGGACGGCTGAGTTTGTGATATGCTCCCCGGTTCACGACCCGCCGCGGCGCCGGTAGTGTCGGGCCTGGCAGGCCCGCCCTCGCGGCGGCGCTGGCGGACATGACGAGGAGAAACAATGGTTCGTCGCCTGTTGATGCTTCTGCCCGGTCTGCTGCTGGCCATCCCACTGGCCTGCCAGCACGGCGCGCCCACCACTCAGCCTTCCTATGAGACCGTCGGCAGGGACCCGCGTCCCGGCAGCGAGGCGGCCGTCGAACTCGACCGCAAGGGCGTCAAGCTTCTGGACGCCAACGACGCCGCGGGGGCCGAGAAGGCCTTCAAGGCCGCCCTGGAGGCCGACATGCTCTACGGCCCGGCCCACTCCAACCTGGGGTCGCTGTACTTCCGCCAGAGCAAGTTCTACCTGGCTTCGTGGGAGTTCGAGTATGCCGCGAGGTTGATGCCCAGGAAGGCTGCGCCGATGAACAACCTCGGTCTGGTGTACGAGCGCGTGGGGCGCCTGGAGGACGCGTCGAAGGCATTGGAGAAGGCGCTGGAACGCGAGGGCGACACGATGCAGGTGCGAGGCAACCTTGCGCGTGTCGGCGTCCGGATGGGCAAGCGCGACGACGCCACCCGCAAGGTGCTCGAGGCCGTCGCCCGCGACGACGTGCGCCCCGAGTGGCGCGACTGGGCCCGGCGCGCGATGGCGGCGATGGACGGCAAGCCGATGCCCGCGGCCACGACCGCGCCGGCCAAGACGCCCGCGAAGACGGCGGGCAAGGCCACGCCAGCGATGGCGACCTCCGCCCCGGCCAGGATGGACATGGTGCCGTAGTCTCGCGCCCGCGCCCAGCTGCGGGTTTCCAGGGAGCTGAATGCTGCCCCCTCCCCGGCCGGGGCATCCCATCGCGGACGCGGCCGGCGCTGTGCGCCACGTTTTCTCTGGGTCCTCCGGGATTCGGCATGGAGGGTGCTCGCCGGTTGTGTCACGGACGTTGGGGGGCCTTCTTTTCTCCGTTCGCCGCCTCTGCTATACTCTCTTCCGTTGCCGGGGACGGAGCGCCCGGGCAAGTCGCGGGAAGACAAGCAGAGGCGGCCATGGACGGGTTCGTACACCTTCACGTTCACTCGCATTACTCGCTGCTGGACGGCGCCAACCGCATCAAGGACCTGGTCGAGACGGCCAGGTCCTTCGGCATGGGGTCGCTGGCCATCACCGACCACGGGAACCTGTTCGGTGCGGTGGATTTCTACTCAGCCGCCAGGGAAGCCGGCATCAAACCGATCCTCGGGCTGGAGGCGTACATCTCGCCCACGACGCGGCAGGACCGCTCGATGGGCAACCAGTCCGACGCCTGCTACCACCTGATCCTGTTGGCGATGAACGAGACGGGTTGGCGGAACCTCATCCGCATGTCCAGCCGCAGCTACCTGGAAGGGTTCTACTACAAGCCGCGCATCGACCGCGATCTGCTCGCGCAGTTCCACGAGGGGCTGGTCTGCACCACCGCGTGCCTGGGCGGCGAGGTGCCCACGGCGCTGCTGAGCAACCAGCCGGGCAAGGCGCGCCGCATCGCTGGCGAGTACCGGGACATCTTCGGCCCCGAGCGGTTCTTCATCGAGGTGCAGAACAACACGATCCCCGAGCAGGACAAGGTCAACCCGCTGCTGATCGAGCTTGCCCGCGAACTGGGCGTGGGCATCGTGGGCACCAACGACGTGCATTTCCTCCGCCGCGACGACAAGAAGGCCCACGAGGTGCTGACGGCGATCTCGACGGGCAAGACGCTCGCCGATGGCGGCGCGCTGAGCTACCCGCCCGAACTGTACCTCAAGGACGTGCAGGAGATGCACACGGCGCTGGCGGCCTGGCCGGAGTCGATCGCCAACACGCTCCGCATCGCGGAGATGTGCAACGTGGTGCTGGACTTCAGCCAGCAGCACCTGCCGAAGTTCGCCACGCCCGCGGGCAAGACGCCCGGCCAGCACCTTCGCGAGTTGGCTTGGGCCGGGCTGCGGAAGCGGTTCCACGGCCGGGAGACTCCCGAAGAGTACAGCAAGCGGCTGGAGTGGGAGCTGAAGGTCATCGATGACAAGGGGTACAGCAGCTACTTCCTGATCGTGAACGACTTCGTGGCGTACGCGAGGCGGAACAACATTCCCGCGGCGCCTCGCGGCAGCGGCGTGGCCACGCTGCTGGGCTACTCGTTGGGGATCGCCGACGTCGATCCGCTACGGTACGGCCTGCTGTTCGAGCGGTTCACCGACCCGCAGCGGCAGGAAGCGCCGGACCTGGACATCGACATCTGCCAGGAAGGGCGGGGCAAGGTGCTGCAGTACGTGCGCGAGAAGTACGGGCACGTCGCGCAGATCATCACGTACGGGACGCTGAAGGCCAAGGCGGTCGTGCGCGACGTGGGGCGCGTGCTCGGCGTGCCTCTGGGCGAAGTGGACGCCCTGTGCAAGAAGGTGCCCGACGCCCTGGGCATGACGCTGAAGAAGGCGCTGGAGGCTGAGCCGGAGCTGAAGAGGCTGCACGACTCGCAGCCGATCGTGCAGCAGATCATCGCGCACGGGCAGCGGCTGGAGGGCCTGGCGCGGCACGCGGGGGTTCACGCCGCCGGCGTGATCGTGTGCGACAAGCCGCTGGAGGACCTGGTTCCGCTGTACAAGCAGACCGACAGCGACGACGTGATCACGCAGTGGGACGGGCCGACGTGCGACAAGATCGGCCTGATGAAGATGGACTTCCTGGGCCTGCGGACGCTGACGACGATCCAGCGGGCGCGCGAGCTGGTGCGGGCGCGGACCGGGCGGGACATGGACCCCGAATCGCTGCCGCTGGACGATCCGAAGGTGTTCGAGGTGTTCTCCAGGGGCGAGACGGACGGCATCTTCCAGTTCGAGTCCGGCGGCATGAAGGACGTCCTCATGAAGATGCAGCCCAACCGCATCGAGGACCTCATCGCCGCCAACGCCATGTATCGCCCGGGGCCGATGGAGCTGATTCCCTCGTACATCGCCCGCAAGAACGGCTCGGAGCCCATCGGCTCGGTGCATCCGCTGGTGGACGGCCTGCTGGCTGAGACGTACGGCATCATGGCCTACCAGGAGCAGGTGATGCAGGTGCTCAACCGCCTGGGCAAGCTGCCGCTCAACCGGGCGCTGACGCTCATCAAGGCCATCAGCAAGAAGAAGGCGAAGGTGATCGCGTCGGAGCGCCCGAACTTCCTGGCCGGGGCGAACGAGAACGGCATTTCGGAGGCGGACGCCCAGCGGCTGTTCGACCTGATCCTGAAGTTCGCGGGGTACGGCTTCAACAAGGCGCACTCGACGCGCTACGCGATCGTGGCGTACCAGACGGCGTACTTCAAGGCGTACTGGCCGCGGGAGTTTTTCGCGGCCCTGCTGACCTTCGAGAGCGGCGACACGGACAAGGTCGTGCAGTACATGGCCGAGGCGGCTCGGGCGGGCGTGAAGGTGGCCCCGCCGGACATCAACGCCTGCGGGGCCGACTTCGCCGTCGACGGCGAGCAGGTTCGTTTTGGTCTGGCGGCGGTCAAGGGCGTGGGCGACAAGGCGATCGAGGCGATCCTGGCCGGGCGCACGGGGGCCAGGAAGTTCCGCGACCTGTTCCACTTCTGCAAGAACGTGGACCTGCGGTCGGTGAACAAATCGACCATCGAGGCGCTGGTGAAGTGCGGGGCGTTCGATTCGCTGGGCGCCAGCCGCGCCGCGGCCACGGCCGCCATCGAGCAGGCGATCAGCCTGGGCCAGGAAGCCGCCGCCGACCGGCGCAGCGGGCAGATGAGCTTCTTCGGCGCCGCGAGCGGCGCCGACGCGCCGCCGCCTCGGTTCCCCACGGTCGAGCCGTGGTCGGAGGCGCAGCTTCTGGCGGCCGAGAAGGAAACGCTGGGATTCTACGTGACGTCGCACCCGCTGACGCGGTACGCCCGCGAGTTGACGGGGCTGTCGTCGCCCGAGGGGTTGGAGATCAACCGCCTGGAGGATTACGGCGACGGCACGGGCGTCACGCTGGGCTGCATGGTCGTGCAGATCCGCCGCACGGTGACCAAGACGGGACGTTCGGCCGGCAAGCCGATGGCGATGCTGACCGTGGAAGACTTGACGGGCAAGTGCGACGCGGTGGCGTTCAGCGAGACGTTCGAGCGGTTCGGGCACCTGCTGACCGACGAGGCGATGGTGTTCCTCCGCGGCGCGGTGGACCGGCGGCGCGAGCGGCCGAGCGTCCGCGTGGATGAGATCGTGCCGCTGGACAAGGCGCTGGAGGAGTTGACCGGGCGCATGATCCTGCGGCTGGGGGCCCTGGCGACGCAGGAGCGGCTGAAACGGCTGCACGACGTGCTGGTTCGCCACCGGGGGCCCTGCGTGATCGAACTGGAGTTGATCCCGCTAAGCCGGATGGACACGAAGGTGGTGATCCGCCCGGACAGGCAATGGTTCGTATCGCCGACACGGGCGATGGTGAGCGAACTGGTGGGCCTGCTGGGCGAGGAGAACGTCGTGCTGAAGGCCAAGCCGCCCCGGCAGGACAACGGCAACGGCAAACGGTTCTGCCAGCGGACGGCGCCGGCCCAGCAGCCGGCGATGTTCCGCCCCACCCCCCAGCAGCAGGAAGCCCAGCGAGCCGTCCCGGCCGCGGGCCAGGAAGTGTCGGCGGCGGTGACGCGTTTCAACTAGTTCGTGAGACGACCGTGCGTGGGAGTGGAGTGGAGCGACGACGGACGACGCGACGTGGAAGACCGGGCCGCGAACGAAGGACCGGCTTGACGCGAACGCCTTGACCATGGAAGGAACTTGCATGCTCCAGAACCGGGACATGATGTGCGGAGAGCCCTTCAGTCGGCGATCCGCCCTGACGGGACGTCCTCCCAACGCGATCGGCAGTTGGGCGGCGGCGGGCGCCGTTGCCATGGCGATCGCGGTTCTCGCCGGTCCAAGCGTCCTCGCCGACGATTGGCCGCAGTTCATGGGACCGAACGGACAGGGCTGGTCAGCCGAGAAGGGCCTCGACCGCTTCTGGCCCAAGGATGGGCCGAAGGTTCTCTGGACGGCCCACGTGGCGCTCGGGTACGCGTGCCCGGCCATCCGGGACGGCGAGGTGTTCCTGCTGGACCGCGACGCCAACGACGCGCAGGACGTGCTGCGGTGCCTGAACCTGGCCGACGGCAAGGAGAGGTGGCGGTTCGCCTATGACGCGCCGGCGCGGATGAGCTACCCCGGCTCGCGGAACACGCCGACGGTGACGGCTGAGCACGTGTACACGATCGGCGCGGCCGGGCACATCCATTGCCTGGATCGCACGACGCGGAAGGTGGTCTGGGCGGCCAACGCGGTGGAGGATTTCCGCGACTATCGGCTGCCGAGGAACATGCAGGCGGGCTTGCCGCGATGGGGCTTCACGCAGCAGCCTGTTGTGCGGAAGGACGTGCTGATCGTCGCGCCGTATGCGGTGGAGGCTGGCGCGGTGGCCTACGACCGGCTGACGGGGAAGGTCCGCTGGCGCAGCGGCGACGTGGGGACGAACGTCTTCAGCCACGCCACGCCGTACGTCACGACCCTCGGAGGCGTTGAGCAGGTGGTGATCATCGCCAACAAGGACGGCGGGCAGACCCCGCCGGCCGTCATCTCCGGCGTGGAACTGGCCACGGGCAAGGTTCTTTGGCAGACGGAGACGTGGAAGCCGTACAACATTCCGATCCCCATGCCGGTGAAGGTGGGCGAGGATCGGCTGTTCTTCGCCGGCGGCTACGCGGTGGGCTGCTTCATTCTGAAGGTCGCGCGGAGCGGGGAAGGGCCCGAGGCGCGGTGGTCGACGGAGTTCGTGCTGAAGGACAGCGACGTCTGCACGCCCCACATTCACACGCCGGTTCTGTACAAGGGGTTGCTGTACGCCAACAGCTTCGACAAGTTCCACAACGAGCAGAACAACGGGCTGGTGTGCATGAAGGCCGACGGGCAACTGCTGTGGCGAAGCGGCGGCGCCGGCGCCGGCAGCCGGGAACCGACGGCGGCGGGCATCACGTTCGACAGCGGCGGCTTTCTCCTCGCCGACGACCTGATCTACATCATGCACGGCGACACGGGCGAGTTGTACATGCTCGACGCCGCGGCGAAGGAGGCGAAGGTCCTCGGCCGGGGCAAGGTTCTGACGGCCAAGGGCAAGAAGGTCTGGGCCGCGCTGGCGATGTCGCGGGGCAAGCTGATCGTGCGCGACCTCAACGAGATGAAGTGCGTGGCGGTAGGTTCCGGCGACTCGGGCGCGGGAGACACAGATCGCCCATGACCTGGCGCTGCCTCTGCCCGCACCCAAGGAACGAACCGCGAGGGGAGCGAGTTTGGGTACACGTTCCGATCGCGGAACGAAGAGGAGGACGACGTCCTTGTTCGGCGATGCCCTCTCCTGGAGATCCTTCGCGGGTTACTTCTTCACGAAGGGGGCAATGTGCCTGCCCAGGTGCCGCTGGATCGCCGCGTAGTGCGTCTCCTCGTCACGTTGCAGCGCGGCGTACAGCCGCTTGCGGAACCGCTGGCCGGCGTCGGCCGTCAGCACCGAACCGAAGGTCACGTGCAGCGCCTGGCGGGCGTCGAACTGGTCCAGCAGCGCGGGCAGATCCTCGTCGCGCAGGGTCGCGGCGGCCGGCACCTTCTTCGCGTCGGCGGACACGTGGTACGTCGCCTTGTCCGTGTCGTACCGCTCGCGGGCGAAGTCGAGGATCTCGCGGAACAGGGCGGGTTCGATGCTCGCGATCGCGCGCAGGGCCTCGAGATAGCTCGTGCCGGCGGTCTTCAGGTGCACCAGCCCGTCGGTCATATCGGCGATCAGCGGGTAGATCGAGAACTTGTCGCTGCCGGAGTGGATGGAGATCTTGTACGGTCCGACCGTGCGCATCACGGCCACGTGCAGGGCGAAGCTGGCGATGAAGGCGTTGGTGTCGCCGATGTAGTCCACGCCTTTCTCGAACCGCCCGACGAACCGCGGCGCCAGGGCCACCCATTTCACGCCCAGCCGCCTCAACTCGGAGGCGAAGAAGTAATGCTCCGCCGGCGAGGTCGGGCTGTCCGTCTCGTCGACGGACACTTCCAGTTCGAACGGCCGCCGGGTCGTGCTGCTGAGATGCTCGAACATTCGCACCGTATGGGCGATGGCGTTGCCGTACTTCACGGCGGCGCGAAGGAACGCGATCTCGTCGAAGATGAGCTTCGCCCCGGTGGCGAGTTGGATCGTCTGCCCGACGTAGGACAGTTGCAGGTCGCCGGCCGAGGTCCGTAGCGTGTCGAAATCCAGCGTGCGGTAGTAGTCGGCCAGCATGTCCACGTGGAACTCGTCGGCCTGGTTCTCCACGAACTTGCCCGGGTCGATGGTGAACTGGGTAAACCCGGCCGCGACGGTCGCGTCGACGTCGATGGGATCCTGGAGATGGTCGGCGTCGGAGCCGAAGCCGTCGGAGAAGCCTTCCTGCAAGACGCCCCAGGTGGCGGCGTCCATGACCTCGTCGGCGCTGCGGCGGGTGCGGGTCATTTCGCGGATGGACTGTTGGGCGAGCACGGCCGCCAGGCCCGTGCCGCGGACGGCGCGGATGTGCCCGGCGGTGGCCAGGCCCAGCCGGTCGCCGAGGCCCACGCTGGTGGCCAGACCCAGGCAGCGGGGCGCGGTCCAGGGGATCGTCCGGCGGATGGCGGAGGCGTTGGGGTGGTCCAGCGGCCCCACCATGATGGGCACGCCGCCGATGTCGCCGTGCTCCTGCCCGGCGATCTCGCCGGAGCCGACGCAGCCGACGATCTTCTGGGCGTTGTGTATGCCCATGAAGTACGTCACCGCGCCCACGCGAAGGAGGCTTCGCTCATATACAAACCCGCCAATCGCGTTGCGAATCTTCTCAGCCGTGTTCATTCGCTCTCCATGGTAGGCAGCAGGCGGAAGCAGAGGCAGCAGGCGGCAAGGCGGACCGAGCCCTTTTCCTGTCCATGCTGCCGGCTGTCTGCTCCCGCAGGTCAGGGGCACGAGGTCAGGAAGCTCTCCGCTTCCGGTACGGCGGGCTGCTGCCTTTTCTCCCTACACAGTATACGTGCTCGCGGTCGTGGTCCCGCCGGCGCCGGTCCAGTTGGTGTGGAAGCATTCGCCGCGGGGCTTGTCCACGCGCTCGTACGTGTGGGCGCCGAAGTAGTCGCGCTGGGCCTGAAGCAAGTTGGCCGGCAGGCGCTCGGAGCGGTAGCCGTCGAAGTACGCCAGGGCGCTGCCGAACGCCGGGACCGGCACGCCCATCTTCACCGCCTCGCGCACCACGCGACGCCAGGCCGACTGGCTCTTGCGCATCGCCGTGCGGAAGTAGGGGTCCAGCAGCAGGCTGGCCGGGGCCTTCCGCTTGCTGAACGCCTCCTTGATCTTGCCCAGGAACCGGCTGCGAATGATGCACCCGCCTCGCCACATCATCGCGATCCCGCCGAAGTTCAGCTTCCAGCCGAACTCCTCGCCGGCCGCACGCATGAGCTGGAAGCCCTGCGTGTACGACACGATCTTGCTGGCGTAGAGGGCCTGGCGGACGTCCTCGACCATCTTGTCGCGGTTGCCGCGGAAGACCGGGTTGGGCCCGCGCAGCTTCTTCGACGCGTCCACGCGTTCGTCCTTCATCGCCGACAGGCACCGCGCGAACACCGCCTCGCCGATCAGCGTCACCGGCATGCCCAGGTCGCACGACGTGATCACGGTCCACTTGCCCGTGCCTTTCTGCCCGGCCGTGTCCAGGATCACGTCCACCATCGGCTTGCCGGTTTCCTTGTCGGTCGTCGCCAGGATGTCGCGGGTGATCTGCACGAGGTAGCTGTCCAGGTCGCCCTCGTTCCACTGGGCGAAGATCTTGCTCATCTCCGCCGGCGTGAGGCCCATCGCCGCCAGCAGGCTGTACGCCTCGCAGATGAGTTGCATGTCGCCATACTCGATGCCGTTGTGCACCATTTTCACGAAGTGCCCGGCGCCCTTCTCGCCCACCCAGTCGCAACAGGCCTCTTCCTTGCCGGTCGTCGTGTCGGTCACCTTGGCGGCGATAGCCTGGAAGATGGGCTTGACGTGCGGCCAGGCCGCGGGCGAACCGCCGGGCATGATGCTGGGGCCCAGCCGCGCGCCTTCCTCGCCGCCGGACACGCCGGTGCCGATGAACAGCAGGCCTTTCTCCTCCAGGTAGTTCGTGCGGCGCGTGGAGTCGTTGAAGTTGCTGTTGCCGCCGTCGATGATGATGTCGCCGCCGTCCAGGTGCGGCAGCAGCATCTCGATGAACTCGTCCACCGGCGCCCCGGCCTTGACCATCAGCATCACCCGACGCGGGCGCTTCAGCGACGCGACGAACTCCTCAACGCTGTGGGAGCCCACGATCGTCTGCCGGCCCGCCGCGGGGCCGTTGACGAACTCGTCCACCTTGCTGACCGTCCGGTTGAACACCGCGACGGCGAAGCCCTTGTCGTTCATGTTCAGCACGAGGTTCTGGCCCATGACGGCCAGGCCGATCAAGCCGATATCCGCGGTTGCTTCGGGCATTGGGGGTGATCCTTTCACTGTAAGAATACTCCCTGGGATCCTGATCCCGGGATTCTGTTCCGAGTTGCGTATGGTACCCCCGCGACGGCGGAATGCAAGGATGACTGTCGGGGGCGGGGAGAAGAAACCACCGACCACGATCTCGCTGACGGTCACGAACGGAAGCGGCCGATCGGGTCAACGCCCCACCGTCCCGGGCCGTCTCCCGGTCCGCTCGCGGTCGTGATCGGTCGTTTCCCGGCGCCCGGGCCTGGCCACTTCAGTGGTCCAGGTCTCGATGGTCCTGAATGCCCTTGTCTGGATGCCGGCGCGATTCTCTCTACTTCCCTTCGCCCAACTGGAAGCAGTGCAGCGCCTTGGCGTCGCGGACGTACAGCTTGTTGCCCACCAGCGCCGGGTGGCACTGCGTGC
>CAYWTX010000582.1:0-25993 GCA_964461295.1 uncultured Planctomycetaceae bacterium | reverse complement strand
ATGTTTCGCCACCTTCCGAATCAGCTCGTACCGCTCCTTCAGACTCGTCCGTAGGGCCTCCGTGAATGTCTTCTCGCTGAGCCTGCCATAGTTAGCGAACAGCCCCTGTTCGATCGAGTGGACCACCCAGCAGATCTCCATCAACTGCGTGTAACGCTCCACTTGTTCCGCGGGAAGCCCCATCAAGGCCAACGGATTGATGTCGCGCTGCCACAGGATCTTGCCCGTGTTGATGTCCACGCACACCAGGACGTAGGGATCGGCCATGCAGAAGACCCGGTCGCCGACGACGACCGGAGACGAGTTGCTGAAGCCCGGCATCTCGGTCTTCCAGACGATGTTGACACGCTTGTCACTGGTAAAGACCGGGACCTTCTGCTGCTTGAAACTTCCCAGTTGGTTGCCGCCGGCGTCGCCCCATAGGGCGATCCTCATCTCGACCTGGCCTATGTCCCCCTCGCGGAAGGACGTCACCGGGGTGGCGCCAGGGAAGGCCCCGTTACCGTTAGCTCGGAACCCGATGGGCTGCTCGTCCGACGGGTAGAAGTCCTTGTGTCCGTAGGGCGGTGGCTCTGCCGCGCTCGCCGCGAGACACCAAGCGACTGCCAGTCCGATTCCTGCTGCCGTGGTCATGGTCCTCTTCATCGTTGTTCTCCTCTCGTGTGGGTGTTCGGTGGCGAAGTACTGCCTCATCTGCGCAATTTCTTGTAGTACGCGTCGATCGCACGTCCGATGATCTCACCCGTGAGCGCGCTATCATCCTGCGAAAAGAGGTCTCCTCCTCCTTCGACCAGAAACGCGGACACCCCGAACTGGGCCTTGGGACCGTAAGTCCAGTACGTCGTCGGCCCCTTTTTCACGCTCATCGCGAGCGGCTTGAACAGACCACGCGTGTCGAGGCGGGCGAGGGTATCACGCAGGTCGGTCCATGGCCCGAGCCGTAGGCCCACTTCAGGCCCCGGGTAGAACAACGTTCCAATCTTGCCGGGCCACGCATGCATGCTGAAGACCGTCACCGGCGGACACTCGTCTTTCATTAGACGCTCAAGATCCGCCTGGAGGATGTACGCTTCGTGCGCCTGGGCCTTGGAGTCGGCCCCGCTGGGCCGGTACGAACGGTTCATGTCAACGCCTTGGCCGTTCTGCCGGCGCCACCCGTGTGCCGGCCCGTCGGGATTGGAGAGCAGCACCAGGTGCCACACGGCACGTGACCGCGCGTCCAGCCCTTCGTCGCTCAACAACCAGGCGATGAGCCCGGCCATCCGGCGTATCGCGTTGGCCTCTTCGGCGTGCTGGTTCGCCAAGTAGTGGCACCAGCGGTCGCGCAGGGGCGCCGGTGCGCCGGCCTTCGTGATCCGCAAACGCAGGATTGGCCTGTTCTCAAGGGATTTGCCCAGGGTCTCCACGCGGACATCCGGGTGCTTCTCCCATGCGGCGACCCGATCTAGAAGGTCTTCGTGCGCGAACCCATTCTGGTGGGCGACGAAGACGCGATCTTCCGTGAAGATCGGGAATACGAGCACGTCTTCGGAAGGCGCCGGTTTCCGACCGCCGCGCTTCCATGGCACCGCGGTCCATCGCCTACGGTCATACGAAAAGCCGGTGAAGTACTCGTTGAATGGGTACTCCATGGCTCCCGGGAATACAACCTCCAGCTGTAGGCGGTTGCCCTTCGCGTTCGCCATGATCTGGAACTGAAGCACATTGGGCCAGTTCTTGTGGCCCGGTCCCGATCGCAGCGTCACGCGGAAGTGGTTCGTATCCAGGCGCTGAATCCGCGCCCCATCGCTGCCGTAGATGCCGTTGAACCGGAAATCGTCCGTTGCCAGCTCTTTCGGGCGCGCGGTAACTCCCTCCGACTTCGCGGAGGACGGCGGTTCCACGGCGCTCGAGGCGACACACCCAACGACTGTCAGTCCGATCCCCGCTACCATGGTGACGATCCTGTTCATCGCGGCTCTCCTACGAGTTCGGTCTTCGGGCGCGTCGCGGCACCCCGCGAGGTCGGCCCATCACCGATCAACTCGGCGATGCCAATGCCGCCTTCACCGGCCACAGAGTAGATCAGATAGATCCTGCCCCTTTCCTCGAAGACGGCGGGATCGCGAAGTTGGCGTCCGTGTCCGGGACCCGTACGCGACGGCTGCGGCGGAAGGTCCGCGCCCTCGTACTTCTCTTCCGGTGCGAGCACCTCGACCGCGCGCGAGGCCCGCCAGTTCTTCCAGTCGCCGCGGAGATCCATGCGGGAAAGGACGATTCGTTCCGGCGCATCGCTAACGCGGGAATAGTAGATCTCGGCCGTGTCGCCGACTAGACGGACGGCAACGTGCCGAACCGACGCAGCGCCCTCGCCCGGCACCACAGCCGGGCCGGGCTCAAACCCCCGCAATCCATCTTGCGAGCGCAGCAGTCGCCCCGAGCGATCAAGGGCATAGTGGAAATCGCCATGCCGGAAGACCCGGAAATAGGGCCCGCCGAGTGCCTCTTTCGACGGCGCAAAGTCCAAGCCGTTGTCGGATGTCGCCACGAGCGTGACCTGCCCGCGCTTCTCGCCGGGCACACCCCCGACGTGGAAGTAAAGGCGGATCTTCTTGCCTTGTTCGTCGATCAGGACGTCGGGCGAGGCGATGTGGCCCTGCCCGACCGTATCTGCGAGCCGCAGGACGCCCGACTTGTGAATGTGCCACGGGCCGCGAAGCGCGTCGGCATAGGCCATCCGGATGTACTTGCCCTGGTGGTGCGCGAAGTAGAGGTAGTACTTCCCCAAGGGCTTTGGCACCCACGACGGCACCGCGATCAGCAAAGGGCCGTTGATGTTGTCGCCATCCCCGCCGGGCAACATCTCGGGGCGAATGATCGGGTTCTCCTGGAATCGCACGGCGCGCGGGGGGTTGAAGTCGGCTGGAAGAACGGCTGGCGTTGTCGCCGACGATGCCTTTCGCTGCGCCGAGAAGGCGGCCGTGGCCCCCAGTCCGGCCACCAGTCCCAGCCATGCTGCCATCGCGAATGCTCGCGTCATGGTTTGCTCTTCAGCAGTGCCATGTTCCTCGTCGGCGGTCGTCGCCGCACGCCACGTTCCTGTTCAGTCCGATTCAGTCATGTCGCTACACGGCGCTAGGCGGTTCATGGCGAAGACGAGGCCCGAGGTCCCGATCAGTCGTCACGGCGAAGACTTCACGCGCCTCGGCTCCAGCGACTTGGCCAATGGCCCGGCCTCCTGCAGATCGCCGGCGAAATGGCCCAGTTCGATCTTCTGGCCGTCAAAGCTGATGATCTGCTTGCCCACTGTCGCTCGCACCTTCTGGTCGGCGCCCTCGGTGGAGACCTTGGGCGCGTCGGCCTTCTGTAGTGTCATCACCACGAAGACGAAGTCCTTCGCGGGAACGTCGATGATGGTGCGGTCGAAGGTCCTGGTCTGGTGATCGCCGTCGTAGGTGGCCTCGTGGCCGAAGGTCTGCGTGTGCGTAGTGATCTTGGGCGAGGCGGGCGACAGCACGGTGCCTTGGAGCGTGGCGCCGCCCGGGCCGCAGATGGTAAAGGCATTGCCCGAGACCTCCGCCGTCAGCGACTTGTCGGTCACCAGGTGCCAGCAGTTCTGGCCGGCCGAGCCAGTGACTTTGTCGACCACGGCGAACAGCGCCGGCACGCCGGCCGTGCCCGAGTAGTCCGCCGCAAAGCAGCGGAGTCCCTTGATGCCGCGGTCGTAGTAGACGTCGGCCTTGCCCGTGCGCGGATGCGCCGGCAGCGGCGGCATGGTCTTGCCGGCGCCCGTCTTCTTCAGGCTGGCATAGGCGTAGTCCATGTCCATGGCAAGAATAGCCGAGCCGTCCTTGGATGCCTTGAAGAACCGCGAGAATGCCGGGGCGCCGCGCTCGGTGGGCTCGCCCAGTTCCAACACGTTCTGGTTGGGCGCCTTGGGGACGGGCGTCTTCTCGCCGGTGCATCCCCATCCGGCGCCGCGCACGGCCCAGTCGCAGCCCAGGCCGGAGATGCGAAAGTCGCCTGTCTCGGCGCTGTCCCACTCGCCGCCGGCGTTGTTCCAGTTCAGGAACATGGTGGCGACGATGTCGTCGCCGTCCTGCCAGCGGTTGCGGAAGGCAAAGCCGCCCTTCCAGTCGTCCAGAAGCACCTTGGGCAGGGCCTTGCCGGGATTCTCCTCAATGATTCCGCCGGCCCGGTCGGGGTAGTTCACCAGCATGAATGCGGCCGACATCGGATCGAGGAAGTCCTCCGTCAGGTACGCGCCCTTGAGCTTGCCTTCGTCGGCCAGCTTCTGGGTTCGGTTCCAGCCCCAGAGCACGGCTGGTTTGAGTTCGTCGGGCACGAGGGCAAAGCCCCGCGCATAGCCGTCAACACCCAGCGCCGAACCCCCGGGGCCATAGCCCTGCACGTAGGCGCCATCCGCGCGAAACATTGTCTGGCCGGCGTACCGAGGCAGAACCATACGGAGATTCGGGCGACCCGCCAGGTCCTCGCCTATCGCGTTGCGGTAGCAGTGCGCGAACGGCAACACCGCGCGATAGGCGTGCTGCGTGTACGCCTCTCCCGCCATGGCCCAGCCGAGGGATCCGACGGCCCACGTCGCCCAGTTCTCGGTCCACTGCCTGCCAACGCCAGCCCAGTAGAGTCCCCAGGCGTTGCATCCGCCGTTGACGCGGGCCGCATCCTGCATGATCTGCCACTTGGCCAGTTGCGGGGCGTTCTCGGCCCTCTTCTTCTGTAGCCATGCCTTGGCGGCGTCATCGGTCACGGCCGTCAGCTTCAGTGCCCACAAGATCGCCTCGTTGGACCGGCAATGCCCGGCCTGCACAGGGGCGAGCACGGCGAAGCGGCCCTGCGGCAGATAGACGTGGTCGCCGTCGCTGAACCGCTGGCCGTTGATGAAGACCCGGGGGTACAGGAACCACTGGTGCTTCTTCCTTGCCGGAAAGTCCAGCGAGTAGCATCCCGGTCTGTCATTCTCCAGGATCGTCGCGAAGAACACGGTGGACCCCAGCCGGCCGCCGCCCATGTTGAAGACGCCGGGACTGACGGCCTTGCCGGCCTTGGGCGTCTCGAACACCTTCGTCACCGTCTCGGTCTTGAGGGTACCGGTCTTATCTCTGACCACAGCATTGACCGTGACTGTGGTTCCGGCGCCGATCCGGGCGTTGGGGCCGCCGATCGCCTCGGTCGGGTCGGCCGCCAGACCCAGGGGCAACTGCCCAGCCAACAGCCAATCCGCGATCGGCTCGCCACTGCGCAGGGCCGCGATGGGTGCGCCGGCCGGTGGATTCGAGGCCAACTTCGCATCGGCCTCCAATCGGAGAATCCGCGGCTCGGGCGGCTTCGGCCAGAAGTCCTCCTTCTCACCCAGCAGCGCCAGTCCGCACATTCCGGTCCCGGACCGATACATCGCGCTCCAGTTGCTCGTGTCCGAACCGTTGGCCGGGCAGCCCCACAGGTACAGCGCGCGCCGGGCGAACAGCGCAACCATGTCCTTCCGGAAATCCGGCGCGCAGACGTCGTAGATCAGGTCGAAGGCGATGGCCGCCTCTCCGGCGACGATGCCTGCGTCATGCACCTTCACATAGGGGTAGTGGACTTCAGTGCGGACCCACTTGCCGGCGTGTATGTCGGCCTCGATGAACTGCTGCGCCTTCTGGGCGTAGCTCTTGTCGCCAGTCAGGACGTACAGCAAGCCATGCCCGACGGCCATGCGGGTCATGGACTTGGGGTCATTGGCGGTCAGTTTCGGCAGGAGTTGCTGTCCCCACGGCGAACTCAGTTTCTTCTGGATCGCCGGCACCTCGCTCTTACGCAGCAGAAGGTAGGGATGCTCGCCCGGCGCCGGGCGCGCGAAGCTCATCGTCCTCGGCCGCAACGGCTCGACGGTGCCAATGACCTTGCCCTGGCCGGCGTCCCCGCAGAATGTGCCCCGCCACGAGCCCTCGATCCTGGTGCCATTGGCCTTGAAGCGGATACTGTACTCGCCGAACCCAGGCCGCCCCCTGCGCTTTGCGTCAAGGTGCGCGTCGACGACCATGCGGACCGCTAGTTCGGTCTCGCCGTCGGCGACAGGGAAACCTGAGACCGTTCCGAGGTAGTCGCCAAGGTTGTGCTCGCGGCTGTAACCCCAGACTTCCGGCCGCCACCTGCCGCCCTCCTTCTGCACTCGCAGCCAGAGCGTCTGTCCAGTGGCCTGGCCGCCCTCGTCCCATACGCCTTGCTCAATTCCGAGCAGTGCCTCCCAGTCCTGGGCGATCGGGTCCGCCTGCGTCACTTGCACCGCCCCGGCGGTTCCAGCCAGAAGGAAGATCGCCACGATGAGTTCAGGCCGAACTTGGTGGACAATCAGCGGGCTCATGGAGTGCCTCCAGCACCGGCCGATTGCGCCTTGAGGCGGGCGGCGCCGGCGTCGAAGCGCACCTTGCTGCCGGCTACCGTCAGCACGCTCTCCAAGCCGCTGCCGGTCGCCGTGGCCGTCGGCGGCTTGCCCTGTCCGACCAGCATCACCACCCAGATGTCCGCGTCGCCGCCCTTGACGTTGATCCGCAGCGGGTCGCCCTTGGCCTCAACCTGCGCATCGGCGGGATGCAGCACCCAGCCCTTCACGAAGCCGTCGCTTCGCCCCTGGAGCAGGAACATCGGCCGGCCGCCCTCGGTACCGCCGCTGGCCTTCACGCCGTCGTCGCCGATCTCGTTGCCGAGGTTGCCCTGCCAGGCGTAGGTGTGAGGCGCCGCGCTCTTGATGCGGTCCAGGGTGGACAGCAGCGCTTCGCTCTTCTGGCCGGCGAACCTTGCCAGCAGATGTCGCTGGACCGAATCGCACTTGAGTTCGGCATAGGCCGGCCCGCCGTCCACGATGACGTAGGCTCCGTCCTTGGCCGGCTCGCAGGTGCCGACCTTGCCCAGCGACTTGCCGGTACCGTACTTGCCGTCCACCAACAGCGCGCTGTAATCGGTGATCTTGCCGCGCTTGGCGTGCGCGCCGAAGAAGCGAGTATTGAACGCCATCAGGTTGACGGCCAGCGCGTCGGGCTGGTCCCAGCCCATCTCGTTCTTGTGGGCGTCGGCGGACAGTGTGATCATGATGTCACCGGCGTCCTTCCAGCGATTGCGCAGGAAGGCAAAGCCTCGCGTTTCATCGTAGTGGACCTGCGGGAACACGCCGGTCGGGTCCCTGGAAGTCACGCCGATCGGGTAGCAGAGCATGGCCAGCGGCGAGTTGCCGCGACCGGGGTCAAATCGCTCGTGTGGCGGCTTGGGCGACAGGATGCCCTCGGCGCGGTCGTAGAACCAGAGATAGTAAGGGAGCTGGTCCGCGGGAACGCTCGGGATCAGCGCGCTGGCCCAGCCTTCACCCGGGCCGCCGCCGCTGCCCACCCCCCACATGACCGATTGCCGCTCGACGTCCATGAACGTCCAGGCGTACATCAGCAGCTTCCAGAAACTCCGGCCCGCGACAGCCTTGGCCAGGTCTTCGTCACCAAGTTGCCGCGCGGCGAAGGTTGCCGGCAGGAGAAACGATCCGGGGTACTCGCTGTAGCCGGGGCCTTCCTGGGAGACGCCCCAGGCGTCGTAGCAGGTCTCGATATGCTTGATCAGGTGCTTCTTCACATGCTCGTAGCGCGTCTTGAGGCTGCCCTCTTCGCACAGGGCGATCATGAGCAGCAACTCCGAACCGCCGTGGACCCCGCCCTTGTTGAAGGGGTACTCCCTGGCCACCCGGTCCCCGGCCGGCATCTTCTTGAGGTGGTCCATCGCTCGCTGCCGTACCGCGGCGCGCTGCTCAAGCGTCCAGCCGGGGTAGCCCCAGTCATACGCCAAGGCGATGCTCATGGCGCCCATGCGCCCGGCCAGGTCGTCGGCCTTCACGAGCGCGGTCTCCATGGCCGCCTTGTGGGACAGTTCGGCGTACTTCTTCTTCTCTTCCGGCGTCATCGCCAGCAGCGATAGAAAAGCCGTCTCCCTCGCCCGGTACCCCCACGCATAGTGGTCGGGCTTAAGCGGCTCCGTGGCTTCCTCGCCGCCGTCGGCGTAGGCCTTCTGCATGTCCTTGTACGAAAGCTCGACGCGCGCCTTGATGGCCTCATACACCTGCTGGTGGTGCGACGCTTTCCTCCGGACCTCGGCGCGGATTGCGTCCAGCAGCTTCGGGGTCGCCAACAGCCGGGGGTGCTGCTCCTCGGCGGCCTCTGTTGCCGGCGACAGCATGATCGCGCACATGATGCTCAGGACTCCTGCGATGCGTTTGACGTTCATCGTTCATCTCCTGTCTTGGCGGAAGCGAAAACAATGCGCTGCCCATCGAACGAAACACGGCGGTTGCCCACCGTGACAGTCGCGCTCGGCCCGGCGCCTTCTACCTTCATCCCCGGCGGCTCGCCGCGGCCGATACTCACGACCACGAAGAACTCCCCGGCAGACGGATCGGCCCCGTGGGCATAGATCGCCGGCGCGGTGAACTTGACCGTGCCGGAGTGCCCGTTCTCGAACTGCCCCTGGCGGGCTTCGGCCCTGATCTGGACCTGAGCGGGCGAAGCGAAAACTCCTCGCAGCGTCGCACCGCCCTTCGTGACGGTGAACGTGTTGCCCGACACCTTTGTCTCCGGCAGTTTGACTGCGCCGCCTTTGGAGCCGTCGGCCAACTGCCAGGCCCATTCCTTCCTCTTGCCACCTTCGATCCGATCCACGACCGCCAGCAAGCACGGCGCGCCGCTGAGCCCGCTGTAGTCCACGCCGATGGAGCGGATGCCCTTGACGCCCGAGTCCTTGAAGGCCAGTGGGTTGCGCCCGTTGCCATAGTATTCGTACGGATCCTCCTTCAGCTTGTCGTTCCGGGTCGCGTAAACATCCGCCAGGTCCAGAGAGACGACACCCGAACCATCTTTCTCGGCGCTGGCGTGGAGCAGTCGCCCGCAAGCGGAGTCGTTGAGGTCATCCTGCGGGAGCAGCACGACATTCTCCAGCGCACGGCAGCGTTCGCGCGCGGCCGGCCCAACGGCCCACTCCTGGTCGAGGCCGAAGACGCGAAACGTACCGGCATTGGCCCCGCTCCAGCCACGTATGTGGTGTGCCTTGAGGAACACCTGCACGACAAAGTCGTCCTTCCCTCGCCAACTGTTGCGGAAGCCGTAGTAGCCGAAGTCGGGCGCCTGCCACGTCAGCGGCATGACGCCCTGCGGGTGTTTGGGGTTCATGTCAAGCGGCCAATATAGAAAGGCCCGCAACGGGTCTGCGGCAATGATGGCCTCCTCTGCCTCGCCTGCCTTCAAGTGCTGCCAGTACCACAGCACCGCTGGTTTCCACTCGTTGCGAATCACCGGCAGCAGCGCTGGCAGGCCATGCACATCGGTGGTGCCGTTGATGTCCAGGGCAATCGATCTGGCGCGGCCCTTTTCGGCCGGTGCGGTTACGTGGGCGAACATCATCCGGGGCACGTATTGCGAGATATCCTCGTAGCAGGAAACCTCCTCGCCGAACATCGTCCGGTACGCGGCGGCGTACCTGGCGGCCGGGCCCGTGGCGTTTCCGGAGTAGCCCCCAACTTCGGCCTGGAACCCTCCGGTGCCCACGGCCTCCCGGTAATGCATGTAGACCGCCGTGCGGCTCTTGTGGAACAGCTTCAGGTACTCGACGTTCATCCCTCCTGTGCGCTTCCACTCGGCAAGGTCGTACTCCCAGTCCCGGAGCGATTCCTGGTACTCCACCTGGCGCTGCGTCAGCGCGGCCTTGGCCGCATCGCGGTCCGCCTGCGTCGCCGGAACCAGTCCGATCCCGAAGGGCGTCCACGGCACGTGAGCCCGAGCGGCCGACAGGTATACAACGAGCAGCGGAACGTGGCCCGCCGGCAACTTCACCAGGTCCCCATGGGCGACTTGCCGGCCGCCAAGCAGCACCTTCGGCTTCGCAACATCGCCCGCAGGGCAGTCCATCTTCCACTCGGCCGTCTCGCCGCACTTCAGGACCGTGTAGAAATAGACGGTGGCCAGCGACATGTCGCCCTTGGGCGCCGGCAGATAGCGCGGCATGAGCAGCGCCCCTTCATCGGACACGAACTGGGCCGCCAGCGGCCTGAAGGTCACCTCTGCCAATCCGCACCGAAACTTCGTTCCCGGCCTCGGCTTGGCGTTCGCCCAGCCGCCCAGCTCCGACGGCTCCTGTTCCACGTACAGGTCCACCGGCTCCGTAGCCAGCCACTGCCGAATCCGCGCCGCGGAGGCAACGGGAACCACGGGGACGCCCTCGGCCGGCGCGTATCCGGCGGCCGGAATCTCGATCTCGGCCACGGGAGCCTGAGGGCGAACCGGCTCGGGCCCCTTCTCTCCCCATAGCGCCAGCCCGCCAAAACCAACGGCGGTGTAAAGAGGCGCGGACCAGTTGCTGCAGACGTGCCAATTGATCCCGGACGAGATGAAGTCCTCGTGATAGTGGAACGCGCACCGCATGGCGCGCGCCAGATAGTCCTCGACCAGCCGCTTGAGGTGCGCAGGCCACGCGGCGTAGCAGCAGTCGTACCCGATGGCGATTTCATCGGCCCTCTCACTCAGACCGCGCGACTTGTCGCTGTGAAGCCCCTTGGCCATCAACGGGACTACCGCCTCCGCTGCCTCTCTGGCCCAGCGTTCCTCTCCGGTCAGTTGGTACTTCAGCCCGAGTGCGGCCGGGCCGCCCATCTTCGCCAATGCCGCCCGCCCGAACGGTGTCTTGGCCTTTTCCTTCAGTGCTGGCAGGTCGCCCTTACGGAACAAGATGCGCGGATGCTCGCCGGCCTGTACGGGCACATGGTTGGCAAGTGTTTTTCGGGGCGGCGGCACAACGGCGTCGGACGTACCTCTGACCTTGTGGCCCTGCCACGTTCCCTGATGCGTGCCGCGATAGCTTCCGTCGGACTGCCGTTTGAGTTCCACCCGGAACTTTGCCCGGTCCCAGGACACGCGACCGTAGTCGCCCGCCACTTCCATATCCAGCAGCAGATCGATGGTGTCCGCGGTGGCTCTGGCTTCGCTGACACGGCCGCCGTGTACGGTTCGCGGTCCAGCTCCCGCGTATGCCACGAATCGCTCCCAGCGCTCGCTGACCTGCCGCAGCGGCACCATCAGCGTGTGGCCATGGTTCAGCGCCGCATCGTCGGCAACCACATGAGGCACCGCGTCGCGAAGGCGCAGATCCAACTCCAGATCCTGCGCGAAGGCGCTGGTGTACGCACCAACTTGGATGGCCAGCATCGCCCCCACGAACCAGGGCGTCCTGCCCGCCGGCCGGCAGTTCGATTTACTCACCATAGCGTCAGCCCTGCTTTCTGTTTCTGCCACACAACCTACTTTCTCAACGGCGCCAACTGGAAGTCATCCAGGTAGGCCGTGCAGTTCTCAGCGTGCAACGAGATGTTGATGAACGGGTCCCAGGCGGGGGTATCGAACTCGAGGGCCACGTGTTCCCAATCGCCCGTGGCTCCCGTCGCCATGTTTGTGGTCTGCTTGACGAGCATCGGCCCCGTGTGCGGCGACCACTCGAAGAGGTCGCCGCGAATGTAGGCCTGCGGCTTGGCCTTGTCCCAATCGACCACGGGCGGCAACGGCTTGCCCGCCTTGGACAGCGCGTCGCGCTTCCTCTGGTCGTCGGCCTTGACGGCGGCGATCTCCTGGGCAGTCCAGGGCACCACCTTGTACCAGCCTTCGAGGCGATATCGCGTTTGCGGCTTCAGGATCACCTGCGGCAGGTTCGGCCAGACACGCCCGCTGACGGTGAGCGACTTGGTGCCGCTGTGGGCGATGCCTTCGGCCAGCTTCGGTCCGCCGCTGGTCCAGATCAGGCCGCGGATTGGCTTGGCCAGATCGAGGGGCTGATCCTCAAAACTCTCGGACACGCCCATGCGAAGGAACACCCCGGTGGCGCCCTTCTGGTGGAGTTCGGTGTGATCCAGGATGTGCTTCCGCGCCTCCGGCGGCAGGGCGAAGAGTCGCCGCGTGGCGCGAAAGACGTACTTGCCATCAGCGCCTTGCTTGAGCGCCGGCAGGTCATACGAGAAACCCGGTCCATGGCCCGCGTTGCACTGCCCGATGGTCGCCCGGCCGACGCCGTCGCTGCGCGTGTAGCACGGCGTCCAGCCGTTGGGATCCCTGGTCGGGTACGCGATGAAGCCGGGATCGGCGAAGGGAAGCTTCTGGCAGCGGTCGATGCAATACAGGTTGCTCGCCCAGCCGTGGTACTTCCCCTGCTGGGCGTCGGCAGGCGTGTAGATCGTGTAATCGTAGAGTTCGTTCTCGCGCCAGGGAATGTAGATGCCGGGGCAATAGGAGTGGCCGGCCATCTGTACCTTGACAGGCTGCTGGTCGAACACCGCCTCGTGGACGCCGTCGACGCGGTAGCCGAATACGGGGTCCACGGTGAGGGTGAAGCGATTGGTGACTTGCCGAGTTGGCGTGCTCTGACGCCTGATGAGCGTAAGGCTCGCATCGGACCCGATCCACTCGTCGCGCGGCCGACGGCGCTCCAGTTCGGCCGCCGGAGTGTTCGCATCCTCTTTGACGCTCTCCAGCAACCCGAGCGTGGCGATGTGTGGGCCGACGAAATGGTCCATGTGGTAGCGGCCGGCGGGCAGGTCGAGCTTGGGCTTGGCCTGTGTCGGGTCAAAGGCGGCCAATTCGATGTCGCCCGAGCGAACGAGAGCGAAGGCCTTGTCGCCGTCGAGCACGACGCGCCAGCGGCTCTGCTCGGGGCCCTTGACGTGCTGGAAGGTGAACGTGCGCCACTCCACCCGGAAGCGGGGCTTGTACGCCTCGAACCTGCGGGGCAGCTTCAGTTCTGCCTCGAGCCGGTCGATCTCATCACCCACGACCAGCCGTGTTGGCGGCTCGCGCCGTTCGACCGAGATGGCCTTCACGTCGGTGCCCTGCGCCGATGCCCGACCGGACGCGACGGTAAAGGTCATCAAGACCGCGGCGACCAGCAAGCGGGCGGCCGGGAGTCGTACACGCAACGCATGTCGGATGTCGTCCATCTGTCGTTTCTCCATCTACGCTACTCGACCCGGCCGCAATCCGGCAACGTCGGCCGTGATTCGGCCGGGCCCTGTTCTTCGACCGCCACGTGTCGCTGCCGCCGGTCACTTCTGAGTCGGCATGATGCTGCTCAGCGCCAGTGCGGCATGCTTGCCGATCACCGGATCCTCCAGACGGCGATTCAGGGCAGGGACAGCCTCTTTGGCCTCCGCGCCCATCGCGCACAACGCCATGCATACGTTGACCTGCACCGCCCGATTCGCATCGTCCAGCGCGCGGACCAGCGCCGGCACCGCATCCTTGGCCTTAGGGCCAAGCAGGCGAATCGCCGTGATGGCCTCGCTGCGCGTGTAGGGGTCGTCGGATTTCATCGCTTCGAGCAGTGCCGGAACCGAATCGGGACCGATGGCCGCAAGGGCATCGGGGATCGCCTTGTTGCCCAGCCGAACCTTCTCCTTCAACGCGCCGATGAGGACCGGGACGGCCTCTTTGCCGGCGACGCCCATCTTGCCGATGGCCAGCGCGGCCTGCTCTCTCTGCGCCACGTGCGAGCCCCGCAGTTGCCGGATGAGGCCCTGGAGATCACCCGGCGCGGCCGCCCCGGAAGGGCGAGTCGCCGCCGCGGCGGCGACGACCGGCCGCGGCGCGTTGACCTCCGCCTTGAGCACGCCGCCCTCGATTCGAGCCGGGTGTTCCCGGCCGTTGACGATCAGGCGCGGGTTGCCCCTGACGGGAAGGGACAGCCTGCGAAGCCCGCCGACGACGTTGACGGTTTCCGTGCCCATCCGCAGCCAGCAGTGATCGACGAAGCTGTACGTCTCCCGGCCGTCTGCCAATTCCAGCGGCGACTCGGCGCCATCCCCATAGCGCAGCAGGACGCGGTCGTCAATGCCGCTGCCCTGCTTGCCGACGATCCGAATCCCAATGCCGGCCTCTGTCTGCTGGATGCAATCGAACCTCTCGATGCGGTGCGAGCGGCTCCCACCACTGAGCGGTTCGTGAAGCGCCGCGAAGACCGTATCGGGCGCCGTGCGCGTGGCCAGGATGCTGCGGCCCCTTCTTTCCCTCTCGTTGCCCTGGTATCCGGTGTCGCCGGGGGTGAGGGAGCTGAGCACCAGTGTTTGCTTTGCGCCGAGCATGGACACCCGCACGCCGGGGCTGGCTGTGTTCAGCGGCTCGAGGAGCGCAGTGACGCTCCACGGCCCGTCGCCGACATCCAGGACCCGGATGTCCTGCAGGTATGGCTTCTCCGCGCGGGGCTTGGCCGGGAACTTCTCCATCGCCACCCAGGGCGCCGCCTGGCTGCCTTCCGTATCGCCGAACGTCAGCACCTGCCAGTCGTAGATGCGCGGTCGCCCCGCCGAAGCGCCTATGCTCGCCAGCCAGAACACGTCAACGAGGTACTCGTCGGTCAGGAACAGCGCTCGCTCCTGGTCCACGTCGGGGTAGACGCCCTGCGCGCGGGCGGCGACGAACTTGACAGGCCTGGCAAAGTCATCGCGTATGCGGTGGTGCGCCGTTCCATCATTGCCGCCGTCCACGGGCTGGGCCCGAAGGGCGTCCACGACCACGCCGCAGTGACCTCGCACATGGTCCCTGAACGCGTCTCCACCTGTATATCCCCGGGCATTCAACTTGCCCGTCCTGGCGTAGATCATTCGATTGAACGCGACATACCGCAAGATCGAGAAACAGTCATGTACGTAGTGTGGGTAATACATGCCGAACTGAAGCGCGACCGCCGGCCTGGGGGACTCCCAGTACTCCGGGCCCTCCTCGGCGCGCAGCAGGGCGAACCCCCGGCCGCGCGATGCGTAGGACGACGCGGGCTGAGGCGGCCGCACTTTCTTCGCGTCGATAGGCCCCAGGCCAAAGAAGCAGCTCGGGAGGTACGCATCCTGCCCCTTCTCGCGAGCCTGCGCCAGGAAATAGTCGAATCGCGCCTCGGGGAAGCGGCGGTGATACATCTCCCACCCATATAGCGTTCGGCCCAGAGGCGAGCTTGACACCACCATCATCTCGCCGCTGTCGCCCATCGAAACCGCCGGGTACTCGACTTCGCCTCCGGGGCATTCCACCCGGGGCAGGCCGATGGTCGAGTACATCTCGATGTAGTTGCGGGCGCAGCCGCCGCTGGATCCGCGATATCCGTAGCCGTACTTGCCCAGCCCCAGGTTCTCCACGGCCTCGCAATAGAGGATGATCCCGTGCATCAGGCACTCGTACTTGCAGAACTCCTCCATGTAGAAGCGCCCGTCGCCCAGGTACTCGTCCATGAACCACTTGAACCCGCCGGCCGAGTGAAACAGGGCGTCGATCAGCTTCTGGTCCTGCATCGCCGCGGCCATGGCGTGCGCGCTGATCGGTCTCCACCAGTGCAGGTTCGGAAGCCAGCTCGAGCGATCGTACCGGAAGTCGGGGTGCCACGGTTTGCCCCCCGCCAGGTGGAACTCGATGTAGAGCCGGAAGGCTTCTTCGACCCCGCGCCGCTGCTCAGGAGTCAGGTCGTGGTAGAGGATGTCGTATCGCAGGATGTTGATGCTCTCGTTCTGAGAATGGTGGCGATCGTTGTGACTGCGCCCGCCGATCGCCCATTGGTGGTTCTTCTCATCGAGCGCGAACTCGATCCGCATCGGCTCGGGCCGTTGCCCGATGAACGCCAGCATGGCTTTCCTCTGGCGCTCGCCGGCAGCTTCATCGCCCATGACCAGGTAGTTGAACAGGTCAAGGAAATCCGGGTTGACAATGCCGTCGAGTTTTTTCTTCTCCGCGACGCGTTTGACGGTTCGGTCGTACTGCTGCCGTGCGACGGGGTCGGTCTCGATCCGCTTTCGCATCTCAGCCGCTTGCTCCTTCGTCCAGAGGACAAAGGGGTGCTCGGCAGCGGTCGCGGCGCCGCTCCACATGGTCAGCGCGAAGATACAAGTCATGCACGCCTTCATTGCTGACCTCCGCTGTGTTTCCCGAGGACCACCTTCGCTCCATCGAAGCCGACCCGCCGGCTCCCGACCGTCCCTCTCGCCTCAGCGCCCTCGCCTGCGACCTTCAACTCCGGTGCGGCATCCTTCTGGACGGTCATCACCGCCAGGAAGAACTCGCCGCCGGTGATCGTAATGATCGTGCGCGGGAAGCTGTAGTTCCCGTGCTTGCCGTGGTAGTTGATCTCGTGATCCAGCGACTGGTCGGCCGTCTCGATCTTCGCGCCCCGCGGAGAAACCACCGTGCCCCGCAGGCTTGCGCCATTGGCAGCCGTAATGGTGAAGGCATTGCCCGCGACGCTGACCTTGTGGGCCTTCTCGGTGACCAGTTGCCAGGTGTTCTTGCCGCTCGTGCCGCTGATCCTGTCGGCGATCGCGAAGAGTGCTGGCGCGCCGCACGCGCCGGAATAGTCGGCGGCGAATGATCGCATGCCACGAATGCCCAGATCATAGCCGGCCCTCGCTCCGGGCCGCACAGGTTCCACCTTCACCTCGCCCTTGCTGCCCGGCGCATCGCCGCTGTAGACATTGTCCATGTTAAGGCTGATCACGCCGCCGCCGTCGGCGCCCACGTCGTGGAACGTGACGGCCGACTCCATCGGCGACTTGGCGATCGGCTCCGACGGGAGCAGCGTGTTGGAGAAGAGGCGCGTGTGGCTGGCCTTGCGGCTGCTGCCGGTGTGCCCGTAGCCGGCGCCGCGGACAACCCAATCCGCGCCCAGCCCGCTGATCCGCACGTCGCCGGCCTCGCACGTGCTCCAAGTGCCCGGCGCGAACTCCCGATTGGCGAAGACCTGGGCCACAAAATCATCGTCGTCCTGCCAGCGGTTGCGGAACACATACCCGCCTTTGCGCCGGTCCACCGTCACCCTGGCCCGCAGATCGTCCGGGCCGCGCTCCGGCATCGCCAGCGGGTAGTTGACGAACATGAAGGCCGCTGAGACCGCGTCAAGCTGGTCGATAGGCGCGACCGGTTCCTTCATCTCGCCCGCATCGGCGGCCGCCTGTGTGCGATTCCAGAGCCACAGGCCGGGCGCCCGCCATTCGTCGGCGAACAACCCGAACCCGCGCGCCAGGTTGTCAACCCCCAGCGGGCCGCCGCCGCAGCCATAGGACTGCATTCGCACCCGCTGGCCCGCTATCGTCCGCCCCAGGTAGCCGGCGACGAGGTGATTGAGATGGCCCACGGGAGCCAGCTCGCGCCCGGTCACGTTGCGGTACGAATGCGCGAAGGGAAGCATCAGCCTCAGCGAATGCTGCGTATACGCCTCGCCCTCGGTATTCCAGCCGATCTCGCCCATCGAGCGGTTCGAGTAGTTGGCCACGCGCTGCCGGGCGATGGCCAGCCAGTGCCGCGACCAGTAGTTGCCTTGGGCAGGCTTGTTGTCCCGCCATGCCTGCCAGTCGGCCAGATCCGCCTGGTGCAGTTCGCTCCGGCCCTTGAGCCATGCGTTGGCATCCTCCTCGCTGACCGGCAGCAGCCGCAGCTTGAACTCGCTCTTCATCCATCCGCCGACCATTGACAGGCCCACGCGGGCCAGAACCGGATAGCGGCCCTTCTCCAGATGAATGACTCGCCCGTTCTCGAACACCTGCCCGGCAAGGTAGACCCGCGCAAACACCTTGCGCGATGGCAGTTCCACGCGGAAGAATCCCGCTTGCGGGTTGTCGATCACGCAGTAGAAGTAGGAGGTGGTGAGCGCCGCTCCCCGCGCCGCCGAGGCCATGTTGATGGACCCGGCGTTCTGCGGGTTCTTGGCTCGCTCGGCGGCGTCTTGCGTGTTCAGGTGCTTGGCGTCCAGCGGCGCAAACGCATGCTCGCCCACGGCCGTGCCGTTCTCAGGGCGGGCGCCGGCCTCGCCGCCAAGGGGCGCCAGCGCATCCTCCAGGGGCATTACCCCCATGGGCAGGATCATGGAAGACGTCGTCCACGCCGGATTCGGCACCGGCCCGACCGGGCCAACCTTGAACGGGCCGGCAAACAGCCATTCGGGCCAACTCTTCTCGCCATCCAGCTTCACCACCGGCACGTCCTTGCCGGGCTTAAGGTCGGCCGGGGCCGTCAGCCGCGGGATCAGCGGCACGGCGGGCTTAGGCAGTTCCAGCCACGGCTCATCGAGCGTGGCCATCGCACACACGCCGATCCCGGAGCGGAACATCGCGCTCCAGTTGCTCACGTCGTTCTGGTTGAACAGCCCCTGGTCGCCGCCGCAGTAGAAGAACGGCAGAAACAAGATCATCTGCTCGGTCATGCGCCGCCGAAATGCCTCGTCGCACGTGTCGTAGACCAGGTCGAAAGCCAGCGCCGTGTGAAGAGCGCGCGCCGGGCCCTCATGCACCACGCCGCTGGTGGTGGACCAGCCACGCGGCTCCGCGTCGATGATCTCCCGGGCCTTGTCCGCATACTGCTTGTCCCCACTGAGCACGTACAGCAGGCCCTGGGCGACGGCAACGCCGCTCTTGAGGTCGGGAGCCGTCTTCAGCCGCTCCACCATCTTCTTGCCCCAGGACGTCTGGGCCTTCTCCCGCAGCGCCGCGATCTGCGACTTGCGGATCAGCAGCCGCGGGTGCTCGCCAGGCTGGGGCGGAACGTGCTTGGGTTGGCTCGCGGGATAGAACACGCCCGCGACCTCCCCCTTGCCAGCCTGGCCACGCACCTTGCCCGTCCACTGGCCCCCAACGCGCTGACCATGCCAACTGAGGTCAAGCTCATAACTTGCCGGCGCTGCGCCGCCGGTGTACGGGTCCGGCTCGATGCGCAGCTTCAGCGACAGCCCCAAGCCCGCCCCCTCATCGACCACCTTTGCGATGTGGCCATGATGGTCGGCCTGGTTGTACGAGCGCGCATGTCCGATGACCCATGTACTCCACTTTCCGCCCTCCCGAGTCAGCGTGAGCGTGAGGGCGGCGCGCTGGTCGGGCTTGTCCTCGCGCCATAGGGCGCTGTCCAGCACCAGCGTCAGGTCGCCGTCGGGGGCCGCGGGCGGACGGTCCTGCGCCGTGGCTGCGGCCGCCAAGAAACAAACCGTGAACAGGTGGATGCATCGTCGCATGGAAGAGCTCCTCGCACTTGTCGCCATAGGGCGTGTGTTTTTCCATTGTACCCGCGCTGGCAGATCATCTGGCCAACGTGTCTGCGTAATTCGCGTCTGCCGGTGCGACACAAGGAGGTCCCGCATCGTCAGCCGGCAGTATCTTGAACCCCGGAGGACGTTGCGCGGGCTCGGTCTCTGTTGCCGTCCTGCGCCGCGGCAAACGTGTCCCTGCCCCGCACCATCCTCAGGCCGCTCGACGCCGATTGCCTTCTGCGCGGCCAACTTCACCCCATGGTCCCTGACCGGCTGGGGCGCGTGCCCGATCTGGCCATGGCGGTGTGGATGCCGAACCCGCACATCAGAAGACCGCCGAGCCGAGAACCGGGGTCAATCGCGTCATGTCTCGCCTCCGGAAATACGCTGCGGACGATTCCACGGTGCTGCCCCGGCCCCGGCTCCTCTGGCCGATACAGTTGGCCGCCAGCACCAGCGGTCACGGGCTCTTCCCGGCAGCACCGACGCCCGGCGGCACAAGCGTCTCGGGGTTGATGATCGTGTCCTTCGGATTGGCCAGGTCCGCCACGGGCGTCTCGAACAGCCAGACCTTGCCGTCGCGCACCTCGACGACGTCGTTGATGATCCGCTTGTTGCGCTCGACATCGTAGAATTGGCCGGCTGGGATTCCGAGTTCCGGCATCGCTTTGTCCAACCGGATCAGCGTGCGCGGGGTGTACTCCGCCCGCATCCGCTGGGCGTATGCGCTATCCTTGCCGGCTTTCAGCATCTCGCCGGCCAGCAGGAGCGTTGCCACCGTCGGCAGGCCAGGGGCCAGGAAGTCCGCCAGCCATGCGAACTCCGGCTGCTTGACCGTGTACGGCGTGCCCTCGCCGGTCAGGTGCCAGCCCAGCGCGCAGGAGTAGATCGACACGTCATTGCTGTGGATCTGCCCGACGCCGCAGCGGGCGATGATCCGCTCGACGGTGAAGTTCCCGCTGCACGCGACGTGGACCGGCCGCCCGCGCCATCCCTGCGCCGCCGCCTCGACCACCGCTCGCATGTACCGGTTGATGCTGCCGATGAACATGCTGTCCATTGTCCGGCGATGTCAAGGGACGGTCTCCGGGCAGACCTACAAGCCTGACGGCGACTTTCTTGACCACGCCGCTCGCGAAGCGACCGAGTCGGTGCGACAGCTCGACATGCCGTTCGATTCCTGACCCGTCCGCATTAGCCCGATTCTTTCTTGGCGCAACTGCCGGACCGTGGTATCGTTACGCGCTTGCGGTGGCGGTTTGTCTCCTCGGATCGCGTGAACTAACCGGAACGGCCATCGGAACTGTCGCAAAGGAGCGGAGTCGTGGCAAGCAGAGCGTTTGCGGCATCGGGCAGCCCCGCGGTGGCAGAACACCTCCTCCCCTCTTCCTCCCCTCTTCCTCCCCATCTCCCCCCACGGTCCCACCTCTGCTCCATCGCCTATCCCCCAGGCCACGTAGGGGGCTTGAACGGTTACGGCGGCACCACGACGGCGAAGGGTATCGGAGGCAATACGCCCCTGAGTGTGCGTCCCGACCCACCTCCAAACATGCCGACACTCAACTCGCCTTTCACGCCGGGCCGGCTTCCCGTGGCCGGATCGCTCACGAATTCAAGGACCAGCTCCTTGTCGCTCCTGGACACAATCCTCACGGTGATTCCCGGGACCGGATCCTGCAACTCAAACGGATATGATGGTATGCCGTAGGACCGCTCGAATCGGACCTGGACCGTCCCTTCAATGGGAAGAGCAACGGGAGTCGGGCTGAGGATTGTCCACCCCGCGGAGACGGGTGGCGGCGCCGGTGGTGCATTGGATGCCGTCGTGGACGGCTGGGGCGGAGGTTTCGGGGGGGCATCGGGGGCCTTGGCCGGCGGTTCCCGCACTGCCGCCAGACATTCCTGGGCGGGAACCACGTGCAACGACGCCCCGAATGCCTGCTCCATCACGTCCGCCGGTACGCACGGGCGAACGACCTTGCGCCCGTCAATCGTTGCGGAACCTTGCAGAACCAGCTTGGCGCAGTCCGCAAGCGGCGCCGACGGAACAAAGAGCGAGAAGCGTATCAGGTCCGGCTCCTTTGGCGACTGATATACGTTTCCCAGTTTGAACCCATCCGGAGTGCCGCGCAACGCCACTTCGACCGGAGCGTTGAAGCCATCCCGACCGATCACGCGGATGGTGATCGGCGCCGACTGGCCGGGACGCGAGAACAGCCCCGACGGCTCGACCCGCAACTCGAAGTCGGGACGCGGCGGGCCGACGCGGAGCCGATAGGCATATTCCGGGCCGCCTCTGTCCTGCGTGTCGGTCAGACGCAGGTAATACGTTCCATCGGCCGGCAAGGTCGCGCGAATCCACGAATCCGCATGGTGCGTGCGCAGGCCGGCCGCCTTGTCCTCCTGGTCGTCGCTGAGGGCCAACTGCTTGCACTTGGCGTCGGTCAGCTTCAGCAGCGAGTCCAATTGGGAATCGAGCCGCCGGGCAACGACCTCGGCCACGATCTCCTCGCCGGCCTTGCCCTCGAAACGGAACCAGTCCCGCTCTCCCGGCGGATCAATGCGCCCGTTGACAATGATCGGCAGCTTGATCGCCTGGGCTGTGACCGGCGTGTTGTTTGTTTCCTGTTCCAGGCATTCCGGCAGATCGTCCAAGGCAAACGGCCTGGAATGGGACAGCCCGTCCTTACTGGTGACGGCAACGTACTCGATGCCCGGCCCCTTCCCCGTGGCGTCGTATGTCAACTGGCTCGTGGGGAGATTGCAGCCGTCGAGTCGGACAGCGGTCTTCTCGCCCGCGCGCCCGCCCAAGGGGAACATGGCGGTGATGAAAGGCTGCTCGCTGATGCTCAGGCGATAGATGAAATCGGACCGGCCGCGATAGAGCGTGTCGCGGATTTCGACCGCATACTCGCCGTCGGCCGGGACCTTGTAGAGCAGGAGGGGGTCTTGCTGGAAGCGGCGCGAGTCGCTTGTGGCCACTTCGGTCCCCGCGGCGTCGTAGAGCGCCATGGTGGCGTGGAACCAGCCGGGCGAGCCGTCGGCGATAAACCGAATCAGTTCCCGCGCGGCCGCGGCCATCACCAGTTGCTGCCCCTTGCGGGCGGCGAAGCGAAAGCGGTCGGCCTGGCCGGCGAAGAGCTGGCCGTTGATCATGGCCGGCGGGGTGGAACGCGAGGGCGGCGCCAGCCCCTTACGGACTGAGTCGTTGATCGGCAACCAGCGAGAGTTGGGCGGCAGCCCAATGCCGTCCGCCTTGGCGCCGCTCAGGTCAAGCGACCTCACCTCCGCCTTGCAGTATTCCGGCAGGTTGCCGACGTGGAAGGGGTACGGACCGGACAACCCGCCGGTCGTCTCGACGCGCAACTCGCGCCAGCCGATCGGGGCGTCCGGCGCCACCGTCACCTGAACGATGGCCGCGAAGAACTTCTTCCCGTCGCGCGCGGCCTTCTGCTTTTGCCCCTCTGCCGCCGCGATCCGTACCTTGATTTCGGCAACTTCTTGGGCCGTTGCCGCGTCCTGCGTCTGTTTCGACAAACGCTCAAGCTCGCTCCTGTCTTCCTTCGATTGGTCCCCCGCCGATTTCACAACGGCCTGCATGCCGCTGCCGGAGACGTGTACGGCCACGGGCCTGCCCGTCGCGATGCTGCCGATCTCCACGTCGAACGTCGTTCCCTGCCTGCCGCCGGCGGGACAGACGTAATCGATTCGCGGCGGTCCCACGTCGCGCTGCCCCATGGCGGACGCCGGCAGCAGCAGCAGCGCGACACCCAACGCCGTCAACAGTTTCGACGGGTTCATGGTCACATGATCTCCTTCAAGATACCGGCCGAAGACTCGCCTTCATCGGGGGTAGGGTGGACGCGGACATCCACCTCGCGCGGGTGCGGGATCTTCGTGTCCAGGCCGATGCCGAGCATCAGGTAGATGCTGCCTGTGACATCGCACGGCCACACCGGGCGCTCCTTGACCCTGCCGCCGACCGCGTCCGAGGCCCCGACCACTCGCCCGCCCTTGAATCCGCCGCCCGCCAGGATAAAACTGAAACAATTCGGATAGTGCCCGCGCCCTCCCCCCTGGCCCGTATCCCATTTGGGGGTGCGGCCGAACTCGCCGCCGCACCAGACGATGGTGCTATCCAACAGTTTGCGGTTCGCCAAGTCCTCGAACAACGCCGAAAACCCCTGGTCAAAGTTCTCGAACTGCTTGGGGAAGTATCCGCTGCGGTGGTTGTCCCACCACATCCTGTTCGGGCCCGAGGAGATGCGGTAGTCGATTGTGACCCACAGGACCCCGGCCTCGATCAACCGGCGGGCGGCCAGGCAGCTCTGGCCGAACTTGTTGCGGCCGTAGCGGTCGCGCATCGCGTCCGGTTCCGCGGAGAGATCGAAGACCTTCTTTCCCTCGCCGAGGATCATGTCGTAGGCCTCTGCTCGCGCCGGCGCCAGGGGGCCGCGTTGCGGGTCGCCGTTGACGGCCCGGCCCAGCGTGTTGACGGCCTGGAGGAAGTCGCGCCGCTGGCGCTGTCGCTGCTCGCTGATGCCCGGGGAGATGACCCCTTCCACAGTCCAAGGCGTTTCCGACGGATCGCCGCCGGTATAGAACGGGCCGTAGCGCGAATCCAGAAAGCCCATGGTGACAGCCGGCGAGACGCCAGCGCTTTCGGTCAGCACGATAAACGGCGGGAGTTTGCCGCGATAGCCGGCGTCCACGCCCCGCAGCGCCGAGACCACGGCGCCGATGCAGGGGTAGGCCATCTTGCCGCCGGGCCGCCGGCCAGTCAGGACCCAAACCGGTGCACTTTCGTGGCCGGAGTTGGTGTGGTTCGCGCTGCGGATGATGGCGTACTTGTCGGCTTGCTTGGCCAGCAGCGGCAGCGTGGCGTTGATGCGAATGCCCGGCACGTTGGTCTCGACGACCTCGCCGTACGGCCCGTAGTATTCGGCGCCGGCCGCGGGCTTCGGGTCAAAGGTGTCCAGTTGCGAGGGACCGCCGGGCAGCCAGACGTGGATCACGGCCTTCGCTTTGCCTTTGGGCAAGGCCGCTTGCTCGGCCGCCAAGGCCGGCCCCAGCCCCAGACGGTCCGCCAGCAGCAGCCCGGATGCCCCGGCCAGGCCGCAGCGCATCATCTTCCGCCGTGTCATCGAAGCGTTCATCGTCATTTCCTTTCAATGCTAGTGGTCAAGCGGTCAGTGGCGATAGAGGAACTCCTCGCTATTGATCAGCGCCCAGACCACCTCTTCCATCGGGCCGGGTACATTCGACTTGGCCGTATTCGGTTCCTTGGCGACCAGTTCCAGATGGGCCTCGACGGCCTTGAGTTCCGCCTCAGTCGGGTATCGCGAGAGGATGGCCAGGTACAACGTCGCGGTTGGCGGTTTCTTCGCTCCCGTCTTGGGCGCCGGCGTCGCGGGACCGCTCAGTTGCAGCCGGGCGATGTCCCTGATCTTCAACCGCACGTGCCGCGAATTGAGCAAGTACATCTGCTGCGCCCCGGAGGGGCGATTGCCTCGCTCCGATTCCATCCCGGTCCCACGCTGCGAACGTCCGAAGGCCTCCAGGAACGTGCTGCTGAGCATCCCGTCGCCCAGCGCAATGGCGCGATGGTCTTCCGGGATGTACGTGTACGGTTCCGGGACGGCGACGGAGTACGTCTCCGTGGTCCCACTGAGCTGGTTCAGGGCGTCGATCAGCACCTCCGCCTCCAGTTGCCGCATCGGATAGTAGGCGAAATGGGCCGCCGCCTCGGGCTTGTCGCTCCGCGGGACCGGCGACAACTGGTAGGTCCGCGAGTGGAGAATCAAGCGGAAGAGGCGCTTGAGGTCGTAGCCGCCCTCGATCAACTCCTTCTCCAACAGCGCCAGCAGTTCGGGGTTGGAGGGCGGGTTGTCGGGCCGGATGTCGTCCGGCTCGTGGACGATCCCGCGGCCCAAGAGCCACGCCCAGACGCGGTTGGCGATGTTCCGGGTGAACCACGGGTTCTTGGGCGTGATCAGCCAGTCCGCGAAGAGCTTTCGCCAGTCCTCTCCGGGCGGCAGCGAGACCGTGGTCCCGTCGGGAAACGTGGCCGAGGCGGGCAAGTCGGCCTTGTCGCGATCGCAGAAAACGATATCCTCCTTCCACTCCTTGGTCGACTTGTGGCCGACCTGCGAGAACAACGCGGCCATGCCCGCCAGCCGCTCCTTCGGCCACTTGTCGGCCCGCTCGCCCATCAGCGTCAAGGCCACGCCCTGGGCAAAGCCCGCCGGCGCCCTGTTCTGCAACGCGCGGTAGAAATTGGCCTGCGGCACCCGGAAGTTGCTACCGCTGGTCGTGAGCAACTCCCGCGCGAACCGATCGTAGGGCACGTTGTCCCGGACGCAGGCACGAATCCAGCGGTGATAGCCCTGCGCGGCGTTCGGCCACAGGTTGATCGGCGCCACCCCCTTGACCCGCAACAGGTCGCACCACCGCATCGTCCAGTAATCCACGTACTCCCGGCGCTCGAGCAGGCGGTCGATCAGCGCGGCGCGTTTTTTCGGGGCCTCGTCGGCGAGAAACGCCTTCACCTCCTCCGCCGTGGGCAGCGTGCCAATCACGTCCAGGTAAACCCGCCGCACGAACACGGCGTCCGAACAGGGATTGGCCGGCGTTATGCCCAACTGCTGTAACTTGGCGAAAACCAGCTTGTCGATCGGGCTTTGCCGCGTCGCGGTGGCCTCGGTCTCGAACGGACTCGGCTCGGCGGCGCAGACCGCGCCTTGGCCCAAGACTGCGAGCACGACCATCGCCGGCACCACGCGTGTCCTCATCTCCATCCTCCCACGCCTTCGACGTCCCGCACCACTCTTGTCCAAGATAATCCTGGAACCCCGTGAGCGGCGGGCGGTTTCGGGGTCTCCTGGAATGGGGTAGGATGGGGATTGGTAGAAGCCCAAACACCCCACCCAGGAGACGCTTACATGGTATCGGTCGCCAGTCT
>CAYWTX010000581.1:0-3946 GCA_964461295.1 uncultured Planctomycetaceae bacterium | reverse complement strand
ACGCTACGAAACCAAGATCAAAGTCCCCGACGAAGAACTTGAAAGACTCAGATTGACTCCCCTACCGTTCCATGGAGAATGGAACTACACGCTGTCGCCAAGGCGGTGAATTGTTCAAGTTATTCTTGAGCGCACCCTTAGGGTCCGTCACGAAATAGCCTGAGCAAGCCAGTCTTGGTGGCACAGCTTTCCAAGCTGTGCAGCACAGGTCGGAGACCTGTGCCACCTGGGAAACGTGAACAAGTTGTTTCGTGACGGCGCCTAAGGGGCAGGACGAGCGAACGGGGGCGACGGGCGATCGGCGAGCGAACGCGGGGGGTCCCTGGGTCACTGAAGTGACCAGGCCTGGCGACGTGAAGGGATGGTTGGCTGGCGGATGGCCGCCGCGCGTGACGTTCGCTCCCATGCCGAGGGAGTGAAGCGCGTCCCCGGCCGAGGGATCAGAACTGGCGGAAGTACCGCGAGGCGTCGCGTGGCGGCTGGCGAGGCCGCCAGTAGGACATCGCGCCGCCCGGGAAGGTCCTGGTGAGCGGGTCGTGTTTCAGCAGGCGCATGACCAGGCCGATGGGCGTAAGCACCGCGTAGTACACCACGGCCATCAGGATCAGGGAGATCGCCCACCCCGCCGGGAGGCCCAGGTACGACATTCCCAGGTACATCAGCCTCATGAACCGCGGCGCGGTCCAGCCGACGGCCGGCACGGTCGCGGCCGCCGTCCACGCCAGGGCCGCCAGCGGCACGCCCGCGCCGCGGCGCCAGAGGACGAACCCCGCGGCCGCGAAGAACACCAGCCACGCCGCGCCGAAGAGGTTCAGGTCGCGTCGCGTGGGGTTGCGGTTGATCTCCACCAGTTTCATGGGCTTCCAGCTTCCAGCTTCCAGCTTCCAGCTTCCAGCGGTCAGCTTCCAGCTTCCAGCGGCTGGCAGGCTACTGGGGCACGCGTTTGGCCGCGGCGGTCGGGCGCGACTTGGACGGGCTGGCCGTCTCGGGCGGCTTGCCCACCACGGTGCCTTCGGCGGTCAGGTGCATGTCGGCCTGCCGCGTTTTCAGCATTCGCTCGCGTTCCATCCCTCGTCCTTTCTCGACGATGGCGAGGGCCTCGTGAAGGCTGTCGGTGATGCAGAAGAGGCTCAAGTCGGAGCGGTCGATCTTGGCGAAGTCGCGGCGGAGCATCTGCTGCTGCATCCAGTCTCTCACGCCGCCCCAGAACCTCCGCCCGATAAGCACGACGGGGAACGGCTCGACCTTGGCGGTCTGGATGAGCGTCATGGAGTTGAAGAATTCGTGCAGCGTGCCGAAGCCGCCCGGGAAGCACACGAACGCGCAGGCGTACTTCACGAACATCACCAGCCGGGCGAAGAAGTAGCGGAAGTCCAGCCGCACGTTCGCCCACGGGTTGGCCTGCTGCTCGTGCGGGAGGGAGATGTTGAGGCCGACGCTGACGCCGCGGGCCTCGTGGGCGCCGCGGCTGGCGGCTTCCATGATTCCCGGCCCGCCGCCGGTGATGACCGCGAAGTCGCGCTCGGCCAGCATCCGGGCAAACTTGCGGGCCTGCTGGTAGTCGCGGTGGCTGCGCGGCGTGCGGGCCGAGCCGAAGATGCTGACGGCCGGGCCGATATGGCTCATCGTCTCGAAGCCTTCGACGAATTCGCTCATGATGCGGAAGATGCGCCACGTGTCCATGTCGAAGTTCTGACGAGGAGTATCGTTCATTGCGGCTCCATTGCCGGGCCTTCCGCCCGTGGCCTGGTACGATTATACTTATCGGCCATCGCGGGCGCGAAACCAAAGGCGGGAATAGCCGCTCAGGACGCTGGGACCGCGGAGAAGAAAGGGACCGGGCCAATGACCGCGGAGAAACTGCTGAAGTTTGTGCTGATCGGGGCGGGGATCGTGTGCGGCTCGGCCGTGGCGGCCGTGTTCATGCCGCGAAGCTGGATCGAGGTCGGCCATCGGATGATCGTGGGGACGGAGTTCCCCAAGGAGCCCGTGGCGGAGTACCTGGCCCGGCTGGCGAGCGGGCTGTACGCCTTATACGGCGGGCTGCTGCTGGTGCTGGCGAGCGATGTGCGGAAGTACAGGCCGGTGATCGCCTACCAGGCGCTGGCGTGCGCGTTCGTGTCGCTGGCGGGGCTGGTGATGGGCGGCATGCCGGCATTCTGGCTGATCGGCGACGCGTTGTCGGCCTCGGCGCAGGCGATCATGGTGCTGGTGCTTTTGGCGGCCAGCCGCCCGAAGTGCGAATGCTGCCGCGGGGGCGGCGGCGAATCGGTTGGCGAGGGGGACAAGCGATGAGGTAAAGGGGCCGGTCGGGCGATCGCCGGGAGAGGGGTTGCGCCAAGCGGCCGAGCCAGTACAACGCGGCCGCGCGGAGGGGCCGCGCTTGGCATGGGCCGCGACGGCGAGGGACGTGGAGCGGGAGTTGCCTCGGAAGCGGCGAACCGACGGGGGTTGTTTGGGGTTGCAGTAGGGAGGTTCTGCCGTCGGTTGCCCTGCTACTTGCCAGGAGAGACAGATGCCAGTCGCGTGGAAGACCGTCCTGACGGTGCTGCTGACGTGGGGGCTGGCGGCGGCTGCGTTGTCGGCGACGGATCGCGAGGCGCCCACGACACGACCGACGGGCAAGGCGGCAGTGTGGACGCTCAACAGCATCGTGTCGGTCGGCGGGCATCCGGTCAGGGCGGAGGGGTCGCCGAGGGTCATCGATACCGACAAAGGCAAGGCCGTGCTGTTCGACGGCAAGAGGGACGCCCTGTTCGTGGACGTCAACCCGCTGGAAGGCTTGGCGACCTTCACCCTGGAGGCGGTGTTCCGCCCCGACGCGAACGGTGCCGTGGAGCAGCGGTTCTTCCATGCCCAGCAGGAGGGCAAGGAGGATCGGGCGCTTCTGGAGACCCGCATGGGCGGCGACGGCACGTGGTACATGGACACCTGCGTTCGCAGCGGCAGGGGCCTGCACGCCCTCAACAACCCCAAGCTCACGCATCCGCTGGGACAGTGGCACTGTGCCGCCCTGGTCTACGACGGCCGGCAGATGGTGCAGTACGTCAATGGCGTGAAGGAACTGTCGAAGGACATCGCCTTCAGCCCGCTGGAGAAAGGGAAGGCGTCCATCGGCTCGCGGATGAACAAGGTTTCGTGGTTCAAGGGGGCCGTGCGGCTGATCCGCGTCACGCCTGGCGTGCTGCCGCCGGAGGAGATGCTGAAGCCCTAGTGTTCTGTCAGAAATGGAGTGATGGGTATCGGGTGCCACGGCTGCGCTGTTTGCGGCCGTGTCCCGGTTCCGTGCGGTGAAGACACGGCGGCAAACGGCGCAGCCGTGGCAGCCATCCGATCATGTCTGACAGAGCCCTGGCGCCGCCGGCAAGGTAGCGGGCGCGGGAGAATCATGCACACAATGCGAGAGACATTCGGCGTTCTGGCCGCGGCTGCGTGCTTGGCGGCGATGTCTTGTCCGCAAGGCGCGGGGGCTCAAGCGGACTGGCCGCGGTGGCGTGGCCCGGCCGGCAACGGCATCAGCGGCGAGACGGCCTGGCGGGCCGAAGCGCTGCTGCCCGAGCCGAAGGTGCTCTGGCGGGCGCAGGTCGGAGAGGGGTACTCCTCGGTGTGCATCGCGGGCGGGCGGATCTACACGATGGGCCACGCCGACGGGCGCGACAGCGTGTATTGCCTGGACTTCGACACCGGCAGGCAGCTCTGGAGCCACAGTTACGCTTGCCAGGCGGGCCTGTACCCCGGCCCCCGCGCCACGCCGCTGGCGGCGGATGGGGCCGTATACACGCTCAGCCGCAACGGCCTGGCGCTGTGCCTGGACGCCAACTCAGGCAAGGTGTTCTGGCAGCGCGACCTGCTGCGCGACGCGAACGTGGTCGTGCCGACATGGGGCCTGGGCACGTCGTTCGTGCCGGGAGGCGAGATGCTGCTGCTGAACGCGGGCAAGCACGGC
>CAYWTX010000580.1:0-5453 GCA_964461295.1 uncultured Planctomycetaceae bacterium | reverse complement strand
CGACGCCCCTTCGGGGCTAAGATGCGAACCTACGAATTCTTGAGCCACACACGCATCCTGCGACTTCTGAGGGAGGCGTCTTGTAAGGGCGGCAGAAGTGCGTGCAGAGGTTCTCTCGCCCTTTCAGGGCTTGATCTTGGGGGCCATGGGTACCCAGGGCGTTGCCCTGGGCTGTCATATGTCAGCCTTTCAGGCTGAGGAACACGCATCCCTCCCGGCTCGGACCGCAATAGTGATGCTACAGTCTCAGAAAGCTTGCGATTTGGCGCCACTGGACGCGCGGCCTACTTGTTCTTCGCGGGCGCCTTCAGGAACTCGCACACGTCATTCGCCGCGGGGCCCTTCGCCAGCAGCGCCGACAGATCCGTCTGGTTCTCGATCGCCTTCCTCACCTGCGCGACGATCGCCGGCTCGCCCACAAGGATCGCCCCGACCATTCGGCCGTCGCGGAACACGAACCGCAGGTGCCGCGTCGGGCCGTCCTCCTGGATGGCATGCCCGCCTTCGCCCGCGATATCTCCGATGCTTAGCAGGCTCAGGCCCAGCACCTTCAGCGCGCTGGAACACGGCACGCCGCCGAATTCCACCGACCCGCCGGCGGCGTTCATCCCGGCAATGCTTCCCTGGTGCTGCGCCGGCCCCCACGTGCCGTACAGCACGCCGCGGTGCTCGGCCACGTCGCCGGCCGCCAGAACGTCGCCATGCGAGCTCACCAGGTGGTCGTCGACCACCACGCCGAGGTTCACCGCAAGGCCCGCGCGGCGGGCCAGGTAACTGTTGGACCGCACGCCCGTCGCCAGGAGGGCCAGGTCGGCGTGGACCACCGTGCCGTCGTGCAGCAGCACGCCGGCGACGCGCTCGTCGCCGAGGATTTCCTTGATGGCCGCGGCCGTCCGCACGCCGATGCCATGGCTCGCGACGCGTTCGCTGAGCAGCCTGGACGCCGCGGGCGTGAGCTGCCGCGGCATCAGCCACGGCGCGCTCTCCAGCACCGTCACCTCCGCGCCGCGTTTGGCGAGCGCCGCCGCGGTCTCCAGCCCCTGCAACCCCCCGCCGATGCACGCGACGCGCAGTCCCGGCCGCAGGTCGGCCAGCACGCGGCGGGTATCGTCCACCGTCCGCAGGGCGATCACGCCCTGCTTGTTGGCGCCCGCGACGGGCGGCACGACCGCGTGCGCGCCGGTCGCCAGGATCAGCTTGGTGAACGGCTCGGACGAACCGTCGCGAAGCTCGACCCGGTGCTCGTCGGGCCTCAGGGCAGCCGCCTCGGCGCCCAGCCGCAATTGGATGCGGTGCTCCGCGTACCACTGCTCCGGATGCATCGGCAGCGAGGGCTCGTCGATCTCGCCGGCCAGGAACTTCGTGAGGTTCAGCCGGTAGTAGGGGATGTGGTCTTCCTTGGAGATGAGGACGACCTCGGCGTCGGCCTGGGCGGCCGCCTTGGCGGCCGAGACGCCGGCGATGCCTGCGCCGACGACGACGATGCGCCTGGCGGCGCTGGAGGGACGCGCTTCGTCGCGTCCGGGTTTCGCATCCGCGGCCGCGACGGAGCGTGGCCCTCCATGGTGCGGCTCGAAGTCCTTGGCTCGCGCGCCGCACACGAGGCATTCCTGGGGCGGGGCCTCGCCGCGGTGCACGTACCCGCACAGCACGCATCGCCAAGCTTTCGTGCGAACGTCGGTCATGGCCTTGCTTCTCCCATGGGCAGCCTGGGTTCACGGGCATTCTACCGACACGGCGGAGGTCCGCGCCCCGCAAAAAAAAAGAGGGGGCTGGGAGGGCAGCGATGGAGAAGGGCGGCGGCGCGAAGAGCCAAGGGCGGCCGCCCTTGGCGTCGGTGGCGCGGAAGAAGAGGGGCGTGCACGCATGCCTTTGGGGGCCTTCCCTCCGACGCGGCCGGCGGCCCGCGGCCAGAAACTCCCTTGCCGAGACAAGGGCCGATGGCGATAATAGCCGCCTCAAATGGATGGGCCGCTCGTTGGACGGATCGAACATCCGCCGGGTTCCGCCGGGGCCCGGCGCTAGCGCTCGCCGGACCGGAACAGGATGCAGGGCTGGGACTTCGGCCCCGGCCGGCGCATTCCGCGCCCGGCCGCGGTCACGCGGACGGAAGCGGTCGGGAGCAAACTGTGGGCTGCTACGTGGGACTGGATATCGGCGCCGTGAGCATCAAAGCCGCGGTGGTGGTGACGGACGTCGCCTTGGCGGTTCCCGCCGGGCCGGGCAATCTTCGCGAACTGCCCGCGGCGGGTAACGGCTTCGGGCGCGTGTTCGTCGGCGAGTATCGCCGCACGCGAGGCCGGCCGGCGGAGGCGGCCGCGCGGATGCTCGCCGAACTGGGCGCGGCGTTGGGGGCGGCGAAGATCAAGGGGCTGTGCCTGACCGGCAGCGGCGCGAACCTGCTGGCCGACCGGCTGGACGCGCCCATGGTCAATGAGTTCAAGGCGATCGCGACGGGCCTGGCCGCCGTGGGCGTGAGCGCCCGCACCGTCTTCGAGATGGGCGGCGAGGCGAGCAAGTACCTGCGGGTTGCGCCGGTGGACCACGGGTACGGCATCGTCGACTACGCGACGAACGGGGATTGCGCGGCCGGGACGGGATCGTTCATCGACCAGCAGGCCGGTCGTCTGAAGTACGCGGTGGAGGACATCGGCCAGATCGTTTTGAAGGCGGAGCGGGCGGCGGCGGTGGCGGGGCGGTGCAGCGTGTTCGCCAAGAGCGACATGATTCACGCCCAGCAGAAGGGGTACAGTCCGGCGGAGGTGCTGCGCGGGCTGTGCAACGCGGTGGCGCGGAACTTTCGCACGGCCGTGGTGCGTTCGCATCCGGTGGAGGCGCCGGTGGTGCTGTTGGGGGGCGTGGCGGCCAACGCGGCGGTGGTGCGGGCGATGCGCGAGGCGTTCGGGCTTGCCGAAGGCGAGTTGACGGTGCCCGATGCATACACGCACGTCCCGGCGATCGGCGCGGCGGTGGCGGCCTCGCAGCGGCCGCGGGCAATGGATCTGTCGCGTCTGGCGGACCTGCGAGCCAGCGGCGAGCAGACGGGCGCCGCGTTTCCGACGACGCCGCCGTTGGCGATGGACAACGTGGTGCTGCTACGGGACCGGGCGGAGAAGTTCGAGATGCCCTACGGCGCCGAGCGCATCGACGTGTACCTGGGCGTTGACATCGGCAGCGTGTCGACCAACGTCGTGCTGATCGACGACGAGGGGCGCGTGGTGGAAGAGATTTACGTGCGCACGCAGGGCCGGCCCATCGAGGTGGTGACCGAGTCGCTGCGGCAGATCCAGCGGGATTGGGGCGACAAGGTGCGGGTTCGCGGCTCGGGGACGACCGGCAGCGGGCGCGAGCTGATCGGCGAGTTGATCGGCGCCGACACGATCAACGACGAGATCACCGCCCACAAGACGGGCGCGAACTACGTGGGCAAGACGCTGCTGGGCGGGCAGGTGCCCGACACGATCTTCGAGATCGGCGGGCAGGACGCCAAGTACATCTCGCTGCAGGACGGCATCGTGGTGGATTTCACGATGAACGAGGCGTGCGCGGCCGGGACGGGCAGCTTCCTGGAGGAGCGCGCGGAGGAGCTGGACATCGCGATCAAGGGCGAGTTCGCGGCGCTGGCGATGTCGTCGAAGGCGCCGATCCGCCTGGGCGAGCGATGCACGGTGTTCATGGAGCGCGACGTCAACAGCTACCTGCAGCGCGGGGCGAGCAAAGCGGACCTGGTGGCCGGGCTGGCGTACTCGGTGGTGTACAACTACATCAACCGCGTGGTTCGCGGGCGGCCCATCGGCGACTGCATCTTCTTCCAGGGCGGCACGGCGTACAACGACGCGGTGGCGGCGGCTTTCGCGGCCGTGCTGGGCAAACCGATCATCGTTCCGCCGCACAACGGCGTGATCGGCGCCATCGGCGCGGCGCTGCTGGCGAGGGACAAGATGCTGCACGCGCCCGCCCGCCAGGCCGGCGCGGTGCCGGCCGGGAACCAGGAATCGGGAACCGGGAAGAGAGAAACCATCGGCGAGTACATCCCGGTCAGGGCGCAGGAGCGACAGGGCCAGGCGCCTTCGCCTCGGCAAGCGTCGCGGTTCCGCGGGTACGACCTGTCGGCCGTGGACTACAAACTGCGCGAGTTCACCTGCCGCGGCTGCTCCAACGCCTGCTCGATCCAGGAATTCGACGTTGAGGGAGAGAAGACCTACTGGGGCGACAAGTGCTCCGACCGCTTCCGCAAGCGGGCCAAGGCCGAACGCAAGCCGGTCATCGAGGACCTGATGGCCATGCGGATGGGGTGGCTGCTGGACGAAAGCGCCCTGCCGCCGGTGAAGGCCGACGCGCAGAGCGTGGGCATTCCGCTGACGATGTTCGCATGGCAGTCGCTGCCGTTCTGGCGGACGCTGCTACAGGGCTGCGGCTTCCGCACGGTGCTGAGCGGGCAGACGAACAAGCGGATCGTGCAGGCCGGGCTGGAGGCCGTGGTAGCCGAGCCGTGCTTCCCGATCATCGCCGCCCACGGGCACGTGGTGGACCTCATCGCCAAGGGCGTGGACTGGCTGCTGGTGCCCAACATCATCTCCGCCGAGACGAAGTGGATGCACACCGAGAGCCACCTGTGCCCGTGGCACCAGACGCTGCCGTTCGTGTGCCGGCGCAGCCCGGCCATCGCGGGCTCGATCGGGCGCTTCCTCACGCCCATCGTGCACTTCCGCCAGGGACGGGAGTTTGTGCGGCGCGAGCTGGAGCAGTTCTTCAGCCGGCGCGGCGTGCGGCGCAAGGCGATTGCCGCGGCCGTGACGGCCGCCTTCGACGCCCAGGACGCCTTCGACGCGAGGATTCTCCAGGCGGGCCGGCAGGCCCTGGCCACGCTGGAGCGCACCGGCGAGACGGGCATCGTGCTGGCCGGGCGCCCGTACAACGTCCACGACGCGGGGATGAACCTGTCGGTGGGATCGAAGCTGCGCGAGAACTACGGCGTGAACGTGGTGCCGCTGGACTTCCTGCCGACGGCGGAGGAGGACATCCGCGAGGTGAACGGGGCGATGTACTGGAACCTGGGCCAGCGGATCCTCGGCGCGGCGCAGGTGGTGGGGCGGCACGAGAACCTGCACATCATCTCCATCACGAACTTCAAGTGCGGGCCCGACTCGTTCATCAAGCACTTCATCGGCAAGGCGTCGGGCAAGCCGTTCCTGAGCCTCCAGTTCGACGGGCACAGCAACGACGCGGGCATGATGACCCGTTGCGAGGCGTACCTGGACAGCAAGGGCATCCTCCGTCCGTGGAGGCGCGAAGAGGTCGCGACAACGGTGGGCTAGCCCCAATACGGTTCAGCTAAGGAAAACAGGACGAGAAACGAGACTGTAGCGTCATCATTGCGGTTCCGAGACAGGTGGAGCACTGTTCTTCAGCCTGAAAGGCTGACGGAATACAGCCCAGGGCAACGCCCTGGG